>NZ_JBQTCX010000023.1:0-69038 GCF_052663115.1 Niallia yueguangensis
CGCCCGTTAGTTGAAGTGTTAAACTTCACAAACTATTAGCCAGCTCAAGGCTATCCAATTTTAGTTAGAATATAGCTTTAATAGTTCTTGTACTGGAAAACTATTTGTATTGTTCACCTCAACAAAATATGCTAACTGCCATTTTTGTGTTTCGATAGCTTGTTTGCTAGTGGGATTTTCCCATCTAGGGTAAACTCTAATTGCCATTTTTCCTTTTGTAGTGCCTGTTTTAAGGATATTTTGTTTTACAAGAACTTCTTTTGGAAAAACGAATTGTCCAAAATTATTATTACTAGTAAAAGTATTGATAACCAATAAATCAGTAGCCTTTTCATATGAAAAGGCTTGGTTTTTATTATTTCCATCTTTTTCCCAAAAAGCAACAAACTGTCCTATCTTGTTAGGTGTTATTTTTGCGACTCTAAATCTAACCGATTTTGAATTTAGTTGAAACATACCAGCCCCATAATCTGAATTTTGAGCTTCTTCTCGAATAGCATTTATTGTTAAGTGATTTGGTTCATAAAAAATTTTATTTACATATGTTAACGCCTTATAAAATTCATTCACTGCTTTGTACTCCTTATTTTTTATACTACGTAATCCAATGCCTTCTTGAATAGAATAGGCTAATCATAAAATACCGTCAAAATTTTCTTATTATATCACGTTTCTTATCTAGCTATCCTGCTCCGTTAGTTAAATAAGAACTAAATAGCGAAATTTGATAAGCGTAAACTGCGATATGTTTCTTTCACTTCAAAAACAAATGATGTCAAAAGAAACTCTTTGATGTTATGTTTTGTACTTTCATTACTATGACTATCTACAAATAAGAACGAAGCAAGATAATTATCAAGGTATTTAGTAGCCACACCTTTAAAACGGTTTATCCAATGTTTTAAACGTGAGTGCAGTCCATTAACATTTTGAATATGGTACAAACCTTTAATAACGTGTTTCCCATCATTAGATTTAATACGATAATGTTCTATCCCTTTTTCCTTTGCATAGGTTTTATAGGCTCTCCAAGCATCTGTAACAAGAACATTTTCAGGTGTCAGTTTAGAACCAATCATATTATCAACCTTTGTTTTCACAACCCGCTCCATACACGCTACCTTAGAAACCGTTGATTTAGTTCGCTCTCTAGCGACAAGAACACAGACTTGTTCTTTGCTTATTCCTCTATGTTTGGATTTTCCGCCTCGTTTACGAGGTTTACGTTTCTTAATACCACGTTGTCCTTTTTGAGAGTACAGAAAATAGGTCTCGTCAACTTCAACAATACCGTCAAATTGCTTAAAATCCATTTGTTTAAGGGCTGATAATATCTTGTGTCTCCAATAAAAAAGCGTAACCCAAGTAACCCCTACGATTTCCGCTGATTTTCGTAGGGAATATCCTTTAAACATACATTCAACAAAAGTAATCCATTCGTTTCCTTTTCGAGTTCGGAACAGAATCGTATTTGTAGTATCTGTAAAGGTTTTACGACAAGCCTTACAACGATAACGTTGGCGACAATTAGTTTTGCCAAATCTATTGACGTGTTCAGAAGTACAATGGGGGCATTTAAAGCCTTCTTTGAAACGTGCTTCTCTCTAGACGACCACCAACAGTTGAGGAAGGTTCAACATAGCGTTTTCATTGAAACACTCGTTCTTTATTTGTATGTGATAATTTATCAATATGTTTTAATAAATTGCTAAACGCTTTGCTCATTTCGAACTCTCCTATACGAATGTTTGTTCTTATTATAACCGCATTTTGGAAACGTATCAAATATCAACATTATTTTTTAACAGAGCCTACGTAAAAAATAGGAGTCTATGTGGACTCAGCAGACTGAATACACGTAGACTCCTATGGGAATGCGAGAAAGACGAGACTTAAGCAGAGCGTATGAGACGAGGAGGCTCGACGCTCGCTAAACGGACGAAGTATATTCAGATACTAACGAAACAGAATACTGGGTAAAAAGCGTATTATCTATAAAAATATTTATAGATGATGCGCTTTTTTATAATTTGTTTTATGAATAACTGTGACTTACAATTACACTTGTAACATAGAAATCTAAATATGGAGGAAAGACAATGTCAAAAAAAATATTAATGGTAGTTACAAATCATAAGCAAATAAATGAGGAGAAAGCTACGGGCGTTTGGTTATCAGAGTTTGCTGAAGCATATCTAGCATTCGAGAAAAAAGAATATGAGATAACCGTAGCAAGTCCACTTGGCGGAATAGTTCCAGTAGATCCAGGTAGTGTAGATGAAAGTACGCCACAAGAAATTTTGGACACGAAACAATACTTGCAAAACACGGTGAAACTTGATTCATTATCTGCTGAAGGTTTCCATGCAATTTTCTTGCCAGGTGGACACGGAACAATGTTTGATCTGCCAAAGAGCGAAAAACTTCAGGAATTGCTTCGTGATTTTTATGAAGGAGATAAAATTGTTGCAGCTGTTTGCCACGGACCAGCTGGATTAGTAGGAGCAACTCTTTCAGATGGTCAACCTCTAGTAGCTGGAAAACGTGTCAATACATTTACAGATCGTGAAGAAGCTGAAACTACACTTGACCAATATATGCCGTTTTTATTAGAAAGCAAAATGCGTGAACTCGGAGCCATTTTTGTCGCTGCTCCTAATTGGACGACGCATTATGAAGTAGATGGGAACCTAATTACTGGACAGAATCCTCAATCTACAATAGCGGTAACAAATGCTGTTATCGAAAAACTAGGATAAAACTTATAGGTTGATATCTTTTGAAGATATCAACCTATTAAATTTTTTGCATCAACTCTCTAAATAAGATAAGATCGTTAAAAAAAGGATGATGAACGTGGTTGATTTTGAATGGTATCGAAGTTTTATCAGCATCTATAAGCATAACTCTGTATCCGAAGCCGCAAAAGAAAGAATCATGACACAGCCTGCCATGAGCCAGCATCTAGCAGCACTGGAAGCTGAGGTTGGGCAGCCTCTATTTACAAGAACATCCCGAAAGATGCTTCCTACTGAAAGAGGCAAAGAGCTTTATTCAGAAGTTGCCCCGCTTATAGAAGCGTTGGAGGAAAAGACAATTGGACTGAAAAGTGTCTCGCTATCGAGCGTACCAGTGATTAGATTCGGCTCGGCCATTGAATTTTTCAATGAACTAATCCTGCCTAATCTAAACGATGAAAAATTCCGCATGATAGCTCATTTTGGTGTTGCATCTCAATTAATGGATCAATTATCAGAGGATAAAGTAGACCTTATTGTTACATCTAAAAAATTTCACATGCCAGGGATTGAATATATTCCATTAATGAAGGAAGAATTCGTTTTAGTTGCACCTAAAGAATTAATGGTTCCAGACTTTCAAGACTTAAATGAGGTTGAAAATTGGCTGGTAAACCAAAAATGGTTAAGTTATGGTTTGGACCTGCCAATTATAAGAAGATTTTGGAGGCAGCACTTTAGCAAGCGTCCCCAACTTAAACCAATCCACGTTATCCCAAATCTTCATGCTTTGTTAGCAAGTGTGGAATATGGAACTGGCATCACCTTAATTCCAACCTTCCTATTAGATCATTCGATGAATGGTGAAAAGGCTAAAAAAATAATGGAGCATTTAAAAGTACCTAATGAATTATATATCGCTTATAAAACGAAGCATAAAAACTCACCAGAAATGAATCAAGCAATAGACTTCATTAAGCGAATTTCAAATAAAGATGTATGAAGTAATGGAGGTAATTACGATGAAGGGAATAGGTATAAAACAATATGGTAATGTACTACAGCTCACGACAATTTCTATTCCTACAAAATCAGTAGGACCAAACGAACTGCTTATTTCAATTAAAGCAAGTGGAGTAAACCCTGTAGACTGGAAAGTGCGAGAAGGGTATTTGAAAGAGGACTTTCCATATAAAATGCCTCTTATTTTAGGATGGGATGCAGCAGGAATAGTAACGGGCGTTGGGAGTAACGTAAAGGAATTTCAAGTGGGAGATGACGTTTTTTTTAGACCTGAAATGGAGAAACAGGGTACATACGCCGACGAAATCGTAGTTCCAGCATATCTTGTTGCCCGAATGCCTAAAAAATTGTCCTATGTGGAAGCTGCTTCCCTCCCGTTAGTAGGGCTTACGGTTTGGCAGGCACTTGTTGAAGTAGGAAATATTCAGCAGGGGGATAAAGTGCTTATTTTAGCAGGTAGTGGCGGGATTGGTTCTGCTGCTATTCAAGTCGCAAAAGCGTTTGGTGCATATGTGGCGGCAACAACTAGCTCAAAAAATCGTGACTTTGTACGTGAATTGGGAGCAGATGAAGTTCTTGCATATGATCTTGGGGGCATGAATACAAACACCAAATTTGACTTTATGTTAGATGGAATTGGAGGCTCAGCATATGGTGATGTATTACATCTTATGAAGAAAAATGGTAAAGTAGCTACAATCATTAGTGAGCGAGATACCGTCCGTCCTGAGTATATAGATGCATTGGAAAAAGAACGTGAACTAGTAGTTCAGTTTGTGTTTACAAGACCAGATCGAGAAAATTTGAAAAATATTGCTGATCTAGTTGAAGCACAAAAACTGAAGCCGGTAGTTTCAGAAGTATATCCGCTTACAATAGATGGAGCAAAAAAAGCCCATCTTTCTAGTCAGACTGGTCGAACAAGAGGTAAGATTGTTTTAAGTAGAGAGGACTAAGCTCTATAAAATAATATTATTGTAGACAGAATAAAAGGAACAGTGAGGTAGTAATTTAAACAGTCTGAATATCATCCAAAGCAGATATCACTCTCTTTTACACAAAAGCTAAAAATTATATTAATTTTGCCATATAGTATTCATCAATATACTGATTATTAATCATTAAAGAGTGCTTTTTTGTTCCTTCTATTTGAAAACCCATTTTTTTGTAAAGGGCGATGGCTGCTTCATTGTGGGTCATAACTGTAAGTTCCAGCCTATGAATATTGTTTGAATAAGCCCAATCTTCCAATACAGAAAATAAATTTGTTCCGATTTTTTTACCTGTATAAGCCTTAAGTATTCCTATTATAATATACGCACTATGACCCATTCTCTTAAAACTTTCTCTTGTTGCAGAAAGGTATCCAACTATCTTACCATCTATCTCGCATACAAGAATGAGTGATAAATGATTATATAAAGTTTGCTTAATATATTCCTTCTGTTGTTCTAACGTTGTTTGTCGTTCATCAGGTTCAAGCATCATAAATTCTGATTCTTCATCCAATGTTTTACGGAGTGTAAGAAAGTTTTCTGAATCAGAAGTTTCTATTTTTCTAATTATCACAATAAAGTACTCCTTATAAAGTATTTTACTGTTATTATAGGAGATGGCTAGAATTTTTACTACAATTTTGCATAATTGGAGTTTAGCTGTTAAAAAGAATAAATAAAATAAAGCTATTATAAGGAATATATTGAAAAAAACATGCTAGTATAGAAACGAATCTATAGCTAGCATATTTTTTATAAACGTAAAAAATTCATTAATAAAAAGGTGGATAATAGTTTGCATAAGGATTAAGATATGGTTGGTATGGATTGGTTGATTGCATAGCAGGGTGCAAATATGGATAAATAATGACTGGACTTCCAGCTGTAAAACTTGTGGTAGCAGGCACTGCTCCATGCCCGATAGCACCTGTCCCACCTGCGCCATGGACAATTGGTGGAACAACTGGAACTGTTCCGATAACTGGAGCACCATGTAATCTGTTTTTCGAATGGATAGGATACATTATTTTCACCTCCGTGGTATTTTATTATATGTGTAGTAAGGAGAGTCGCTACATGTCAATATTAGTTATGTACATTCATAAAACAGTAAATGGAAAAAATACAGGTGGTTTTTATGAGTGAAAGATTAGTATATAGTGTTCTAAAGCGGATTAATGACGGAGATGTTGGAATCATTTCTAAAGATTATCGAATGCCGGATCGGGATTTTAATCAATTTATTTCATTATTAAATTCAAATGGTTATATCGATCAATCCTCGCTTACTAAAGTTAAACTTACGATTAAAGGATTAGAATTTCTCAAGGAAAATAAAAGGTTTGATGAAGAGATACCCGAATCTATAAAAGAACTTCCTCAATGGGTTCGATATGCAGGCGCTATTTATAAATGAAAGAAAAAGAAAATTAAACCTTATACATACGACATTTATAACTATATAGAATGGCAAGTAATTTTAAATCAAACCCTTCAACTGACAAAAAACAAACATGCTGAAATTCAACATATAGATATTTTTGACAAAGCAAATAAGGAAGAAATTAAGAATATTGAAATTCAAATAGGAATGTCACTTCCCATTTCGTATAAAAATGTAGTGCAGCAGTTTTCAAAAAGGGTTCATTTCTATTGGGCAGTGAGTGAAGAAAATGCATTGAATATCAATAACCGTTTGATTAGTTCGGGCAGTTTTTTGGATGGGCCACTTTGGGATGTTGACCAACTAATTATGTTAAATGAGATGAGGCGTGACAATGAGGGTTTAGATGAAGATCAGGCTCTTGATCATTGGAAGTATTCATTTATATTCTCTCGACATGGAAACGGGAATTATTTTGCAATCGATTTAAAATATCATCCAGGGGAAGTTATTTATTTAGCAAGTGATGGAATGATGCATGGATTAAGGCTTGGAGAAAGTTTTGAATCGTTTATGGATAATTGGATTCGTATTGGATGTGCAGGACACTGGGGAGAAGATTTTGAGTTGTTTTCAGATGACTACGTTTATTTAGATCACACATCTTTGAATTCATTACTGTGTAAAAAGTGGCTTGGGTTAATTTACTTTTCTTAGGAGTGCTACATGTTTAATAAGTTGGTTTCAACATTAGTTGTGTTCTTTTACCAAACAAGTTGTTAAGTGACAATAAAGTTGTTTAAAACGTCAGTCATGCTATTCAACAATCGGGTCATAGAAAATGATTCTAGGTTGATGGATATTCAAGTAAGGCCAAAAAGTAACAGGAAGAATTGGAGAATGATCATTCTTGACTGTCAGCTGATCAAAAAATTGAAAAGGGGTGTTCCTTGATGACAAATAGTAGAATGAATCCTAAGGTTGATGAATTTTTAAGTAATGCTAAAAAGTGGAAGGAAGAATATGAGACGTTGAGAAATATCGTTCTTGACTGTGAGCTGACCGAAGAATTTAAGTGGATGCATCCTTGTTACACGTTTAAGAAAAAAAACATCGTTTTAATACATGGATTTAAAGAATATTGTGCGCTTCTGTTTCACAAAGGTGCCTTGTTAAAGGATGCTCATGGAATTCTAATCCAACAAACGGAGAATGTACAGGCAGCGCGCCAGATTCGGTTCACCAATGTTCAAGAAATAGTTGAAATGGAAACCATCTTGAAAGCCTATATTTATGAAGCCATTGAAGTTGAAAAAGCCGGTTTGGAAGTGAATTTTAAAAAGAATACTGAATTCATAATACCTGAAGAACTTCAAAATAAATTCGATGAAATTCCTGCCTTGAAAACTGCTTTTGAAGCATTGACGCCGGGACGGCAAAGAGCATACATTCTTCATTTTTCTCAACCCAAACAATCCAAAACTCGAGAGTCAAGGGTTGAAAAATGTATACAGAAAATTCTCAATGGAAAGGGATTAAATGATTGCACTTGTGGACTATCTCAAAAACAGCCCAATTGTGACGGCTCGCACAAGAACATTCGATAAGAAAATCAATTAATCAAAATAAAAATTAGTGAATTTATAGTTGCAATGAAGAATATAATAAGTATAATAAATGAAAAATAGTAAAAATCTTGGAAAAAGAGAGTAGTTATTTGGAAAGTCACAGCGAATTAGGGTAGGTGGGAGCCTAATACCGAACAAATAATGAAGCGCACTTTGGAGATGTTTTTCTGAAAACAGTAGGAAAAACCGGAAATAATCCGTTAACATAGGCAAGTGGTTTTTTCTAATAGGAAAAAACAATTAGAGTGGTACCGCGGGATATTAAAAACTCTCGCCTCTTCAAATAGAAGGGGCGGGAGTTTTTTTATGTAGAAACTAGCATGAGAATTTTCTTTAAGACCTTTATGGAAAAAAGAATTGTATGCAGACTCAGGACATAATAAAGGCGGCGTGAGTAGAGAACTCACTATATATTCGAATAAAAAAACAAAATATTGGGCACATGGGCACAGAACCGCGTTATTTTCCATCTAAATTTCGAAGCTCTGTCCCCTTTTCCACAGAAAGGAGAAAATATGTTGAACATAAAAAACGAACTAGCCAATTGTTTAGTTAATAGTTTACAAGGAGAAATAGAAAAAGAAACGATTATTTCTTTCTTGGAAAAGCCGAAATTGTCCCATTTAGGGGATTATGCCTTTCCATGCTTTCCATTAGCAAAGCGGTTTCGGAAGGCTCCGCAAGCAATTGCCGAAGATCTTGCTGCAAAACTAAAGTCACCATTAATAGATAAAGTGGAAGTGGTTACAGGATACGTCAATATCTTCTTAAAAAAGCCTGTCTTATCTTCCTATATTTTAAAAGAAATAATGATAAAGAAAGAAAGCTACGGTCAACAAGTCATTGGCAATGGTGGCGTCATAACCGTTGATTTTTCTTCTCCTAATATTGCTAAGCCATTTTCGATGGGACATTTACGATCGACGGTAATTGGAAATTCCTTAGCACATATTGCTGAGAAAAATGGGTACAAACCAGTTAGAATTAATCATTTGGGGGATTGGGGAACACAGTTTGGAAAGCTGATGGTTGCCTATCAATTATGGGGAGATAAAGAGAAGGTTAAAGAAAATCCAATTAAAGAATTATTAAAACTATATGTAGCATTTCATGAAGAAGCAGAAAAAAATCCTCAGTTAAATGATCAAGGGAGATATTGGTTTAAAAAATTGGAAGACAGTGAGGAGGAAGCAGTTGAATTATGGAAATACTTTCGAGAAGAATCAGTAAAAGAATTTAACAAGGTGTATCAATTACTTGGCATTACTTTTGATTCTAAAAATGGTGAAGCTTTTTATAATGATAAGATGGATAAGGTTATTGATTTATTAGAAAAAGACCATTTGCTTTTAGAATCAGAAGGTGCAAAAGTCGTTCAATTAGATGGTTTTCCACCTTGTTTAATCAAGAAAAAAGATGGCACCACCCTCTATGCCACCCGTGATTTAGCGGCTGCCATATATCGACAAGAAACGTATCAGTTTGTAAAAGCTATATATGTAGTAGGAAATGAACAAACACTGCATTTTAAACAGCTTTTTGCTGTGCTAAATAAAATGGGGTATGATTGGCAAAATGGAATGGTTCATATTCCGTTTGGGATGATGTTAAAAGATGGCAAAAAAATGTCTACGAGAAAAGGGAAAGTAGTATTACTGGAAGAAGTGTTAAACGAGGCGATTGATCTTGCCTGTCAAAGCATCGAAGAAAAAAATCCAAGCTTACAAGCAAAAGAGGAAGTGGCAATACAAGTAGGCACAGGTGCGGTTATCTTTCATGATTTAAAGCATTATCGATTATCGGATATTGAATTTTCATTACATGATATGCTTCGTTTTGAAGGAGAAACAGGACCTTATGTTCAATATACACATGCACGAGCATGCTCCTTATTAAGAAAAGGGAATATGATGGAATTAGAAAAGTATGAACTTGCAGATGATATAAGCTGGAATGTGATAAAGGTATTACTGCATTTTCCAGAAAAAATAAAACGGGCGATGATCAACTATGATCCGTCTGAAATAGCCAAATACGTGCTTGACCTTTCAAAAGCTTTTAATAAATATTACGCATCTACACGAATTCTAGAAGAAGATGCCCTAAAACAACAAAGATTAGCACTTGTGTATGCAGTAACAATCGTTTTAAAAGAAGGTTTGCGGTTATTAGGAATAGAAGCACCGGAAGAAATGTAAAAGTAATTGCATTTTCAAAAAATAGGTAAAAATGATGAGCAGATGTTTTTCTAAAAAAGATAACTTGTCTTACAATGGAATTGTGGAAGCATGCTTCATCTTTTCTTCGTGATGGAATAATAGACGAAGAACAAACAGGTTATTTCCACCTAATAAAGGAGTGGCGTAAAAATGAATATCACGATTACAGAAGATGCGAAAAATAAATTGCAAACATATGATGTTCCAGAAGGAGCAAATTTTAAAATAAGTACCATTTTCAGCGGCGGATGCAGTTATACGTATGATTTCGAATTTGCTTTAGATTATATAGATGATAAGGATACAAAATTTGAAGATAACGGAATCGTAATTTATTTAGATCAACTGACGTTAAAACATACTAATGAAGACTTAAAGTTGGATTATGTACAAGGAAAAGGCTTTCGTTTAGTAGGCGCAAGTCAAATCTATTCCTTCTATTTAGAAGTGAAAAGAAAAGTAACCGTATAAAATAATAAAAATCGCTTTCCAGAGAGGGAGAGCATTTTTTATAAGTCTATATAAAAGCTCATTGTTGATTTTGACACGATGTTGATTGGAGTGGAAGGCGTGAGACTCCTGCGGGAAAAGTGAGTCAGAGGAAGACCACACAGGCACACAGCGAGCGATAAGCTTCGGAAATCCCCTTTTAACTAAGCCTTTTTATAAAAAAATACATCCTATCAAAAATGATCGAAAAGGAGGGAATAGGCAGTGGGGAATTCAGTAAAAGTTTATCATTATGATGCGTTTAGTCAAATGCCGAATAAAGGGAATCCAGCCGGCGTCGTATTAGACGCTGATCACTTAACAGACGAAGAGATGCAGAAAATAGCCCATCTTATTGGCTTTAATGAAACGTCCTTTCTTGTTGCATCAGAAGTTGCAGATATAAGGATTCGTTATTTCACACCTGGTCACGAAATGGATTTATGTGGACATGGAACGATGGCTGCCATTGGTGCATTAGTGTTACAAGATAAATTGCGACAAAAAAAGGTCACAATTGAAACGAAAGCAGGTATATTTACTGTAGAAATTAACTTTTTAGCAAATGGTGAATATGAAATAACGATGAAGCAAGCTGCACCGAAATTTCATGAGTATAAAGGATCAAGGCAAGCGCTTGCTCTTTCTATTAGTATTTTAGAAGAGGAAATAGATAAAAATTTGCCGATTGTTTACGGAAGTACAGGAATATGGACTTTGCTAATTCCAATAAAAAAATTAGACACCTTCCAAAAAATGAAACCTATAAATCAAGATTTCCCAACGATATTAACGGAAAAACCACATGCATCATTGCATCCATTTTGTTTAGAAACCTATCATGCAGAAGCAAACATGCATGGTCGCCATTTTTCCTCTCCATATTCTGGAACGGTAGAGGATCCTGTTACAGGTACAGCTTCAGGTGTTATGGGGGCATATTATGCGACATACATAAATAAGCTATTGAAGCAAGACGAAAAAATGAAATTAATAGTCGAACAAGGACAGGAAATGAACAAAGATGGAAAAGTATTGGTGGAAGTTTGTAACCAGGATAAAGGATTTGAGGTGCAAATTACTGGGAGTGCAGTGTATGTAAAAGAATGGAGATTGGAATATTAATAAATAAGTAATATTACGATAACCTAAAAGAAAGCCAAGTCATTCACACTTTTACACAACGTGAATGATTTGGCTTTGTTTAGCCAGCAATAAAATGGAGATGAAAACCCCCTACTGTGATAGCTTCTTACTTATGTATTTTCATTCTTTTTCCCCGATTTTTCAACGACTAGTTCTATTAAGCTGATCAAAGCAGCAGCTAATATTTGTGTATATTCACCAATTTGAATAGAATCCATCCAACTGTCTAATAAAAAAATAATCGCCCAGTTGACAAAATAGTTTAATAGAAACTCAGTGAAAAACTGCATAAAGGCTGTTGGGATTAATGCATGGATCAATGTATTTAACAATTTGAAAATAATCTCCCCAATAATGCCTAATAAAAGATAAAACAGCACAAACAGAAATAGCGTGTAAAAAGAGTCATACTGTACATGAAGAAGCTTAAAAAATCCTAATAAACCAAAATAATAAGTAGCAAATACAAAAGCAAGTGCAAATAGAATCAAAAAAGTAATGATGGAAATAATAAAGATTTTTGATTTAAGTGTTTCATTGCGAAATGGTTTTTCTGAATTCATATCGATACACTCCTAAACTTCTAAACAAGCTAAATATTATGAATCATCTTGTAAGAAAACAAAGGCATTCTTTTATACGATTAGAGAATAATATAGTTTCAAGTAATTCCAAAAAATTTACTATAAACGATTTGTTTGACAAGGAAAAAGAAACGTGGCAAAATAACTACCGAACGGTCGGTTGGTTCGATAGTAAAATAGTTAGAAGCTCTAGAGGAGGCAAAATATGAATCGTTATTGGATGATGGTTTTTGGAGCAGGTTTAGTAGAAGTGCTTTGGGTTGCAGGATTAAAATATGCAGAAACACCTTTAGAATGGATTGGAACCGGAATAGCCATTATTTTTAGTTTTTCCCTGCTAATATATACAACTAATTTTTTGCCGATTGGAACCGTATATGCAGTTTTTACTGGTCTTGGAACAGTAGGTACTGTGGTAGGAGAGATTATCCTATTTCATGAACCGATACAGCCATTAAAAATATTGTTTATCGGAATATTACTGGCAGGTGTAATCGGTTTGAAAATAGTGACAGATAAAAACCCTGGAACAAAGGAGAAAGTATAATGGCGTGGATTGCGTTAATGATAGCAGGTTTATGTGAAGTGGCAGGCGTGCTTAATATAAAAAGATTGACACAGAAAAAATGGGATGCGGTCATTTTTCTTGTTTTAGGATTTGTATTAAGTTTTGGTATGTTGACATACGCATTAAAGACCATTCCAATGGGAACAGCATATGGAATTTGGACAGGAATCGGCACAATTGGTTCTGCATGTATCGGCATGTTTTTATATAATGAACCAAAAGACTGGAAACGATTATTATTTATCAGCATGATTTTAGCAGCGTCAATCGGACTAAAAATAATTTCATAGTGAAGTTAATCATTTCATGAAAGGAGGAGACCTTGTGAAACGTGAGGAATTAAAACAGGCGGCTTTAAAATATTTTGGATTACACGGATACGAGGGCACCTCCCTTGCACAAATTGCAGAAGAAGCAGGCATTAAGAAATCTTCTATTTATGCCCATTTTAAGGGGAAGGATGAGTTGTTTTTAGAAGTATTAAGAGAAGCAAAAAAAGTAGAAATAAGCTTAAAAGAAACGTATTTTCAACAAAATAATACGAGAAATGCAGATGATTTTTTATATGGTTATTTAGTACATACAAAAGAAATGTTTCAAAAAAATGAAAGCTTAAAATTTTGGCTCCGCATGGGTTTTTTTCCGCCCGCCCATCTTTATCAAGAGGTGCATAAAGACGTAATGGAAGTAGAGATATTACAGGAAATGCTGTTGAAAAAAGCATTTAAACAATGGATACAACAAGATGCCCTAACAGCAGAAGAGAATGAAGAGACTTTAACGATTGCTTATACAGGGATGATTATGGCCATTATGGTGGAGCTAGTTTATTTTCATACGTCTAATCGAGTAGAAGAAAAGCTTGAGGCGTTATGGAGAATTTTTTGGCAGGGAATAAAGAGAAGGTAGAACGGTAGAAAGTGCAGTATTTGTAAAAAAGACAAAAAACTGCACTATTGCTAGTTATTAATCTTGTTGTTAGCTAGATGTTTCAGCAATCATTTCTTTTAATAGTTGTGCATACTGTTCTACTTCTTCGATTGTTGTATCTTTCCCAAACGAAATCCGCACAAATTCCTTTGCTTGTTCATCCGAAAAGCCCATTGCCTTCATTGACTTTGATGGAGTTTGTTGACCGACTTGACAGGCACTACCTGTTGAAATCGCATATCCTCTTCGATTACTTTCCAACATGACCCACTGACCTTCCATATTCTTTACTCGTAATCCAATAATAGATGGAAGTTGCTGGGCACATTCTATTACATGGATAGATGAATTTCCTTTTGTTTTTTGTAAAAAGGCGTTTCGCAGCTGCTTAAAATGAAACTGATTCCCCTCTAATTGCAAATGTGCTTTTTGCGCAGCAACCGTCATGGATACAATTCCTGCCGTATTTAACGTGCCAGGTCTAAACCCATTTTCATGAGTCGTTCCCGGGTAATAGCCTTCCCAATTATGTTTTGGGTTGATATATGCGACTCCGACTCCTTTTGGTCCATAAAACTTATGACTTGATAGAGAAAAACCATCAAGCATGTTTGTGAAAGAGGTAAGTGGAAGTTTGCCAAAGCTTTGTACAAAGTCACTATGAAAAAGAACACCATGTTTTTTGCAAATGGAACCTATTTCCTCAATCGGTTGAATGGCACCAGTTTCTGAGTTGACATGATGAATCGAAACTAGTGCAGTATTTTCGTTTAACCTTTTTTCAAAGAGCTCTAAATCAATTAGCCCGTTATTCATGACGGGAAGATAATCTATTTCATATCCTTGTTTTTCTAGTATTTTCATCGTGCTGTGAATCGAAGAGTGCTCTGCTAATGTTGTTATTATATGATTCTTGTTCTTTGGTTGTTCCGACAGCAAAGCCTGGATCGTTAAAAAGTTGCTTTCCGATCCGCCGCTTGTAAAATAAATTCCCTCTTTGTCTACTCCTAATAAAGAAGCAAAATCACTGCGGCATTGTTCTATAAAAGATTGAACTGTGCCTCCCATATCATGAAGACTGTTAGAGTTGGCAAAATAATTAGCAGCTACTTTAATATATGCGCTAGCTGCATCTTTATCCAACGGACAAGTTGCCGCATAATCGAAATAAATCATCGTGTTCCCTCCAAATAGTTGCTTGATGAATCCATAAAAAAATCCTTCTTAACATAAAGAAAATGAGAATATTAAAAAGTCCTAAAAGAAAATACTTGTCATAAGTTTAAAACTATGTAAATATAAGTGTCAAGACACCTGTTAATAAGGGGAGTAAAAATATGAAATCAGATGTATTAATTATTGGCAGTGGATTGGCAAGTTTACAATTGGCAAAGTTACTTTCTAAGCATTTAAATGTGATGATTCTCACAAAGTCACACTCATTTCATAGTAATTCTTATTTGGCACAAGGAGGAGTTGCTGCATCCATAAGCAAGCAAGATGATTTTAAAAAACATGCACTTGATACACTCGAAGCAGGCAGATTTCATAATAATGTCGAGGTAGTAAAGACAATAACAAAAAATGCCCCCGACTTAATTCATGAATTGCTAGGCGGTGGCTGTGCTTTTGATCAAGATGACAACGGAAACTTGTTGCTAGGCATGGAAGGAGCCCATAGTGAAAATCGTATTGTTCATGGAGGAGGCGATTCAACTGGCAAAAGGCTAGTTGAGTTTTTAACCCACTCTTTAGGTAATAATGTCACGATTTTAGAAAACTTTTTTGTGGATGAATTGATTCAAAACAATCAAAACGAATGTATAGGTGTAAAAGGAACACATGCAAATGGCCAACAAGATTGTTTTTTTGCAGCACATACAGTGCTTGCCACTGGTGGATGTGGGCAAATTTATTCCTTAACTTCAAGTGAAAATACGATTACAGGAGACGGGATAGCACTGGCATATTTAGCTGGGGCTGCTGTAACAGATATGGAGTTTGTACAATTTCATCCTACCTTGCTTTCAATTGAAGGGAAAACAGTTGGTCTTGTTTCAGAAGCTGTACGAGGAGAAGGAGCAAGGCTTATATCGGAAAAAGGATCATACATTATGGAGGGCGTGCATCCATATAAAGATCTTGCTCCAAGGCATATTGTCTCCCAAACGATTTTTAGCCATATAAAAAAAGGGGAAAAAGTGTATTTAGATATTAGCAGTATTCAACATTTTGAACAAAGATTTCCCTCCATTTCAAAGATGTGTATACAAAATGGCATTGATTTAGCTAAAAAGAAAATTCCAGTTGCACCTGGCAGTCATTTTTTAATGGGAGGAATTGAAACAGATCTGATTGGCAGAACAACAATTAAAGGATTATATGCGATCGGCGAAGCAGCATGTACGGGATTTCATGGAGCAAACCGGTTAGCAAGCAATTCTTTATTGGAAGGTTTATTTATGGGAAAACAGCTTGCTTGGTATATTAGTACGACCAACTATCTTCCATCGACTTTTATTAGAAAAGAAACAAAAGTATCCCATCTTGGAACGCCCCTAAGCTTACCAGAAGTAAATGTACTAAAGGAAAGCATGATGGAGAATGTCGGCATTGTAAGAAAGAAACAAGATTTGCAAAACCAGCTGCATTGGCTGAAGGGATTTGGAATACATGATCTATCTATTAATCTTGATACATTCTCTTCAAAAGAAAAAGAAATTGCTTTTATGCTAATTACCGCCTGGTTGATTACAAAATCTGCTTTAGCTAGAACAGAGAGCAGAGGCGGACATTATCGCGAAGATTTTCCGGAAGAAAAAGAAGAATGGCTAAAAAGAAAGATCGTTCATAAAAAAGAAAAGGTAGGACATGATGAATACAATAAAATTGCGAAAACAACTTGAACAGTTTTTTATAGAAGATATTGGAGAAAGAGATGTTACAACCGACACGATATTTCCAGCTTATACAACAGGCGAAATTGTATTTATAGCAAAAAGTTCGGGAATATTCTGTGGGCAAACCGTTATTGAACATGGTTTCCAATTGCTTGAACCATCCATGGACATAAACATGCTGATAAAAGATGGAGAAAAAGTGGAGATAGGACAAGAAATTGCAACCGTAAAAGGAACAATTCGCAATCTTTTAAAAGGAGAAAGGGTTGTTCTCAATCTTATTCAAAGAATGAGCGGTATTGCCACGAAAACAAAAGAATGTGTCGATCGTTTGAACAGCCCTTATACGAAAATTTGTGATACAAGAAAAACGACTCCAGGCCTTCGTATGCTGGAAAAATATGCAGTAACAGTCGGCGGCGGTTATAATCATCGCTACGGTTTATATGATGCCGTCATGATCAAAGATAATCATATTTCTTTTGTAGGTTCTATTAGAAATGCCGTTAAAACCATCAAACAATCTATTGGTCATATGGTAAAAGTAGAAGTCGAGGTCGAAACAAAAGCACAAATGGTAGAAGCATTGGAAGCTGGAGCGGATGTGATTATGTTTGATAATCGCAGTCCAGAAGAGATAAAAAAATGGATTAAATATATTCCAGAAACAATCATTACAGAGGCATCTGGAGGAATCACATTAGAAAACGTAGCTTCCTACAAGGATTGTGGAGTTGATTATATCTCGCTCGGTTTTTTGACCCATTCGGTTGCTTCGTTGGATATAAGTGTAAAGGTGAACCTATCATAATTTAATCAAAGGGGATGAAATCGATGAATATTCTTGATCAATTACAAACAAATCATAAACAAATTCCAGAACACTATAAAAATATGTCGACACAAGAATTAGAAGCTCGAGCAATGAAAATAAAAAGGAAACTCGGAGATCGTTTATTTGTTCCAGGTCATCATTACCAAAAAGATGAAGTAATCCAGTTTGCTGATACAACAGGTGATAGCTTACAGCTTGCTCAAGTTGCAGCTGATAACAAGGAAGCAGAATATATTGTTTTTTGCGGCGTGTATTTTATGGCAGAAACAGCGGATATTTTAACATCAAAACAGCAAAAAGTGTATCTTCCTGATATGCGGGCAGGCTGTTCTATGGCAGATATGGCAGATATTTATCAAACCGATCGTGCATGGGAGAAGCTGCTGCAGCTTTTTGGAGATACAATTATTCCACTTACTTATGTCAATTCAACTGCTGCAATTAAAGCATTTGTTGGCATAAATGGAGGTGCAACTGTTACGTCATCGAATGCAGAAAAAATGGTTTCCTGGGCCCTAACACAAAAGGAGAGGTTACTATTTTTACCAGATCAGCATTTAGGAAGAAATACCGCATTTAATTTAGGGATACCATTAGAAAATATGGCCGTGTGGGATCCTATTAAGAATGAATTGGAATATTCCGGTCCCTTGGAGAATGTTCAAGTCATTTTATGGAAAGGACACTGTTCTGTACATGAAAACTTTACGGTGAAAAATATTTTTGATGTAAGAGAACAATTTCCAGATATGAAAATTATCGTTCATCCAGAGTGTCGTCGTGAGGTGGTGGAGTTAGCAGATTATGCTGGTTCTACCAACTATATAATAAACTGCATTCAAAATGCTGCTCCTGGAACATCGTTTGCAATCGGAACAGAAATGAACTTAGTAAAACGAATCATAAAAGAGCATGCGGATAAACATATTATTTCCTTAAACCCCAATATGTGCCCTTGTTTAACAATGAATAGAATTGATTTGCCTCATTTTGTTTGGTGTTTAGAATCTTTAGAAGATGGATTTGAAATGAACCAGATTATAGTAGAAGAACCCATTGCAAGTAACGCTCGTTTAGCACTCGAAAGAATGCTGACAACTACATGAATTAATTTAATTATTAAATAAATTTACTAAAAAAGCTGTTGACGTCATAATCGTTGACAGTTTTTTTACATTATTTTTGATTTTTTTGTAACTTTTTTAATTGTTATTCGTTTCTATATATGAAGAAGTTAATATTCTTTATCGTAAATGAATAAAGGGGATGTAGGATAATATGTGGATTACAATATTTTTACTACTGATCTTTTCTATCATACAATATCGAGATATAGCGCATCCTAAGGAACCCCAATTAACAAGAGTGGATATTGCCAATCAACAAGATGAAGGAAATAAGATGATAGTAGACGATCATACGTTAACGGAACTACAACATGTTTGGGACAATGCTTTATGGGAACAGTCAAAAAGAAATATGTCGAGAGTAGAGGATGTGGATATTCAGCTCTTTTATGAATACAGATCAGATTTTCCTAAGAGTATTGAACAGTACAAAATATGGTTTTCCGTTAATGGAAGTACAGAAATAATCAACCCAATCGATCATACATACGTAAAATTAGAAGGAGAAAAAGCAAAAAAGGTGAAAAATATTCTTCTGAACAAAACGGTTGAAAAAACAACATAAGAGCAATTCATATAGTAATAAATAGCTTACTCTTAAATGCAAAATGACAAGAAAACGATCTTGCTTTAAGATAGATGTAAAAAGAAGGGGAAAATGAAAAATTGTTTTTTTATAGAAAAAGTATAGATAAAAGAATAGTGCATCCTATAAGAGAAGAGATTTATGAAATTGCTTATCTATTAACAGGAAATCAAACAAAAGCACACCAATTAATGCAATCCGCTCTTTATAAAGCAAATTATTCATTATTAAAAATAAAAGAAGAAGCTTTTATACATAATCTTTGGAAAGATTACAAGATACTAATTAAAACAGATGCTTTAACACCTAATCCGAATCCATTCGATAAAATGCCATTATTAAAAAACTTGCATCATCTTTCTGAAATAGAAAAAATGGTCATTATTCTTCGTTATCATAAAGAATATCCAATCAAAAAAATAGCAAAAATCCTTTCTCTATCAAGACAAAAGGTAAGAAGCAAGCTCTTTCACTCAATTCCAATATGGAGTGGGGAAAACACAGCGATTTCTTTAGCACAGCTACCGGGGGTTTTTCAAACTGAAATTGCTAGGTTAGAAATACAGCTTGATGTTAAAGAAGTTCATATCCTTAAAATAAAAACATCTTCCAAAAAGAAATTCTATTATATGTGTGCGGGTATTTTAGTATTTTTAATTTTAGGCGGCAGCATGAATGATGCTACCGTAGATAAAACAAGGGCAAGTGCAGGACCTGATATTGTTAAAATTTATAAAGAAGGTACACTATTACAGATTATCAACCAAAAATTACACGATCTTGGTTTTTCGGAATGCTATTTGAATCGAGATTCTTTGTCCCATACAATTTCTATACAAACAGATAGTTTAAAAGTAAAAGATAAACAAGAGCAAATCATTTCGGCAGTTTCAGCCATATTAGATGCAAGACTTATAGATGATGCAGTCCAATTTGAATATTTTGAGTCATCCGAAGAAGGAGAAACAATAGAGGAAAACGAAGATCCGTTCATGAAAAAACGACAAGGACCTGAGGGTGAAATTTGGGTGGAAGTAAATCGAAAACTAATGTTTGCCGATGACTATTCTTCGGCTGATTTTGATGGGGATAAATGGATTTTAACGGTGCCGGATAATATCAGCGATGAACAAGAAGAAACAACGCGCAAGACAATACAAAAGATATTAAACAAATATCAAGAAAACACGGACGTCACCTTTCAATTTTATAATAAAAAACAAATAGATAGCATGCAAAGATGGTATTCACTTCTTGATTATATATCAGAAGGACTAGCCAATGACGAAAAATATCGATTTAATGAATTGATGATAGATTACAAAAATGGAGTAGTCCAATTAAATATTACGACCACCTTCTTTTCTGACGAAAAAGGACATGAATCGATAGTTCGAGAAATAAAAAGAGGCATTACGACATTTTTACAAGATAAAGAAATAAAAAAAATCATTAAAAAGGATAAGTATTCCATAAATGTACTAGCAACATCAGGGGAAAAGTTAGAAGGAGAATAACCAAGATGTAGACAGAGAAGTTGTCTACATCTTAACCTATTATTTATATGCTTTATTTTTTTCTTCTAAAAACTCGCCAAGTTCATCATCGTATTCAACATGATCATCAGTCGTGTACATATCGTCTTCATCTTTACTGAAATTAAATAAGTTTATTAATTGTTTAATCATCTCAAATCATCCTTACGTATTATTGCTGTTTTATTTGTTTCATAATTAGAATTTCCGCAAGCACTAATCCTTATACGAGCAATAAGAAATTAATTTTAAGAAGAACTGAATGAAGGTATACATCATAGGAAAATCGGCAATAATGTGTGGATGTTAATGAATAGATGTTTTAGCAAGTGCTCAAAAGGAGGAAAACCTGTGCGGGAAGGTTGAGGCACGAAAGTCACGAAGAGATTTGCCAGCTAAGTTTCCGGACTTTTTGAACAACCTCTTTTATGGTAAAATATATTCAATAGTCAAGATATATGGACTAAAATGCAGGTAAAGGCAGTGGAGTGGATTGACAAAAAAAGAAAAGGTCATTGTTTTGATAGGTCCAACAGCTGTTGGTAAGACAAAACTCAGCATAGAATTAGCGAAACGCTTTAATGGGGAGATTATTAGTGGTGATTCTATGCAAATATATAAAGGAATGGATATAGGAACAGCCAAAATAACAAAAGATGAAATGGAAGGAATTCCACATCATCTAATTGATATTATCCATCCAGAGGATAGTTTTTCTGTTGCCGAATTTCAAACGTTGGTAAGAGAAAAAATTTCAGAAATTACGAATCGTGGGAAAGTGCCATTTATAGTAGGAGGAACAGGTCTTTATATTCAATCTGTACTATATGATTATCATTTTCAGGAAACACCAACAGACAGTGCTTATCGAAAGCAGATGGAATCTTTAGCAGTAACTGAAGGTTCGCAAACAGTGCATGCTTTATTAGAAAAAATAGACCCTGATGCCGCATATTCGATTCCACATCAAAATGTGCGTCGTGTTATCCGAGCGCTTGAAGTATTTCACGTAACTGGAAAAAAAGCGTCAGACTGGCAAAAAGAACAAAGCAAAGATCTATTATATGATGCAGAAATAGTCGGATTAACGATGGATCGAGAACTTTTATATAGCCGCATAAATGAACGAGTAGATATCATGGTATCAGCGGGACTTGTGGATGAAGTAAAAAATCTTTACAACCGAGACATAAAAAATTGTCAATCTATTCAAGCAATCGGTTATAAGGAATTATATAAATATTTTGACGGCTTACTTTCTTTTGATGAGGCCATTGAAGAATTGAAACAAAATTCAAGACGTTATGCCAAAAGACAATTAACTTGGTTTCGTAATAAAATGAGTGTAAAATGGTTTGATATGACAGATAGTGTAAAACATGATAACATACGAAAAAAAATAATGGAAATTTCAACCTATCTGGAAGGAAGCTTTAAAGAAATATAGAATACATAGTATTAGAGAGAAAAGAGGAGGATTTTCATGAAGCAATCTGTTAATATTCAAGATCAATTTTTAAATCAACTACGAAAAGACGGGATAAGTGTAACAGTATTTTTATTAAATGGATTTCAAATTCGAGGATCAATAAAAGGATTTGATAATTTTACCGTTTTATTTGAATGTGAAGGAAAACAACAATTAGTATATAAACATGCAATTTCGACGTTTTCACCATTAAAAAATGTGCAAATTGATTTAGAAGGAAATCAAGCATAATGAAGAAAAACTCCACGTATCATGATACGTGGAGTTTTTTATTGGAAAAGGGGCTAGAGCTTCGCCAACTTTAATGGAAAAAATACGAGTAACGGTACTCTGTAGTTTGTTTTTATCCTTATTAAGATTGGAGTGGCTTCGCTCACGCCGCCTTTATTAGGTTTGAATCTGCTTTTTCCTTGTTAGATGGTCAAGTATCCATATGAGTTTTTGTGAAAAAAATGAACTCCGTTTAAATAGTATTTTTAATAAATAGGGCTAATCGTGAATATAAATAGATATGGGGCAGAAAATCGTTTCGTTATATTTGTAGCTGTAGGCTTAATGTTCAAGGGGAAGAAAGCATAAAATCTTTGAACTTAGTCGAGTGTCAAGCTCCGGCGCCTCGCTTTTCTAGTAATATTAGAATTTTTATCTAAAAGTTAGATGGATGTCTAGCTCCGACATACAGGATGTATTAGTGCCGGCGTAGCCACAGGGCGTGGCGCATTTAGCCGGCCAGCGCCTAGCCCTTGTGAAAAATAACCTCATGCCTCTAAAAGTAAAAAACACTTTTTTGAGTCATGAGAACATTTTTCTTCAGGGCTGAACAAGGCGCTTCTGCTTTTCTTATAGTATCAGAATTTATAAGTTTTAAGTTAGATAACTGTCTAGCTCCAGCGCCTATCGCCTATCGTACTTCAGGTCTTCTCCCTACGATAAGTCAACATCGATTCGCTTACGCTCTTCGTGTTTCCTTTATCTCAGTCGAAGCCCCTCCAGTCCGTACGGCGATAAACAAGGCGCTTGCGCTTTTCTTACTAGGAGGTGTGGCTTTTGGAACATCCAATAAGGATGAAAAATAATGGACAGATTAGTGTTGTGATTAATTCGCAAAAAAAGAAGGTTCAACCGAGACAGCTGCCAGAAGCGAAAACAATCCCTAAAAAAATTCCTAGTGAACATGCTGCACTGAAGGAAATTGAAGAGGAATTAGGAAGCCTTGTTGGCATGGATGAAATGAAAAAAATGATTAAAGAAATATATGCATGGATATATGTGAATAAAAAAAGAGAAGAAAATGGCCTGAAAGCAGGAAAGCAAGCACTTCATATGATGTTTAGAGGGAATCCGGGAACAGGAAAAACAACGGTTGCAAGATTAATCGGCAAATTATTTCAGAAAATGAATGTTCTTTCAAAAGGTCATTTAATAGAAGCGGAGAGGGCTGATTTAGTCGGAGAATATATCGGCCACACCGCACAAAAAACGAGGGATTTAGTAAAAAAGTCTTTAGGAGGCATTTTATTTATTGACGAAGCTTACTCTTTAGGCAGAGGCGGAGAAAAAGATTTTGGCAAAGAAGCAATCGATACGCTTGTGAAGCATATGGAAGATAAACAACATGAGTTTATTTTAATTCTCGCCGGTTATTCAAGAGAAATGGAATTTTTCTTATCATTAAATCCTGGTCTTCATTCCAGGTTTCCTCTCGTAATTGACTTCCCCGATTACACGACTGAGCAATTAATGGAAATTGGCCATCGCATGTTGGAAGAAAGAGAATATACATTAAGTCATGAAGCAGAAAAAGGCTTAAAAGAACATTTGAATTATATCCAAACGGTACAGCATCCGAAAACATTTTCTAATGGGAGATATATACGGAATATCATCGAAAAGTCGATAAGAGCACAAGCGATGCGCCTGCTCATGCAAAGCAATTATGATCGACACGAATTAATGACAATCAGAAGTAACGATTTAGTATTTGATCAGAAGGAAAAAGGATAAATCGTATAGAAATAGATATAAATAGATATAAATGACACTAATGAAATGATTAGTGTTTTTTTTTGTCACCAGGAAATTATAAACGAAATGGGATTGTGGATAACTTGGCGGTTGTGTCCGCATCCAGCTCCAGCGCCTAGCTCTTGTGAAAAATAACCCCATGCCTCTAAAAGTAAAAAGCACTTTTTGAGTCATGTGAACATTTTTCTTCAGAGCTGTTCAAGGCGCTTGCGCTTTTGTTCCGAAAGGCTGTTTTCTATAAGTTTGTTGTTTTGAATAAAATAATAAACACGGATGAAGCACTGAGCAGCCTGAATACACGTAGACTTCTGCTTAGAAAAGCGAGAAAGACGAGAACCCACAGGAGCATAGCGACGAGGAGGCTCGGCACTCGTCCGCGGAAAGCGAAGTGTATTCAGGCTGCGGGTTAAATAACAACAATCTATACGAAAACAGCTTAAGAAAAGAAAAAATGAATATAGGTTTTTGTTGGATATTGTCGATTTAATAAGATGTTGTATTAAAATGATTAATTGATGATAAGATAGACTCCATTAGGAAAGAAAACGTTTTTTTGTTATAATAAACTGCAAGAGTAATATGGAAAGAAGGTTTGTTTATTGAAACAAGCGAAAGAAAAAGTAATACTCGTGGGCTGTCAAACAATTGAAGATACAACAAGATATGAGTATTCAATGGAAGAGCTTGCAAGTTTAACTGAAACAGCAAATGGAGAAGTAGTTGCATCCCTTATTCAAAACCGTGACCGTATCCACCCGTCTACTTATATTGGGAAAGGGAAAGTGGAAGAATTAGAAGCACTTGCAGAAGAATTAGAAGCAGATATTATTATTTTTAATGATGAGTTATCTCCTAGTCAAATTCGTAATCTATCGAAAAATATAGAAGCGAGAATTATTGATCGCACCCAGCTAATTTTAGATATTTTTGCTGGCAGAGCCCGTTCAAAAGAAGGGAAGCTGCAAGTAGAATTAGCGCAGCTTCAATATTTATTGCCTAGATTAGGCGGCCAAGGTCTTGCGCTTTCAAGATTGGGAGCAGGAATTGGAACGAGGGGACCAGGTGAAACGAAACTAGAATCAGATCGAAGACATATACGTCGAAGAATTGATGATATTAAATCACAGCTGAAAGTAATCGTTCAGCACCGTGATCGTTATAGGGAAAGAAGAAAAAAAAATAAAGCATTTCAAATTGCCCTTGTCGGATATACAAATGCAGGGAAATCGACTTTGTTTAACCGGCTGGCAGAAGCAGATTCTTATGAGGAAGATATTTTATTTGCAACCCTCGACCCAATGACAAGAAAAGTTATTTTACCAAGTGGATTTACTGCATTAATAACGGATACGGTTGGTTTTATTCAAGATTTGCCGACCACATTAGTAGCTGCGTTTCGATCGACATTAGAAGAAGTGAAAGAGGCGGATCTATTGCTGCATGTCGTGGATATGTCGAATGAAGAATATTATCAACACGAAGAAACGGTGCACAAACTGTTAGATGATTTAGACATGCCTCCCGTTTCTCAATTAACCGTTTATAATAAACGAGATTTAATGCATAAAGAATTTGTGCCGACCAGTAAAACAGAAAGTATTGTGATTACTGCATTAGATAAAGAAGACCGGAATAAATTGAAACAAAAAATCGAAAAGCTGATGATCGAGAAGATGGATTATTATGAAGTCGACGTTCCTGCAAGTAATGGGAAACTACTATCTCAATTAAAAAACGAAACCATTTTACGCAGTTTACTGTTTGATGAAGATAAACAGCACTATATTTGTAAGGGGTATGTGTTAAAAGAACATGCCCTTCAAACAAAATTGGTGTAATATAACAGAATTTGAATGGAGAAACAGATGTACGAACATTTATCATTTGGGCAGAAGCTTCAATCGCTAGTAAAAGAAGTGGAACAGCAAATAAGCCCTGTTCATAAACAAATAGAAGATGCGATAGATGTAAATCAATATCGTGTATTAGCTAGTTTTCAACAGAATAAAGTAAGCGAGTCTCATTTTATTCCTTCAACAGGTTATGGATATGACGATTTAGGAAGAGATACGTTAGAAAAAATATATGCAGATGTTTTTGGAGGAGAATCAGGCTTGGTCCGCCCGCAAATTATTTCTGGCACTCATGCTATCAGTATAGCACTATTTGGCATATTGCGACCTGGTGATGAATTATTATATATAACTGGGAAACCTTATGATACATTAGAAGAAATAGTCGGTATTCGCGGGGACGGAGTTGGCTCATTAAAAGAATTTCAAATCGGTTATAAAAGTATAGATTTACTTCCAAGTGGAAAAGTAGATTTTGAGGCAATTGCAGCAAATATCAAACCAAACACAAAAATGATTGGCATACAACGATCGAAAGGATATGCAACGAGGCCATCTTTTACCATTTCAGAAATTAAAGAAATGATTCGCTTTGTAAAAGAGTTAAAAGAGGATGTCGTTGTGTTTGTAGACAATTGTTATGGGGAGTTTGTTGAGCAGCAAGAGCCGTGTCATGTTGGAGCAGATTTAATGGCAGGCTCCTTAATTAAAAATCCGGGTGGAGGGATCGCAAAAACGGGCGGTTACATCGTCGGAAAAAAAGAGTTTGTAAAAGCATGCTCTTATCGAATGACATCACCAGGGATTGGAGCAGAAGCAGGAGCATCCCTTAATAGCCTTCAAGAAATGTATCAAGGTTTTTTCCTTGCTCCGCATATTGTAGGGCAAAGTTTAAAAGGTGCTGTTTTTACTGCAGCCATACTGGAAAAACTAGGTATGAATTCCACGCCAAAATGGAATGTACCACGAACAGATTTAATACAGTCTGTTCAATTTGATGATAAAGATAAAATGGTAGCATTTTGTCAGGCCATACAATTTGCTTCCCCAGTAAATTCCCATGTTACGGCTTATCCAAACTATATGCCAGGGTATGAAGATGATGTTATTATGGCCGCAGGAACCTTTATACAAGGAGCAAGTATAGAATTAACGGCAGACGGTCCAATCCGCCCTCCATATGTTGCATATGTTCAAGGCGGGCTAACGTATTCCCATGTAAAAATTGCCGTATGCATGGCCATCAATCGGTTATTAGAACAAAAATTGATTAAAATAGATTAAAAATTTTTATTCGAATTCGCGTTGTTAACAAACAAAAGTTAGAAAGTATCACATAGGTTGACAACAATTCTTACCAAAACTATAATGAAATTGGGTAAATTTATATAAAAGGAGCCGAAAAACTATGTCTGGTAGTCAAATTCGTCGGTCGATGCCTCTATTCCCAATAAGTATTGTTATGCAGTTAACGGAGCTGTCCGCTCGACAAATTCGCTACTATGAAGAGCATGAATTAGTGGCTCCAGCAAGAACGGATGGCAATAGACGACTTTTCTCATTAACTGATATTGATACATTATTGGAAATTAAAGATTTAATCGATCAAGGAGTAAACCTTGCTGGCATTAAACAAATTTTCTCTGTTAAGGAAAAACAAGAATTAACAGAAGATGTAAAAAAAGAAGCAGAAAAGGCACGTCGAGAATTATCTGATGAAGATTTACGTAAACTTTTACGTAAAGAGTTATTAAATGCTGGACGCTTTAACAATTCTACTCGAACATCCATGCGACAAGGAGATATGACAAGATTTTTTCCGAGATAACTTAGAACTGACTGTATTTTAGGAGGAGAAAACATGGCTAAAAATTATACAAAAGAAGATATTAAACAATTTGCAAAAGAAAGCGATGTAAAATTTATTCGTCTTCAATTTACAGATATTTTAGGAACCATTAAAAACGTGGAAATTCCAATCAGCCAGCTTGATAAAGCATTAGAAAATAAGATGATGTTTGACGGATCATCCATTGAAGGATTTGTTCGTATTGAAGAATCAGATATGTATTTATATCCTGATTTAGATACATGGGTTGTTTTCCCTTGGACAGCGGAAAAAGGGAAAGTGGCTCGCCTTATTTGTGACATTTATAATCCTGATGGCACTCCATTTGAAGGAGATCCACGCAATAATTTAAGAAGAATTCTTAAAGAAATGGAAGCGCTTGGATTTACAAACTTCAATTTAGGACCTGAACCAGAATTCTTTTTATTTAAATTAGATGAAAAAGGGGCTCCAACACTTGAGTTAAATGATAACGGTGGATATTTTGACTTGGCACCTACTGATTTAGGTGAAAACTGCCGCCGTGATATCGTACTAGAACTAGAGGAAATGGGCTTTGAAATCGAAGCATCCCACCATGAAGTGGCTCCTGGCCAACATGAGATCGATTTTAAATATGAGGATGCTATTACAGCATGTGACCAGATTCAAACGTTTAAATTGGTCGTAAAAACAATAGCCCGTAAACACGGTCTTCATGCAACCTTTATGCCGAAGCCGCTGTTTGGAGTGAACGGTTCTGGAATGCATTGTAATTTGTCATTATTTAAAAATGGCGAAAATGCATTTTTTGATCCAACAAGTGAACTGGAATTAAGTGAAACGGCATTGCAGTTTATCGCAGGGATCATTAAACATGCAACAGCATTTACAGCAGTAACGAACCCAACCGTTAACTCTTATAAACGATTAGTTCCAGGCTATGAAGCACCTTGTTATGTGGCATGGTCTGCACGCAACCGTTCTCCGCTTATACGTATTCCGGCATCACGTGGCTTAAGTACACGTGTGGAAGTTCGCAGCGTAGATCCAGCTGCAAATCCATATTTAGCGATGGCGGCACTTTTAAAAGCAGGATTAGATGGAATCAAAAATGATTTATTCCCGCCAGCTCCAGTAGACCGCAATATCTACATCATGAGCAAAGAAGAGCGTATAGCAGAAGGTGTTGTCGATTTACCAGATACATTAGCAGTAGCATTAGACGAATTAAAACGAAATGAAGTCATGATCGATGCACTTGGTGAACACATTACTGCACATTTTATTGAAGCAAAAGAAATTGAGTGGGACATGTTCCGTACGCAAGTACACCCATGGGAGAGAGATCAGTACTTGGAAATGTACTAAGAACGGAATAGGTTGATATAACTGGGTTTTTAAGGATTAATAATCATGGGTGCGTACATGTGTTATTGTAGAAGAATAGCACACGCCCAGTAAACGCCCATGAATTCTTTTTAACCCAGTATATTACCCATATGATTTTCGTATTTATCTAAAGTATCTTTTTCTATTTTCTTTGATATATGCGAATATAGATCGACAGTGACTTGGTAGTTTTTGTGGCCAAGTCTTTTTTGTACGTATTCGATACTAGCTCCGGATTCAATTAGCAAAACTGCATGGGTGTCTCTAAGAGCATGAATAGGTATTTGCTGAAGATTTGCTCTAAGTAAGATTCTTTCCATCGCATTAAATAAACTTGACTTAGGCATAAAATTCCCATCGTTCCTGCAAAGGACTAAATTAAGATCATGTAAATAATTTTCTTTTAATGCTAATTTATTTTGATTCTGATAGTTTCTGTGAAAAGATAAATCATTGATTAATCCTTTTCGGATAGTAATAATCCTGTTTGATGTGAATGTCTTTGGATCACCAAAAAGATCGTCATCATCTTTAGCTTGAAAATCCAATGTCTTATTAATGTTTATTGTACCTTCTTTTAAATCAATGTCTTTCCAAGTTAGTGCAGCTGCTTCTCCTTTTCGCATACCTGTTTCCAAAAGTATCTTAAAGAATATCCAATAAATATAACCATATTGATATGCAGCTTGTAAGAACACTGGTATATTATCAGATTCCATGTACTCTAATTTCTTTTTCTGCTTTACTGGTTTAGGTATAGTGACTCCAACAGCAGGGTTAAATTCAATTTTTTTTAGCGTTACTGCCTTTTCCATTGCAGAGAAGAAGGTACCATGTATAATCTCTATAGTTCTACGACTATAATCTTTTTGGGCAAGTGACTTTAGAAACTTTTGATACATAATTGGTTTGAGTTCAATTAAATTAATTTCTTTGAAATAAGGTATTAAATGATTTTCAATACTGCGCTTATGAATGTTAAATGTATTCTTTCTTACATTCGGTTTCTTATATTCCATTAGCCATTCAATTAAAAGTCTTTGAGAAGAAGTTTATTATCAACTTCTAGACCACTCATTAGCTTCTTTTCATGCTCCTGTGCAGCAAATCTTGCTTCAGGTTTAGTTACGAATCCTCGTTTTGACTTTTCCTTTTGTTTTTTGGTAATTGGATCTTGGAAGGTAATTCGATATTCCCATTTCCCATCATTCCTTTTTCGATAACTAATAGCCATATAAATATTCCTTTCTTTAAAATTTTCCGACTTCTAAAAATGAATCACCTCCTTTAAGGAACGCATGTTCTGTTTTATGTTTAAAAAAATTTAGAGGTATAATGAGTGATTAATAGTTTCTCAGGTATACCATATTCAACAATTGCTTCGTGAAAAGATATCTCATCTGAAAAATCTTCATCGGAGAATAAAAGGTTTATAGCAAACATATTTGCTTCCATTTCAATTTTATCTGTTGAAAATAATGTGTGTTTCTTTAAAAAAGGAGTATTTGCATCTGGGTGTAGAACAGCATGTCCAAGTTCGTGAGCACCAGTGAATTTCTTTTGGTATTCATTAGCATTCTCGTTGATGTGCAAAACCTTAATTCTAAAGTGCCTGCTATAATACCCTAATGTATTCCCTAAGTTTTCAAATAAAACTTCAATGCCCAGTATTTCTGCAAGCTTAAAAGGGCAATTAGTTTTATGTGTTTTTTTCAATTTCTGAACCTTAGCAATAATCGACTCCATAGTAAACTCCTAATTACGATATTTGTTAGGTGTGAATTTTTGTTTAGCGATTCTTTTTGCAATTCTTAAAGAATTTTCTAATGATGAAAGTAATAATTCCCTATCTTCCTCATCCATATCTTCGATTGTTTCTCCATTGAAGTGAGCATATCCATTTTTTCCTTCTAATCCATCAATCATTTTTTGAAGTTCTTTTTGAATATCTTTCTCATCTTTTTCTGTTAATTCTGGATTAAAATCTTCAATCTTATTTTTATCTTCAACAATATCGCTCACATTAATATTTAGTGCAACTGCGATTGCCTTTAATGTATCTAGACTTGGGTTGTATCTATTTCTTTCCAAATCAGCTAGGTAAGAACGTGACATATTTGCTTTTTCAGCTAATTGCTGCTGTGTTAATTTTGCTTTTTTTCTATGCAATTTTATATTTTCACCAACAGTCATCTTTTTTACCCTCCGTATTTGTCGGTAATTCCGACTTGATATTTCTATTATATATAGAAAATGTCGGCAATACAATGTTTAAAATGACGGAAATACGAGTAATTTTAAGAAAAATGACGTGCATACCAGTGTTTTTCTTCTATTTGCTCAAATATGCTTAATTTTAAAGTTTTTTGGACTTTTACACATTGTCGTGAATACAATGCAATTCAGTTATACAAATTAAGAGTAACAACTGGAGGTGATAACATGTTAGACAAAAAAAAGTTAGGTGCTCTTATTAAAGCAAAGCGTAAAGAGAAAAAACTTACTCAAATCATTATTTCAGAAGAAACAGGCCTATCTAGAAACTACATCTCAGATATTGAGAATGGAAGATATATGCCAAGTACAGAATCACTATACAAAATAGCTTCATGTATTGACATGGATTTAAATGTGTTAAAAATGACGGAAATACAAGTTGTGGAGTGATTGAATTGATCAGTATCAACATTGATGAAAAATTTGTTGAACAGCAATTTCTCCAAGAGTTAAATAAAAGACTTCAAGAAATAGAAAATCGCTGTACTTTTTGGGACATGAAGGAGCTCATAAAACAAACCAACATGAGCGAGAACAGCATCAAAGATAAGTTTTTTTATGATAAAAGGTTTCCTAAACACAGAGTAGGAGGGAAGTGGTACTTTCCAGCAAGAGAAGCAGAACAATTTCTAATTATGTGAATTAAGGAACAACCGACTCAATAGGTGGTGATATTCATGCTCTTGGAGAAAGCTGAAATGTTTATTGAATTTTCAGTGCTTATGTACTCAAAAAACAGAATTAATATAGCAATTTGGGCAACTAAACAAAGTGAAATTTGCTTAGATAACCATTTAAAAGAAATCAAAAATTAGCAATTACTTTTTTTCAAACTTACTAATCAAAGAGCTGTTAACCGAGCCAATGACGGTTAGTGATAGAACTGATAGCTGAAAAGACGGTAGCAACGTCAATAAGTGTGGAAGGGTGAAATATATGAAAATCAAACCATCTGAATGGTTTCAATTAGAGCCGGCTGATCGATATATAAAGATTGTTAAATCATCTAAATATGCGAAAGGTGTGAAGTAAATGAATAACTATTTAGCAACTGATTTATCAGCATTAGAAGCAGTTGGAAATGGTGTTGTGTTGGAAAAAGTAAATGAAAGGGTGAAAGTAATGAACGCAGCACAAATGAGAATCAAATCAAAAGAAAATAGTCATAAAATCGCTGTATCAATGAAAGAGCAATTCATTATTCAAGCAAACAAAAAGATTGAAGAGAGAGCAAGCGAAGGTTATTTAAATGCTCTAATTCAAGTGGTTAATAATCCAACTTGGAATGAGTATTTTCTTACGGAAGTTGTAAGCATGCACTATACGAAATTAGGTTTCAAAGTAGAGGTTACACCATTTTTACTTTCATTAAACTTCAGAATATCGTGGGCGGAAGGTGATGAAACTTATGAATCTTGAACATCCGATGATCACTCGTATTAACGATACCGGCTATCCGTCAAAAGATATTGAACCAGTTGAAAAAGCAAGTGCTGGTACAGATTATTTCGGAAATGAAATCTTTGTTGGTGATGAAGTAGTGGTCCATAACGGAGAAACAATTTTAGTTGATAGTTTGGAAGATTACTTGATTGAAGTTTTGGAATTTGAATTTAAGAAAGCTGAATAGGAGGACAAGCTATGAAACAAGGTAAAAAACCAACTCGTCGTCAAAAAATGGTCATCGAATCAGCTGGATTAAACGTAGAAAATTGGCTTGTGTTTAAAAATGATGGTGATTATATCTCTTTAGTTCACAGGGGGACTGGCGATACTAGAAAGATTACAAAAAATTGAAAAAGACCCACTTGGCAGAGTGAATCTAATCAAACAGTACTACCTCAAAATAATCGTAACCATATTTTATGGTAAATACTTTGCAAAATCAAGAGGAGGTTATAAATTGCCATTTTTCTACACAGGTAATCGTACAGTCTATAGTCCTGAAAACACTAAATTGGAGCAGTTTTATAGCTTCCTAGAAAAGCATAACAGTATTTTTTCTGGAAGCAAGTTTTATGAAGAACTTTTAGATACGTATGAAAAATTAGATGACGAATTGAAGGAGGAAAAATAGTGAACGAACTATCTGAACAATTCAATCAGCAACAGCAACCTAGTGTTTTGGCTCATTCATCCAGTAGTCGTGAAATGGAGGAAGTGAAAGGGCAAATATTTATGGCTAAACAATTTCCACGTAATATTTTTGAAGCTGAGAAGCGCATTCTGGATAATTGCAAACGTCAAGCGTTAGCTGAACAAGCAGTCTATAGCTATCCACGTGGAGGAACTAAGGTAGAAGGTCCATCTATTCGATTAGCTGAAGTGTTGGCCCAAAACTGGGGGAACTTATCATTTGGAGTAAAAGAATTAGAGCAACGTGCTGGTGAATCAGTTGCTATGGCATATGCATGGGATTTAGAAACCAATGTAAGACAAGAAAAGATATTTACTGTTCCGCATTCTCGAAAAGCAAGAGGAAGTATTAAAAAACTTGATGATCCACGTGATATCTATGAGTTGGTTGCCAACCAAGGTTCCCGAAGGGTAAGAGCTTGTATTTTAAGTATCATCCCAGGGGACATAGTAGACAGAGCGATTGAGGAATGTAACCGAACCATGCAAGGGAATAATCCAAAACCGTTTAAAGAGCGTTTGAGTGCTGCATTAAAGATGTTCAAAGAAAAACACCGTGTAACACAAGAACAGATTGAAGAGCATTTCGGATATAACGTATCTGCTTTCACTGAACGTGATCTGAATGATTTAGGCAAGATTTTCAATTCCATTAAAGACGGCATGAGTAAAGTGGATGATTGGTTTGATAAAGCTGCCAAAAACAAAAAAGAGGGCAGCGGTTCCTTATCAGAGTCCTTTAAGGAAAAGGAAGAGGTGAAGTCTGATGACAAAGGAAAAGAAGACAAGCCTCCAGTTGAACAGGGAAAACTATCATTCGATTGAAGCTGATCGTGAATATATGTCAGTTTCCCAGTTTAAAAGCTTTGTAGAGTGCGAGGCACGGACAATGGCGAAGTTGAAGGGTGAATATAAACAGCCCTTCTCCAATGCCTTATTAGTTGGTTCTTATGTACATGCAGCATTTGAAAGTGATGAAGCATTCAAACAATTTGTTGAAGAAAATAACGGAGCAATTTTTAAGCCGCGAGGTGGTAAGTACTCTGACTTTGAAACAGCGGACCGTATGATTGAAACGATTAAGGATGATAAATTTGCTCTCTTTGCTTTAGAAGGAGAAAAAGAAGTTATCTATACAGCCAATCTTTACGGATCTCCTTGGAAAATTAAAGTGGATTCCATTAATCATAGCCGAAGTACCTTTTCTGATTTAAAAACAACACAAGACCTACATAAACGGTACTGGAGTACGAAATATGATGAATGGGTATCTTTTATTGAAGCATGGGATTATGTGCTACAAATGGCTATGTATAAACGGGTTATTCAAGAAAACTTAGGTAGGACTTACAACCCGTATATTGTGGCCGTTACGAAAGAAAGTCCTCCAAATAAAGCGGTTTTGCATTTTGATGAATCTCGTTTTGCTTTTGAGTATGAATATATAGAAATGAAAATGGAACGATTTTTACAACTTAAACAAGAAAAAGTCGAACCAATAAGATGTGGTAAATGCAATTATTGCAGAACGGTAAAAAAGCTGTCAGACACAATGGAAATTGGTGTGTTAATCCATGTATGACTATGACGTTCCTACTCATGTTGTTCTTCCAGAACGACTGTGGGAAGAAGCAAAGGATGCTGAACATCTTAAAGAACTTATTCTTCAATACATGCAGCGTTATCCACAACTTAAAGTTAAAACTGTTCATAACGGTATGGCAGTCTGCAAAAGAAAGTAGGTGAGACAATGCCCGAAGCCTTTTATTTTCCTGTACACACGGGACTCTTTTCACCTCGGCATAAAGAAAATATAGGTAACGCCTTATGGGAGTTTCTCTGGATGATCGCTAAGACAACAAAAGAAGTGAAGGATGATGAAGGAGAAACTTGGGGCATTGTTCTTGGTGGAAAACCTATAAAACTATCTGAAATTGCTGAGGACATTGGTACAAGTGAAAGGACAATCCAAAGAAATATTTCAAGGCTTAAAGATTATGGATATATACAATCTGTTAAAACACCATATGGGGATATTTTCAAAGTGAAAAATTCGAAGAAATTTTATAAAAACAGACATGACAAAAGTGTCGTGTCTGAGGAAAAGAGAGACGACAAAAATGGCATGTCTCTTAAGGAGAGACACGACAAATTTGGTAGAGAGACATGACAAAAGTGTCGTGTCTAATAAGAAAAAGAAAGATAAAGAAATAAAACATGATAAAGAAAACAACAACAAGATAAAAAAAGAAAACGAGGTTGTTATGGTGGAACAAAATCCATTTTTAGAATATGAAAAATCATTCGGTTTTCCATCACCAATGTTAATCGAAGAATTCAATTTTTGGATTGATAATGATAAATCATTTTTCCAAGAACCTGAAGCGATAATTTGCGAAGTGATTAAGGAAGCTAGGAAACATGTTCCTAATAATCCGCCTAGTTATGTGAAGGCAATTATTAAAAAGTATCACGATATGCAGCTATTTACTTTAGCAGATGTACAAGCCTATAACCGCAAGTTTGAAGAAAAACGAACTGGTAAAGCGAAACGGTCAATCTTTGAGCAAGGTGAAGAAAGCAAAAAAAGACAGGCTGCCATTCAATTCACGGAAGAAGATAAACAAAGGCTTATTGAAGAAATTCAGAATGATCCTGATTTGATATAAAGGAGTGGTTCGAATGTCTGAGTTCGTTCACTTATTAGACGTACTAGGAATTAAACGTACTGAAGACTTGCTGTTTAAAGTAAGGCCTTCCCTTAAAGAAAAAGTACAGAATGTTAAAACAATTAAAGAGAACTGTATTAGATGTGGATTACCTAATGTGATGGCATGGACATATGAACAAGATGGACAACAAAAGAGTTATCGGTTTTCTGAGATTTGTTCTGGATGCATAAAAGGAGTACAGGCATCTGAAATCACAAATGAAATGCTCGCTCAAAGAAAACAAACTCTTCATGCTCGTTGGTATCACATTAAGTCAGATGATCAATGCGGCTTTAGAAACTACGAACCTTGCAATCTCATTGTAAGTAAAGCTTTAGAAGAAGCGAAGTGGTTCACAAAAGAGCTTATCAAAGGAGACTTAACCCTTAATTGTTTGATGATGGGGTCAACTGGTACAGGAAAAAGTCATTTAGCTAAAGCTATCGCTAAAACAGCGTATGAAAAGAATTTATCTACAGCCTTTATTGAAGCAACAGAGTTGTTTGAAATGATAAAGAGTACATTTGGTCACGATCGCCATAAAGAGATTCTTATGAATGAATTTATAAGCTTTGATGTGGTTGTAATTGATGATGTTGGATTGGAGACAAAGAAACAAAGTGAAGTGTCCTGGACTGTATCTGAATGGACAAGTTTAATAAATGCTCGTTCTAAAAAATCAACAGTATTCACAACAAATTTAGATGATTCGTCGTTGGGAGAAATTATCGGAAAACGCGCATTCAGCAGAATGTATGACAATACAAAATTTATTGATTTGTTTACGGATGATTACCGAAAAAAGAAAAGGATTGGTTAATATGTGTGAAACATGCGGCGGCAGTAGGGTAATCCATTCCATTGATTCCTTTTCTGTAAGAACATCACCTTGTTCTATCTGTCCTCCAGAAACAGTAGAGGAAAGGAATAATCGGTTGGAATCTTTATATCAAGCATTAGCAAAATATGAAATGAAGATGGTGAAAGAACATGCATAATCAGCAAGAAATTAAAGAGGATTTGCTTTTCTTGCTACAAGATTCAAAAGCAAGGCATAAGCACCTGTTACTGAAAATCTATAAATATATTGAAAAGCAACACAAAGTAATGCGTGAGATGAAAAATAAAACAAGTTTTATCAATTACATGAAAATAGCCAAAGAAAATTTGGCATTGGCAGAACAAGTGAAGCAGCTGGAAGAAGAATTAAAAATTACTAAACAAACCTACGAAGCTTACAAAAAGGCTGTTATGTGATGTGGTTAAACAAAGAAATAGATCATCACCATACAATTATAAAAAAGATAACAAAGCGAGAAGTGACCCAAAGATAACCATCCTTGAAGATTGTGATTTTGAGTTTTATGAAAGTGAACTCATTGAAATAGCAAAGTGGTACACAAATTACAGAGATTTAGAGCCTATTGCCAAGTGGTTAAAGCGTGATCCAGACGAGATTATATTAGCTGTTATCCATTTAGCAAAAGAAAGAAAAATAAACAGAAAGGGTGCGAAGAAATTATGAAATGTTGTTATCCTTATTGTTTTGAAAAAGCAAGCAACACATGGGCACTTGTTCCTTTATGCGTACATCATTATAAGTCTATCAAAGAAGAAACAGACAAATATTATTGTCTAGATAAATCTAAACGTATCCAATATGAACATCGCGATAAATACATGATGATAGTTGAACAAATCCCTTGGAGTAAGGTGGATTGAAAATTATGAGCAATATTTCTTTTACAGTTTATGGGGAACCAGTCGCACAAGGTAGACCACGTTTTAGCAATCAAGGTGGTTTTACTCGAGCGTATGATCCGAAGAAATCAAAGGATTTTAAGCAATATGTAAAGTTAGTAGCATCGGATTATAGACCACCAGCACTTTTAGAAGGTCCACTTGCATTAGAAGTAAAGGTGTTCAAGTCATCTTTAAAAAGTTTTTCTAAGAAGAAAACGATGGCTGCTGAAGCTGGTGAATTAAGACCACTTACCAAGCCGGATGTTGATAATTTTGTCAAAGGAATAAAGGACGCTTTAAAGGCGGTGATATGGAAAGACGATAGCCAAGTTGTTGATTTACATGTTAGCAAGTGGTATAGCCAAAATCCAAGAATTGAAGTAACCATTAAACCAATATTAGGGGGAATGTAACATGTCATATGTAGATTTCAAAGCGTTAATCAAAAAAATCAACCTTAAGCCAAAAGGTGTAAAAGAAATTGTATTAGAAGTGAGTGATTCTGCTTTAAAGGGACACTTGGACAAGCTTGCTGAAATGATTGATGAAAAGGCAGAGATTCAAATTGAATCCACTGTAGTTAGCTATAATGTGACTTTAAACGCTCAAACAAACCGTCCTTTAACAGAATATAAAGTCAACAATGATGGGATTGTGGAACAAGTAAAACCGCAAGCTGAACAATTAGAAGCTGATCTTGATTTGCCGGAAGAAAAGGTTCAGACGAAAGAAGAGAAAAAAGAAATTGATCGTGAACATATTGATCAATTCATTTTAGAAGGATTAGCACCTCATTTAGAAGGATATCCAGTAAACTTTGTTGATATTGTGAAAAGAAAAGTGGAAGGTGATTCTTTTATTAAGTTGTCCAAAGAATTGAAAATTCCTTCAGAAAAAGTTGCTGATTTAATTGACGAGTACCGAAAAGAAGTAGCTCCACTTGCTGAAGCTTGGTGGAATTGGAAAGAAGGAAATGAAGTGGCTGCGGAAACGGAAAAAGAAGAAGTCGAAACAGAAAGTGAAGAAAACGAACAGAAAAATGAAGATAGTGAACAAGATTCTGATGAAAGTGAACAGCAATCAGAAGAAAGTGAGCAATCTAAAGAAGACACTGATCAAGACGGAGCTGCTTAATGGCACGCAAACCAAAATGGACTCTCCTTTTCCGAATGGAGGAGGGGAGAGCCGTTTATCTGTATGAGCCGTTGCGATGGTATGAGTTATGTAAAAAGTTGAAGAAAGGATGGAGAGTTATTAAATGAACTTATCTAAGTTATTTGAAACACAAAAAATATTACGTGAACGAATCAATTATCAAGGTGAAGATCGGTTTGAAAAGTTAATCCTTGCTCTATTGGTGGAGCTTGGTGAATGCGCTAATGAATGGCGTGGATTTAAGTTTTGGAGTAAGGACCAGAAACCGAGAACTAAAATACTTTGTCTTACTTGTCATGGCATAGGTGAAGTTTATCAACCGATTGATGGAATTTATATTAATTGTCCTCATTGTGATGGAGAAGGAATAGAAGAACCAAAAAATCCACTACTCGAAGAATATGTGGACGGATTGCATTTTGTGTTGGAATTAATGATTGAACAAGGAGTTAAGAAGATAGTCTATCATGGTCGTCAATTAGAAGATGTAAATAATCAATTTTTGAATATCTACTACTTGGTATCTGAATTTGAAAATATAAGAACTGAACAAAACTTAATTATCTTAGTTCAATATTTTTTAGGTTTAGGAAATATGCTCGGCTTTACTTGGGAGCAAATAGAACAAGCTTATTTTGAAAAGAATCAAGTGAATCATGAACGCCAGGCGAATGGCTATTAATTAGAAAGGAGACCTAATCATGGAATACTTACAACCAATTGATTATGAAATCGCTGAAGACAATGGAATATCCGCACATACTTTAGAAACACGATTTAGAAAATTGGGATGGACAAGGGAACAAGCTAGAAGTATTCCACCGAAGAAACGACATGATACTGGATGGTCTCAGCATAAAGATATTTGCAAGAAAAACGGCATTAGCTATGTTACCTATATCCATCGTGTGAGAAAACAAAAAATGTCTCCTGAAAAAGCGAGTACCTTGCCTTTACAAGATGTGGGATTGAATTTAGAAAAAGCTCATGCGAGAAGATGGGTTGATGATCTTTAGACAATTACTGTGCAACAAAATTGATTAACAAACAGGTGTATTTGGTTGTCTATATCGTTACTATTTGAATTTAAGAACACGGTTTATAAAGTCTGTTTTTGCTGAAGTATATTCTTCTCGGCTATTACGGAATTCAATAGCAAGTGTTGTTTTTAGATGTGCATATTCCATTGTAAGTTGTTTATTATTTCTCAATATATCACGAAATAATAGTTGCTTATCCCAGCGAACTTCTTCATCAAGTAAAAAGTGAAGATGGGCAACACGTTTTTCATTTTTAACCTTTACAAAGAACCGTTGCCAAGGACGATTATCTAAATGAGGAGGAACGTAATGCCAGTCGAAGTCAGCCAAAAGCAAAGCTATGTCATCTATTTTGTTAAAAGTATAAACTTTTGCCATTAGATCTATGATGGGCTTAGATGGTAATTGAGGGATAGATGTACTGCCGTAATGTTCAATCTCGTGTATTCCTAAGGGAGAGAGAAGTTCATTAAGCATTCTTTTTTCTTGTAATCCCTTGGATAACCAATTTGGATCTGGGCTTGCTATTTCAATTGATTCAGTAGCCCAAACAGGCCAATTATTTTCATCATTTTTTTTAATCATTAAAGAGCTCCTTTTAGTTAGATAGATGTTAATAATTGCAACAGTGATGTCTAAATTTTAGCAGACTCTTCAATCATATTAAAAAGTTTTGCGTCACAGTACGAAAAAACAGGGAAGGATGATGTTATTGTCTGAATACAAAAAACTTCAAATTATAAAACATGCCTTGCAGCATTATATAAAACGACCAGGTGCAACGGAAAAAGATATTCTTGTTGAAAAACGCATACTGGAGAAGGTTACGAATCAAGTTGAGTATTTGAAAGAAAAGTATGGGATTAAACAATAAAACAGGGAAGGAGTGATAATTTGATTAAAATCCTTGAACTGTTTGGAGGTATTGGTGCTCCAAGAAAAGCATTAATTAATCTTGCTGTTAACCATAAAGCAATTGATTATGTAGAAATAGATGAAAAATCAGTTAGAACATATAACGCATTATATGAAAATAAATATCAGCCACAATCTGTTGTTGGATATAATCTTAAACCAGATATTTTGGTTCATGGATCACCATGCCAGGACTTCTCTCGTGCCGGAAAAAGATTAGGTGGCAATGATGAAGATAAAACAAGAAGTTCGTTAATGTGGGAAACATTAAAGATTATAGAAAATCTTGGAGTTTGGAAACCTAGATTCGTAGTCTGGGAGAATGTAAAAGGTGTCTTAGATAAGGATATGATTCATTCTTTCAGCAAATACCTTAATGAAATGACTAGATTAGGATATACGAGTAATTATGATGTTTTAAATGCAATGGATTTTGGCATACCTCAGAAAAGAGAAAGGGTTTTTACCATATCAATATTAGGTAAAGATAAATTTGATTTTTCTAAGTTGAAAAAGAAGCAAATGAGAGATATCAATGAGTTTTTAGAAAAAGATGTGGATGAAAAATATACAATAAAAACTCCATCAATGTTAAGCAGAATTGGTCATAACAATAGTGGTTCCTTTGCCGGGAGATTGCAGCCAATAAAAGATTATGTATGGACTATTACTACAAAACAAAATAGGTGCCCTAACAGTGGAATAGTACCGATTGGAAATGGCAAATACAGATTGCTTACTGAAAGAGAATGTTGGAGATTAATGGGTTTTGATGATGGGGATTATAACAATGTAGTAGCAGAGCATCCAACGAGAAAAGGATGCACAAACGGAATACTTTATAAACAGGCCGGCAATAGCATTGTTGTAAATGTTTTAGAAGCAATATTCGAAGTATTATTGAATGAAGAATTTATAAAAACAGAAGAAGGTTTTGTATCAAATTTTGAAGGGCAATTAGAGATAATATGTTAAATAAAAATAAAAAAACTGAGATTCCTCCCAGTTCTAATTTAATCGGCAAATTAATTATAACACATGGGGGGAGTCGTCTTGAAACAAATGTCCTTCTTTCAAACTGTGGACGACAAAGAGATAAGAAGAGTAGTTGCGCGTCAATTAAAACATTATAAAGCATATAAAGTGGCAGTTGAAAATAAAACAGAACAAGATAAGGAAGGGATAGAACAACTCTTCCCAATGCTTAACGACCATGAAAATGAGAAATTCTTATTTGTTAAACAAATTGACCGTGCTATGGAAAATGCACTGGATGAAATAGAGAGAGATATAATACAACGAAAATATTTAGGAAACCATAGAGTAAAAGATATTGATGTGTATTTAGATTTAGGACTCACCAAAGACCAATACTACATACACAAAAAGTATGCCATAAACCTTATAGCTACAGCACTTAGAATAATCTAGGTGCTGTTCTTTATTTCCCGACAAAAACCCGACAAAATATAGGATAAAACATAGGACAAAACAGGGGACTATTTTAATTTCCTAAAAAGGTAAGATTTTCTTATCAGCTAGTTACTTAGTTGAGGGGAGAAGCGCCTTTCCCTTATCAAGACGTACTCGGGTGTATCGAATGACTATGAAGGTTACCAGCTGAACAGGAGTAGTAACTGGAGTCTAGCAGTATTGCGTGCGATAGCTATGGGGTAGAAAGTTGGTGAGATTCCACTTTCGAGGGAAGGGTGCAATAATGGCCGACTTTTTCCTGAATATCAAGCGTACTCCTGGATGATTCATCGGAAAATGAAACCCTATTTTCTTTGTAAACAGGATGGAACTAATTCTGTTTTGTTTAGATAGAAAATGGCTTGTGTAAAAACCCGTCGTTATTTGTCAATATTAACGATTTTTAATAAATTAATACATTTGTATATGAATCTATTTAAAACGTTATATAATCCAATTCTGTAAGTCTGATAACTATTTAAGAAGGTGATGATATGAAAATAGCCAATCATCTTAATGCAGACCAGCTGAGACAACTTGAAAAGATGAGAAAGAAGAAAAAGAAACGTAATAAGCAGCCAAAAGAAGAAAAGGTAATTTGGGTTAATATAATGGGAATGGATAGGGATAGGGATAGATATAAGCGTGGTCGTGGATGAGCTATGGAGAGAAAATGATAATTCATAAAAAATATGTTGACCCTTAAAACAAAATAAATTATATTTTTGATGGCAACTGCATACATTGTAGAGAAAAGAAAAAAGAACAGTGCTTCGGGAGAGCACCGTTCTTAAATAATTACTGTTTGACTTTAATATAGATTATGGTGATGTTAATATTACTCGGGGATAAAAGCTTACCCATAATTTTCAGTATTAAAGATATCAAACGCATAATTTATTACCTGCCTTTTTTATTTTTTTATGACAATGAAAGTATATTCAAATAAAAGGCAGATAGAACAAAATGGGCATCTATTAATTATGGATGCTATTTTTGTCGTTATTTGACGAAAGATAGGGTATTGTACCTATTTTCTCACTAGTTCATAATTAATTGGACGAAGGGAGAGAGTACTTTTGGAAATATTAAATTTTAGTCCTATAAATAGTAAGTTAAAACCATTTTTTAATGATTTTGTAATCACATATTTAGATGACTTTTATATTAATACAATTAAAGAAATAGAGCCTAAAAATGAAATACAAGAAAGAGCATTGGTTCTATTTATAAAAACAATTAATAGTTTAAAATCAATTAATACATTATTTAATACAGGAGATGTAGTATCAGCAAGAATCCTTATGAGAAGCTTGTTTGAATTAGTAGTATTAATTAAAAAGCTTAAAAATGATGCTAATGAATTTATACGTTATTCAAAAGCTTATGAAAAATTTAAGACTATTGAAATGAACAAATATAATTTAGAAAATGTAGATAAGCCAGATTTTATGCATTTTTTTAGTAAAGAAGAGTTAGAAAATAATATAGAGAAGTTGAAGAATGAAATAACTGCTTTAGGTTTTACTCCTACTTGGAATGCTAATACAGGAAAACCTAAAGTAGAAAAGTATTTTGAAATAAAACAAATGGCAATTGATGTAGATATGGAGTATTTATACAAAACAACTTATAAAAATCTTTGTTTAGATACACATACTTCTTCAGGTCATTTCAATAAGTATTATTTTTTAAATGATTCTGGAGAAAAAATTGTTAATTTGCACCCATATTTATATGAATTGGATTTAATGATATTTTCATTAATCGGTTTATTATTTGATTTTTTTCCAGATTTTAATAAATTGTTAAACATAAAAGAAAAAACTATAACTGAAATTCAGTATAATAAACTATGTCATATATCTTATGGATTGATACCTTTAATTACATTACAGGGTCAATTTAAAAAGGAAGGAATAGGCCTTATGCTGTAAGAAGTACTCGTTTTATGGGTGCTTTTTCTTTTGAGGAGATTTAGTTTATTTTGTTTTAATAGATTTATTATACATTTAAAAAGGATGGAGCATGAGTATTGCGTAATTTGTCGGTAATTGGCGAACGATAGGATCTTGTACCTATTTTACCTTTCTCTGATAATTAGGAGGAAGGGAGGTGGATGATATGTCAATAACAAAACAGAATTATGCTAAAAAACTTTCCGAATTGGGCGAACAATTAAAAAAGGTTGCAGAAGAGTATGCGGAAATTCCTAAAAAGTTTCAATTAAGAACTCAGGAAGATGTAGATAAGTTAAAGAAAGCTTGGCTTCTTAAAACTGATGATTTCAGGATTATTCAAAGTGAAATCCATATACTTGAGATTCCAACAGGATTTGAAGCAGATGGACAAAAGTTAAGAGATACTTATCAGAAATATGTTGATTATATAGAAGAAAAGACCATGAAATTTGGTTTAGAAGCTATGAAAAGTGGAGAAATCGATTTAATACAAAAACTAGAGATTGAGGCATCCCAGGAAATAAAAAGGTTAACAAGTAAATTAGCAAAAGATATGTTCGGTCAGTAAAGTATTCCTTCGGGAGTGCTTTTTCTATGTCAAAAACCAAAACGTTGATATAATCATTTATTACTTTTAGTAAGTGATATTACTTACTTTAAATAAGTTGATAAATAACTAACGAATACTTAAAGATACTCAAAATATCTACTAGATACTATACGAAATGTTTTTTATCATGATTTCAGGGTGTTTACAATAACTGGATTGTTTCTGCATACATTAACTAGGGTTATTGTTAACATTAACAATCGTTCTGCTGACATCATGTAAACATTAACTATGGTTTATGTATGCATTAAGTACACAAAAGAAAAGAAAAGAAAAGAAAAGAAATAATATATATGTAGAGCAAGCATTTAAAGTGCAGTTATTGTCGTTATTTGGTGAACGATAAAGAATTGTGTACTTGCTTCCTTTCTTTGATAATTAGGTGGAAGGGAGAGGTTTTATGGCAAAAATATTAGATGGAGAATGGAAAAATGTTTCCTTAATACAAGGAGTATCGTATTTATGTGGCCATTGTGGGAAGGATATTGGCCCTTCGATAGGGTATGAATGCGTAACTGACAGATATACAGGTGCAACATCAGGGGAAATATACATATGTCCTAATTGTAATAAACCCACTTATTTACTCAAGGATGCCTTTGGAGGAAGGATAATGGAGCAAGTGCCTGGACCAATGTTAGGTCAGGATATTGAGTTTCTTCCAGAGAATATTAATAGTATTTATAATGAAGCTAGAAATTGTATAGCTGTAAATGCTTATACTTCAGCAGTATTATCTTGCAGGAAATTATTAATGAATATTGCTGTATCAAAAGGTGCAGAAGAAGGAAAAAAATTCATACAATATGTTTCCTATCTTAAAGATAATCATTATCTTCCACCCGAAAGAGATTCGTGGGTAGATCATATTAGAAAAAAAGGAAATGAAGCAACTCATGAATTACCAAATTCAACTAAAGAAGATGCAGAAGAATTACTAACATTTTCTGAAATGTTATTGCGTTTTGTTTATGAAATGCCAGGTAGAATGGCTAAGCACACATAAAGTATTGACTCAAGATATCCATATTCATATTGGATGTCTTTTTATTGTTGAAAAGTCTTCGGGTCCTTCTGACGGGGGTGCCTCCATGCGGGGCTGTCGACTCCCGGGATTTGGCTCGATATTATAAAAAAATTTAACTTCGGAACTTCGGAAATGGGGGTGGATTTATGGATGGTTATAAGAGGGTAGATGACAAAGTTATTTTGTCCACAAAAGAATTATGCAAGCTTTTGGAAATCAGCGACAGAACGCTTACTGACTGGAAACGTCAAGGGTTAACTCAACATAGCCGAGGCTGGTGGGATTTGAAATTAATCCTCAAATGGAGAGGGGAAATGTACAGTGGAGATTCCGAAGTAAGCAAGTCCGTAAACTTGCAACAAAAAAAGCTCGAAGCCGAAGTTGCATTCAAGGAAGCTCAATCAGAAAGGACCAGGTTAAATACCGATATTGCAAACGGAAAATACATAGAGAGAGAATTAGTCGAGATTGAGTTGTCTCGATTTTTTCTTATCTTTAAAAAATCAGCCATGTCGTTACCAAGGAAATTAACGGGAGAAATCGGATCCCTAGTTGAGCCAATTGAAGCAAGGAGAATAGAAAAGGGTTTAACTGAAATAATCAACGATGCACTTGAGCAGATGAGTGTGGATGGTGTTTATAGTGCAAAGAAGAAAAGAAAATAAACTACCAGATTTTATTACTAACCCACTCAAATATTTAAGACCTCCTGAGAATTTGTTGGTAAGCGAATGGGCTGAAAAATATAGAAATCTTGATGCAAAGTCATCTGCCATTCCTGGTAAGTGGAGCAACTCTATAACTCCGTATTTGCTTGATATTATGAATGAGTTTAATAACGCGGAAATTGAAGAAATCACTTTTATAAAGCCTACGCAGGTTGGAGGGACAGAAGCTCTTCACAATATGTTAGGTTATATTGTTATGCAGGATCCCGGTCCGGTAATGATTGTTTATCCAACCGATACACTGGCTGAAAGTGTTTCAGAAAATCGAATACAGCCTATGTTTTTAAACTCGAGTAAATTAAAAGAGAAATTCAAAAAAAATGCCTCGAGTAAATTAGAGCTGCAGTGTGATGGAATGTACATCACGTTAAGCGGCGCCAACTCACCTTCATCACTAGCCAGTAAACCTATTCGTTTTTTGTTTTTGGATGAAGTGGATAAATATCCGGGTGCAAGCAAAAAAGAAGCAGATCCTATCAAGCTGGCAAAAGAGAGGACGAAAACATTTACCAACAATAAAAAAATATTTCAAACATCCACTCCTACTTTGAAAACGGGGCATATTTGGAAGGCGAAAGAAAATGCTGATGTCGTAAAACATTTTCGAGTACCTTGTCCTCATTGTGGTGAATATATTGAATTGTTATTCAAGCAAATCAAATGGCCAAAAAAAGAAGGCATGAGTGATGCTGACAGAGCTGAATTTGCAAACTATGCTTGCCAAGAATGTGGCTGTATTATCACGGATAACCATAAGCAGCAAATGCTCCGTTATGGAAGATGGGAAGTTGTTGAACAGAAAACACAATTTCCCCGAAAAGTTGCATATTGGATGAACACCTTATATTCTCCTTTTGTCCGTTTTAGTGAGATTGCAAAAGAATTCCTAGGAACAAAGGATGATCCTGAAGCTTTCCAGAACTTTGTAAACTCATGGCTAGCTGAGCCGTGGGAAGACACGAAATTAAAAACGAATGCAGATATGGTTCTGGAAAGGCAAACAGAATGTGAGGAATTTGAAGTGCCTGAATGGGCGGTAATGCTAACAGGTGGAGTCGATGTCCAAGAAACAAGTTTATATTGGACAATTCGAGCATGGGGCACGTTTTTAACTAGCCAAAATATTGCTCATGGGCAGGCTTTAAGTTTTCGAGAAATAGAAAATGTCATGAATGCCGAATATAGAAATAAAAATGGTGAAGCATTTATGGTTAACTTGTGTGGAATTGACTCAGGGGACCAAACGGATGAAGTATATGATTTTTGTGCATTGAATAGTGAATGGGCCATACCAGTAAAAGGGGTAGCAAGCGGTTATGCTCATTTCAAAATTAGTACCATTAATAAAGCTACATCCAATGCACATGGTACAAGGTTGCTCTTAGTTGATGGTGGAAAGTATAAAGATATGATTGCCTCGAGAATGAGGAAGCCAAATGGTCAAGGTTCCTGGATGGTATATAAAGATTGTGACCGAGAATACGCGGAGCAAGTTACTGCTGAACATAAAATAAATAGTAAAGGCAGCGGCGGCAAAATAACGCAAGTATGGGTCCCTAAAACAAGCCATGCGGACAATCATTATTTAGATACAGAAGTTTATGCTCTAGCTGCAGCGGACGTTTTACATGTTCGTAATATTCATTTAATGCAGGAAGAAGAAGAGCCTGATCCAGTTCCACAAGTGAACACACAAGCTATGGAAGCCAACGATGCCTGGTTAAAAAACAAAGAATGGTTTTAGGAGGAGAGCAAATTGACGTTAGAAGAACAGCTGCAGCAAATCAATGAAGCTATTACTGCTATAGAAATTGGTGGGCAAGAATATCAAATTGGCACAAGGCGATTGAGACGAGCAGATTTATCTTTGCTTTATAAAAGACAAAAGGAACTGCAGGATCAAATTAATTATGAAAATGATCAAAGCTCTGGGTTATCCAACACGTTTGTGAGCGTCTTTGATAGGAGGTGATAAATTTGAATTGGTTAGAAAAGGCGATAGCTTTTGTCTCACCAAGTGTTGCATTTAGACGTGAAGCATGGCGGAAAAGTTACGAAGAATTAAGAGGTTATGATGCTGGTGCAAACGACAGGTTAAATGCTGGATGGAATACAGTAAATGCATCTGCAGAACAAACGGATTGGATTCATCGAAATACTGTTCGATCAAGGGCTAGGGATTTAGAACGAAACTCAGATATTCAGGAAAGTATCGTTGGTGCTTTTGAAAGAAATATTGTTGGAATCGGCTTTAAGCTGCAAGCAAAGACAGATAATGAAGAGCTCAATACGCAAATCGAGGTACTTTGGAAAGAATGGTGTAAACCAAGAAATTGTGATGTAACTTTTCAACAAAGCTTTAGTGCGATGTGTCGAATGGCTGTTAGGCGTAAAAAAATTGATGGAGGCATTGTCTTTATCAAGAGATATACAAAAGGCGGAGTTGTTCCCTTTTCTATACAAACTCGTGAAGTAGACGATTTAGACACAATGCAAACTGGCAGAAATGATTTAAGAATTGTCAATGGCATTGAATACAATGAATTCAATCGTCCAATTGCATACTATTTTAAGCAATATGATGTCACTGGTTACTATTCGGGTAAATCCGAAAGAATTGTAGCTGATGATGTCATTTTTTTATGGAATAAAAAGCGACCTTCTCAAATTAGAGAAATGTCCGAAATGTCTCCAACCATTACGAGAATTAAAGATGTAAATTCTTACATGGAGGCAGTAAGCGTGAAAGAAAGAGTTGCTGCCTGTTTGTCTGTATTTATTAGACGTCAAAGTCCCACGCCTGGCGGATCTATTGGCAGGCAGGGGAAACAAAGCAACGCTAGCTATGAAGGGAAAACACTTAGCCCAGGCATGATTATGGAATTAAACCCAGGTGATGATGTATCCGTGGTTAATCCACCAGCACAAGGAGCGAGCGCAGCCGACTTTGTTCGATTACAACAAAGATTAACAGGAAGTGGCCAAGGTATTTCCTATGAAGCAACGGCAAGGGATATGTCTCAGGTGAACTATAGTAGTGCCCGTCAAGGTCTTCTTGAAGATCAAAAAACATATCAGATTGAGCAACAATATTTTGTGGACCATCTGTTAACAGAAATCTATGAAACTTTTTTAATTTCTGCAGTTTTAAGCGGCGCAATTGCCATAAAAGATTTCTGGATTAACAAGAAAAAATATATGCAGCATGAATGGACACCTCCTGGAAGTAAGTGGATTGATCCGATTAAAGAAGCAAATGCAAATAAGGTTTCTTTAAATACTAATCAAACTACTTTAGCTGAAATTGCTGCATCATCCGGTCAAGACTGGAAAGAAATTATTGATCAACGTGCTAGAGAATTAGAATATATGCGCCAGAAGGGGGTGAATATTGGTGACGATGCAACGAAAAAATAAACAATTATCGTTAAGCCGAGATTATAGTATTAATCTCCGAGCTGTGGATGAGGAAAAGAGGCAAGTTGAATTAAGTTTTTCTAGTGAAGAGCCATATGCCCGTTGGTTTGGAATAGAAATTTTAAGCCATAATGACGGCGCAATGGATCTTAGTAGATTAAAAGAAATTGGCTGCCTTTTGTTTAATCATGACAGAAATAAAGTTATTGGAAGAATTGATGATGCCTGGTTAAAAGATGGAAGAGGTCATGCATTAGTAACTTTTGATGAAGATGATGCTAGTGATGTTATCTTTCAAAAGGTAAAAAGCAGCACATTGAAAGGTGTTAGTGTTGGTTATCGTGTGGACAGCTGGGAGGAAGTATCTGCAGGGAAAACATCAAGTGATGGAAAACATACTGGCCCGTGCAGTATTGCATTAAAATGGCTGCCTTACGAAATTTCCATTGTATCGATTCCAGCAGATGCCACTGTTGGAGTGGGAAGAGAAATGGAAGGTTATCATGAAAAGCCAAATGAGCGGTCTGAACCATTGTCCGTTTATTTTAGACAAATTCAATTAAACAGCAATTATTTAGGAGGCATATAAGATGACATTAGAACAAATGTTAGCAAGACAACAAGCAATTGTGAACGCAGCTAAAGTCCAACAAAGGGATTTATCAGAAGCAGAGAAAAGTGAATTTGACAATCTACAAAGAAGCATCGATGCAATTAGAGCTAGTGCAAGTAATACACTAACTGGAAATTCAGGAACACCTGAACCAGTAAATGTTGAAGATCTGCAAAGACAGGCTATGGAAGCTGAGAGACAGCGAACTATTGATATTGATAGTTTGTGCAGAAGTTTTGGATATGATGCTCAAGAATACATCAAAGAAGGAAAGTCCTTGGATGAAGTTCGAGCACTTATTCTTGAAAAGCAAATAGCTGAAAAGAAGCCATCTAGTGTAGGCATTATCCAGGATGAAGGGGATAAATTCCGTGCTGCAGCAAAAGACGGGTTATCTTTACGTGTAGGTCTACAAGTTGAAAAGCCAGCACCTGGCGCAACAGAGCTAAGAAACCTATCATTACGTGAATTAGCAAAAGAAACACTACGTTTAGAAGGGGTTGCTAATGCATCTCGATTAAGTGACGACGAGCTTTTACGTCAATATATGACTCCTACAAGCTTATTTACAGGAATCATGGACCAAACAGCAAGAACGGTTTTTGAAAAAGCCTATACTGAAGCGTCTACCACATACCAATTATGGACGAAACGTGGAACCTTAAAAGATTTCCGTCCAACTAAGACGTATCAAGTTGGAACTGCAGGGGAATTGTTACTTGTGCCAGAAAACGGCGAATTAAAGCATGATGCTCCAAATGCTGAAGCAGGTCCGCAACGTCAGCTGTTAACATTTGGTCGTCAATTTACGATGTCACGCCAGGCATTTATCAATGATGATGTGGACTTTATTTCCACAATTCCTGCTTTGTACGCTCAATCAGCACGATTAGGTATAAACCGTTTAGTTTATCAATTACTTGCGAAAAACCCGGCTATTTGGGACGGTAAACAGTTATTTTCATCAGATCATGGCAATATTTCAAGTGTTGGTTCAGCGCCATCCGTTGAAGCATTGTCTGATATGAGAATCAAAATGAGAAATCAAAAAGCTGCAGGAGGAGAGGTGAAGTTAAACATCCCTGCTAAATTTATGTTGGTTCCTACAGCGCTTGAAACAAAAGCAGGGCAATTAATTGGTGCTTCCGTGGATCCAGCACAAACAAATCCAAATATACCTAACCCATTCTTTAATAGCTTTACCATTATCAGTGATGCTGAATTAGATGAGGCAACAGAGAATGGTGTAAAGGAGTGGTATTTGACTGCTGACCAATTAAGAAGCCCAATTCAAGTAGACTATTTGAATGGTGTTGACATGCCAACCATCGTGATGAAGCAGCCACCAGCTGGGCAACTTGGCTATATGTGGGATATTTACATTGATTATGGTGTAACAATTGTAGATTACAAGACTGCCATTAAAAATAATGGCCAATAATTTGAGAAAGGTGGAATAACTTATGTTAAATAATCCTCAAACTTCTTATGTTCAACGTGGGGAATCTATTGATTTTATAAATAGTGGATCAACGTTAATTAAAGCAAACGATGTTGTACCTTTAACAACCAGAATCGGCATCGCGGGGTGTGACATTCCTGTAGGAGCTGTTGGGAGCGTAAATGTAATCGGTGTATATGATATCCCAGCTGTTACAACAGAAGCTTTTGCAGCAGGACAAACGGTATACTGGAAAAACAATGCTTTAACAACGGATTCAGTAGATGCTGTTAATGCAGGTTGGGTAGTAGAAGCAAAAGCTTCATCTAAAGCGATAGCTCGAGTAAAAATTGGATGAGGTGATTTTCTATGAAAATATTAAAAGCCAAAATACCCGTTTTTATTAATGGGGTGATTATTGAACCTGAAAGTATTTTTTCTTGTCCGGAAGAACAGGCTGATAAATTTATTAAAAGTAAGTCAGCTGTGCTTCATACCGAAAAGAAAACTAAAACTACAAATTCTAAGGAACCTTCTGCATGAACTTTAAAGACCAGTTAAAGAAGGATTTAGGAGTGTTCTTTAACAATAATGAATTTGGGGAAGAACACAACGTTAATGGGGTAGTCATTGACATTATTGTAGAAGATGATGATGTGAAAGAACGATCACGAGTACCAGTCGAACTTTATAATATGACACAAGCGAATTATGTAGAGAGCAAAACACTTTACATTAAATGCGAAGATATGGATAAGCCAGAACCAGATGAGACTATTTTTTTAGATGGAGTAAAGTACAAGGTCGACTTTGCTAGTGAAGATAATGGAATGCTTTCTATTCATATTAGCGCGTATCGTTCTTAGGAGGTGACGACTTGATTAATGTAAGTGTAGAGAATCTTGATAGGATACAAGCCGTTCTACATGAGACACCGAAAAAAGTGCCTGTTGCTGTATCTCGGGCGATTAATCGAGCTTCTAGTACCACGAAAACAGAAGCAGGAAGAAAAATACGGGAGAAATACTATGTAAAGCATGGGGATGTCTTAAAAACATTCAGGATATCTAAAGCGAGTCCTGGAAACCTGCATGCTGAAATAAACTCAAAAGGATCTGTTATTCCTTTATATGCGTTTCGGGTATCTCCTAGATCCGTTCAGCTACGCCGACAAACGCCGATTACAGCAGCTGTAAAAAAAGGAGCTGGTGGTCCATTAGGAAGTGCATTTGTTGGCAGGATGGGGAGTGGTCATGCAGGTGTTTTTGCCCGTGTTGGTAAGCCTAGATTGCCAATCAATGAAAAGTATGGTCCATCTATTCCCAAAATGTTGGGGAGTGATTCGGTATCGCAATATGTCGAACAGAAAACACAAGAAAAGCTGGATGAGCGCTTAAATCATGAATTGAGTAGAGCGGTAGAGGGGTCTGGCTAATGGAATATCTTTTAACAAATATCGGGCTTATGGATTGTCTAAAAGACAAGATTAAAGAGGCAATTAAAGATTTTCGAATGAGTACTGGTGAGGGACAAGAAAAAGTTCCTAAAGTGAGCATTCAGTTTTTGGAAGAAAAGCCTGTATCAAGGATGAAAAAGCAGCAAGAAGTAGAAAGAGAAGCAGATTATCCTCATGTCGTTATTCGCTTTTTGGAAGAACGGGAGGTAGAAGGGACACCCGTTGTAGAGGTTCGTATCATTGCAGGCATACATTGTGATGATGTCCAGCAGGCCCATCTAGATTTATTGAATCTATTAAACCGAATCAAGATACATTTAGTTAAAAATAAATTAATGGCATCTTTTAATATGAGAAAAGACTCGTATGTCACTGTTATTCCGGAAGAACAAGAGCATCCTTATTGGATAGGTTTTTCGAATATCCAATATAATTTACAACCAATCAGATTTGAAGGAGATGTTGATTTTGGCTGAAGTGAGCAATCAGAAAAATAATAATCAAAAGCCTGTACCTACAGTTAATAAAACTGCAAGTAAAAAAGAAACAAAGAAAGATTCAGAACAAGTTATTTATTGTGGTCCATCATTGCCAGGTGGCGTACTGTTTCAGCATGCTGTTTTTTTGAATGGAGTACCTGATCACATTGATTTAGAAAAGTATCCGACAATTGAAAAGTTATTTATACCAGTTAGTCAATTGAATGAGTTTGAACAACGCTTGTCTCAGACAGGTAGTGCGGAGCAGGCGTTTTTTCATGCAGTAAAAGAAGAAATGAAGGCGGTGAAGTAAGTTGGTTTATAATCATGGAATTAGATATTCAGAACAATCTACAAGCATTGGAACCCCTGTAGAAGCAACATCGGGTTTAACGGTTGCTGTTGGAACCGCACCAATTAATATGGGGGATTTAACAGCAGTCAATAAGCCGATTTTAGCTTTCTCTATTGCAGAAGCTAAAAAGGCATTAGGATACTCACTGGATTATGCAAAATACACACTTAGCGAAGTAATCAGTACTCACTTTGAGTTATTCGGTGTGGCTCCAGTTGTATTTGTTAACGTGTTAGATCCTGCCAAACATAAAAAGAGTGTTACAACCCCTGAATCAATTACAACTACTAGTAGAATAGGTCTAATTGATCGAACTGGAATATTACTAGACAGTGTAAAAATCACTGTGGACGGTATTTTAGAAGAAATAAAAATTAATGAGGATTACACATTATCTTTTAATGACGAAGGAAAGGTAATAGTGGCTACAGTAGAATCTGGAAAAATCACAAATGATGAAGCAACGTTAAAAGTGATTTACGATTATTTAGATCCTGATATGGTCACAGAAAACGATATTATCGGCGGATACGATGCAGCAACAGGTAAAAATACAGGTTTGGAATTAGTCAACTCAGTTTTTCCAAACTTTCAGTTGGTGCCAGGTATCATTATTGCTCCGAAGTATAGTAAAAATCCTACTGTTGCAGCAGTAATGAGAGCTAAACAGCAAAAAATCAATGGTGTTTTTAATGCTGTCAGCATTGCTGATATCGATAATACTGTAGCAAATGTGTACACAAAAGCACCACAATATAAAAATGAAAAATCATTAGTTAATCCGAGCCAATTAGCAACTTATGCGGATTTAAAATTAGGGTCTCGAACTTATAATTTTTCGTCACAAGCTGCTGCATTAATGGCACAAGTAGATGCAGCAAACGGGGATACGCCACATGTAAGTCCGTCTAATAAATCATTACAAGCAGAAAGCTTAGTAATTAATGGGGAAGAAATGCAGCTAGATCTTGCTCAAGCTAATTACTTAAATGCGAATGGTATTATCACTGGATTGAATTTTATCGGGGGTATGAAGTTATGGGGGAATAGAACAAGTGCATACCCAAGTAACAACGATGTGAAGGACGTGTTTATCCCAATAAAAAGAATGTTCCACTGGATAGGAAACACTATTATTTTATCCTTCTGGTCTAATGTGGACGACCCTACAAATAGACGATTAATTGATTCATTTGTAGATGGCATGAATGTTTGGCTGAATGGTTTAACTCCAGACGTTTTACTCGGAGGAAGGGTTGAATTTAGAAAAGAAGACAATCCTGATACAAATCTTTTAGATGGAAAAGTAGTTTTTCACGTTGCGCTAGGGGCGCCAACACCAGCAGAAGATATTGAATTTAAACTTGAATACGATGTTGCTTATTTTGCAGCATTAGTAGCTTAATTGGAGGGGAAAAACAATGGAAATTCCTGAATTCTTAAATGATTTTAGAATTTATCGAAATGGACACCATACGGTGGGGGTTGCAGATTTGCAACTTCCATCGCTTGAATCAATGAAACAAACTGTATCCGGCGCCGGAGTTGCAGGTGAGTATGAAAGTTCTGTAATCGGACACTTACAGTCTTCCAAACTAACAATCAACTGGAAGACGTTGAATGGTTCTTCTGCTGCATATATGGAGCCGAAAGTCGTTCAATATGATTGCCGAGGTGCTAACCAAGTATATGATCCTAAGTTAGGTGCCCATAGTATTGAGAAGGTGCGAGTAGTGATACATGGTACTTCTGGAAAATTAGACTTAGGAAAAATGAAAAAAGGCGAGGCCTATGAAACATCTACAGAAGTAGAAGTACTTTATTTGAAGGTAGAAGTTGCTGGGAAAGTAAAACTTGAAATTGATAAGCCGAATTATAAATTTGTACTCAATGGTGTGGACTACTTAAAAGATGTTAAAGAAGCATTAGGACTATAAGGAGGAGAAAATTATGTCACAAGTAATTATTTATGATCTGCAATCACCGATTACTATCGATGGGAAAACAATTAAGAAAATTAATTTGGATTTAGATAAAATCGATGGACAAGCGTTATTAGAATTACCATCCATGGATTCTGTTAATACACCGAAAGGAATTATGCAATTAGCAGCAAAATCTGCAGAAATGATTCCAGATGATTTAGCCACTTTAAAAGGGCCAGATGCTTTTGAGGTGATGTCCATTATACGAGTTTTTTTGCACGGGAACTTGGAGAAAACACAGTATGCGGATCAGTTGAAAGAACAAAACGTGACATTAGAAAAATAGCCATTGCGCTTTCAACGAAAATGAATACACCGTATCCACATTTTCTAACATTGCCTTTATCTGAGCTGTTTGAAGTAGTGGATGCGACAATAGAACTGTTTCCCAAAGAAGGTGATTAAAAATGGCTAGAGCATTTACCGTTGCCTTTAACATTACTGGGAACATGGCTAGCAGTTTAACCAATGCTTTTTCTTCTACTTCCAGAAGGTTGGAAGGGTTAAAAAGAGACGCAACAGATTTAAAAACAAGCTTGCGGAACTTGGACAGAGAGTATAGGCAAGGTAATATAGGGCTACAAGAGTACACTCGGGCTCAACAAAGGTTGCACAGTCAGTTGAGCAGGAATATTGCACAGCAAGAGCGATTACAAGCAATTCAGAGTAGACAGCAGAACATTAAAACGGCTGTTTCTTCAACGGCATCTGAAAAATTTCAACAAGTGAAATCAGCAGTAGCAATTCCCGCGGCGGCAATTGGTTTAGCGGGTGGTGCTACTGCTGTTAGTTCTGTAAAAAAAGCAATGGATTTCGAGTCACAACTTTCTAGTATCCAAGCACTTACTGGCATGAGTGATAAGGAATTAGGTTCTATTAAACAGCTATCATTAGATGTAGGTTCTTCAACTAAATATTCCGCACTAGAAAGCGCACAAGGCGTAGAAGAATTATCAAAAAGCGGAATGTCTACTGATACTATTAAATCAGGAGGACTAGAATCAGCACTAAATTTAGCTACTGCAGGTGGCATGGAATTAAAAGATGCAGCAGAGCTAATGTCGAATTCGTTGAACGGATTTAAAAAAGATGGCATGTCAGCAGCGGATGCATCCAACATTCTTGCCGGTGCAGCCAATGCTTCTAGTGCAGACTTAATAGATTTAAAATTTGGACTTGCTTCTGTTGGTCCAGTTGCAGACGGTTTAAACTTATCTTTTAAAGGAACTAATGCAGCCTTGGCCGCATTTTCTAATAATAATTTGCAAGGATCAGATGCAGGTACATCGTTAAAAACTTTTTTATCTAATATCCAACCAAGCACTGAAAAAGCTAGGACTGCATTTGATCAGTTAGGCTTAACATTAAAAGATGGACAAAATATTTTCTTTAAAAATGGTAAGCTAAAAGATATGGCAGAAGTTGCTGGAATCTTACATGAAAAATTTAAGAAATTAAGTGATCAAGAGCGTTCTGCTACATTCTTTGACTTATTTGGAAGTGATGCTGTTCGTGCAGCTAATATCCTCTATAAAGAGGGCGCGGATGGTATCGAAAAAATGTATAAGGAAATGTCTAAAGTAACAGCACTAGAAGTTGCCAAAAAGAAAATGGATAATGCAGCAGGTGCTGTTGAACAATTGTCCGGTGCATTTGAAACCTTGCAAATTATTGGAGCGGAAAGTGCTTTACCACTTGTGAAGAATGCTGCTACTGCTTTGGCCGATAGTTTTGGAGAACACACGGATGATGTGAAAAGGTTTGGTGAAAATCTTAGCAAAGGTTTAGGAGATGTTTTCGAGCCTTTCATTACCGTTAAACCAAAGCTTGATGTCAAAGATGGAACTACTAATGAATTAGCACTAGCTGATTATCAAGAGAAATTAGCTAAATACACCAAGTTTAAGAATATGGACTTTTCCGAAAAGGTCACTTACTCATTAGACACGGCAGTAGATGCGATGGAAAAATGGCTAGATGGTCCAGGTGGAGAAGCTGTCAATACGATATTTACGAAACTAGCGGAAATTGCTGTTAAAGCATGGGGAGCAGCCCTTAAAGCCTCATTAACTGGAGCAATAGAACAAGCGATGGATGGAAATGTTGCATCTGCAATAGGTCTAGGAGTAGCTGCTAATGCACTCACAGGAGGATTATTATTAAAAGGTGCAGGAACTTTAGCAAAAGGAATAGGCCTGTCTATGTTAGTTAAATCGTTAACTGGTGGACTTACAGCAGCTGCAGGTACAAGGGGGTTAGCTAGAGGAGCATCACGCGGAGGCATTGTTGGAGCTGTAGTTAGACCAGTAGCTCGTGGATTAGCTGTTCGTGGTTTAACTCGTGGAGTAACAGCGGGTGCATCAGCAGTTTATAATCGAGTTAGAGGAAGAGCGTCTTCTGTAAATTCCAATGTCACAACAAGATCTGGGCGATATGGTACTACAAACACTCGAACATCTAACACTAATATTCAAACAAGGTCAGCTAGATACAGCACTGTCAATAATTCATCTAACGCTAGATTAGCGTCCACTCAAGTAACGAATAATACTACTAGAGCAAGCCGTTCAATCAGTAATCAAGGAAGTAGAACATTAGGTGTATTAGGAAAAGCAGGTAAAGTGCTTAGTAAAGCTGCATTACCTTTAACTCTCGCCACAGAAGCCTTCAGTATATACAAAGCAAAAGATAAAGTGAAAGCTACTGCAGAGTCTGCTGGAGGACTTAGCGCAAGTTGGGGAGGAGCAAGTGCAGGTGCTGCAATAGGGACAGCAATTTTTCCCGGAGTAGGTACAGCCATTGGAGGTTTACTTGGCGGTTTAGGTGGATACATTGCCGGTAAATGGGCTGCTGGTAAAGCTGTGGATGCTGTTAGAGGAAGCTCTGAACAACCTACAAGTATTCCGGCTAATCAACCAATCAGCCAACTACAAACTAATACGACTGCTACAAATGTAGCTGACGGCTCCATTAATACAATAAACGAAAATGCAGCTCAATTAGCTGCTGTAATGGCTCAGGCACCAGAATGGATAATGCCTTTAGCAAATATAGGTGCAATATCTGAAAATATCGTGGAGAACGCTTCCCTACTAGCTGATATGTTTGCTCAAGCACCGGAGTATGTATCTGGATTTGGTAATATCGATGCACTCACAGATAACATTGTGGAAAATGCATCAATACTTGCAGGTGTAATGGCGCAGGCTCCCAGTTATGTAGCAGGATTAGGGAATTTAGGAGCTATAACCGATAGTTTAGTAATGAGTGCTGCACAATTAGCTGCTGTAATGGCTCAAGCTCCAAGTTATGTTGCTAGTCTAGGCAATATTGGAGCGATTGCTGACAACATTGTAGTAAATGCATCGTTATTATCGGCTTATATGTCACAGGCTCCATCTTGGATACTTCCTTTAGCAAATTTAGGGGCAATTTCCGAAAGCACAGTAGCAAGTGCTGCATTATTGGCAGGATATATGAGCCAATCTCCAGGGTGGATAGTTCCACTTGCAGGTGTACAAATAACAGCAAGCTCTATTATTACTAATGGAAGTTTGCTATCTGGAATGTTATTAATGTCTGCTGTTGCAGTAGCATCTTTTAGTATGGTGCAATCTACAGCATCATCGATTAGTGGAAATGGATCTTTATTGTCGTCAATGCTAGTGGCAGCGGCAAGTTGGGTATCAAGTTTAAACGGCATCCAAACAGGTGCAGCAGCAGTAAAAAGTGCTTTAAATACTTTAGCCAGCCGTATTAACTCGGCAAAAGTACCAAGTATTTCAGCAACATCACCAGGCGGAAAATCAGCGCAAGTCCATATGCATGCACAAGGAGGTATTTTTGACCAGCCTCACATAGGAATGGTGGCAGAAGCGGGTTATGCTGAATCGATTATTCCGATTATACCCGGTAATAAACGCTCTTTAGCACTTTATCAACAGACAGGTGAGATGCTTGGTATTAGTACAAATATAGAAAGCAAAGAGAAAAGTGGATCTAAGTTGCAAAGTATTCCTTCCTTTACAGCTGGGAAAACGGCCAAGATACAAATGCATGCAAAGGGTGGAATTTTCGATCAACCACATCTTGGGATGGTTGCTGAAGCTGGATATGCTGAATCAATCATACCTATCAGACCTGGTGATAGACGTTCTCTTGCTTTGTATCAACAGACTGGAGAACTGTTAGGATTAGGACAAAAAACTTTCAATCAGGAAAATAACAGAACTCAGCTGTTAAGGAGAGAGCGTAATAGAATTGAACTATTTGATAGATCACAGCAGTTATCACAGCAGCTCAATAATTCTCAACAATCTTTTGTTTATGCTCCTGTCATCCACGCTAGTAACAGTAGCAGGGAAGAAATTCACCAGGTGCTAGCTGAAGACAAACCACGATTCGAAGAACAAATGAGGCAGTACGAAAGTCAGAGAAGAAGGAAGTCTTTTAGATGATGAAAACTTATACCACAAAGCACGGTGACACTTGGGACAAAATAGCTTTGGACATGTATGGGAGCGAGTATATGCTCCCTGTTTTGTTAGAAGCGAATCAGAAACACCGTTTAACCATTATTTTTAAAGCTGGAATTGTGTTAAATATTTCTGAAGTAGATCAGGAAGAAGAAACTGAAGACTTGCCGCCTTGGTTATTAGAAGATGCGGATGATATAAGTGCAGATTTGGAAGGTGAAGAAGATGGAGAAGACACCGACGATAACACTTGAAGTCACTTATAAAAATATTCCACTTGCTACAAAAATTAAAAAATGGTCTTATACAGACAACCTTAGCGGATCAGCAGACGATGTAGACATTACATTAGAAGATACACAACATTTATGGATGGGATCATGGACACCAAGAAAAGGGTCAACAATTAAAGCATCTATCGTTAATAGAGATAATCGAAAAATGGTGTATTCAAAAGGTTTGTTTGAAATCGATGAATTAGAAGTTGAAGGTCCGCCCAGTGAAGCGACTATTCGAGGAATATCTGTTCCGGATTCTTCACCTATGCGAGAAGAAGGAAGGCAGCGGGCGTGGGAAAAAGTAACCTTAAAAAAAGTAGCTGGTGATATTGCCCACCGGAATCGATTAAAATTAGTTTACGATGTTGATGAACCCATTAAATATGATCGTGTAGAGCAAGCTGGTAAATCGGACGTGGCCTTTTTAATGGAACTGTGCGAGGATGATGGGCTTGCTTTTAAAATATCAAACAAGCAAATTATCATTTTTGACGAGTCGGTGTACGAAGTAAAGCCGAGTAAACAAACAATTAAACGAAGTGATTCTCGTATCTTGAGGTATAGAGGTAAAACAAGCAATCACGGAACTTATAAATCTTGCAAAGTAACATATCGAAAGAAAGATATGAAAAAAACGTATAGTGATACTTTTACAGATCCGCATGCTCCTTCCGGAGTAAAAAGAGTCTTGATTGTCCAAGAAGATGTGAAGGATGAAGCAGCTGCTTTACGGCGTGCAAAGGCACGTTTACGAAATGCAAACAAAGATGCTATAACAATGTATTTAATTATGAGAGGATACGTTAATTATTACGCTGGTATGACGGTTGATCTATCTGAGTTTGGTACATTTAACGGCAAATATATTATCACTAGCATAACGTCATCAGGCGGTAAATCTACCACAACGTCTTTGGAATTGAGGAAGTGTCTAAGGGGGTATTAAATTGTTAGATATCGGTGTTGTATCTTCTGTTTCCACTACAAATAAAACAGCAAAGGTCATTTGGAGCAACCGTGAAAATGTTGTTTCAGGTGATCTTTTTATTTTGGATCGAGGAGATGACTGGATGCCCAAGGTGAAAGATCCAGTTGTTTGTCTATGTTTTGACAAAACCGGTTTTATTTTAGGTAAATATTAAAAGGAGTGACATCATGGCTATTATAGGCTCATTTGCAGGTGTTGCTTTTGAAGTAAAGAGTAAAAAAATATTAACGTTTAATGAAAGTCAAAGAGAAGGCGCAGCACGGTGGGAAAACCATAATATCATCGGCCGTAAACCGATTCCTGAATTTATTGGCCCCGGACTAGAACAGTTCAGTATGACAATTGTGTTGTCTGTCTATCAAGGAGTAAATCCTGAAAAAGAGTTGGACAAACTCCGTTCTTTTAGAGATACAGGTAAAATATCTACGTTTATATTAGGTAATAAATCTGTTTCTAAAAACCAGTGGAGAATTATTGGTTTAAAAGAATCTAATAAGCACATAGATAATAGAGGGAATCTATTAATTGTTTCTGTGGACGTTAGCATGGAAGAGTATCCCAAAAAATCAATAGTTAAAAAGAGGTCCAAAGCTAAACCAAAAAAGAAAAAAAGGCAGCAGGCTTCTAAAAGAAAATCTAAAGGGACAATAACCATTAAAGTGGGCATGTTAAATTGTCGTTCTTCACCTTCGATTAACGGAAAAATAGTCAAGGTATTAAGAAAGAATCAAAAGTTTACTGTGTATGGAACAAAAAATGGATGGTATGACCTCGGCGGAAGTAAATACTGTTCCGCATCATCTGCCTATGTAACATTTAAGAAAGGGTGAAAGAAATGTACGAAGTATCCGTCCTACAAAAAATAGATTTTGGTGCTACGGGTGTAGCTGCTACATTACAAAATGTAAGGTTTGCTCTTACTACTATATGGGGAACGTGTCCGATGGATCGTAATGCAGGGATAATTCCTCCGGTTGATGATCCGATGGGATACGCCCAAGTAAGAACGTCTTCTCAAATTATAGATTATTTGGAATCCAATATTCCCGAAATTATTGTGGAAGAAATTCGTTATGAAGAAGATCCATTATCGGCGAAACTATCTCCGATAGTGAAGGTGGTGTTAGCCGATGGTTCGATTTAATCTACCGGACATCGATTTTGTCGATGTGGACGCTGAGGAATTAGAGATTATTGGATTGTCGAAATATGAAGAGCTAATGAATACATCTCTCAGCGATGCAGACCCACGACGTAAATTTTTACAAGCTGTTGTTTATATGGCAACTTTAATCGTAAATAACATTGATTACACGGGGAAACAAACGTCTCTCGCTTATGCAGTTGATGACTTCTTGGAACATATAGGCGTTGAAAAAAAGGTTTCAAGATTAGAACCGCAGGCAGCAATAACAACCATTCGTTTTGAGGTAAGTAATCCCGAAATGTTCATTATTCCAAAAGGTTCAAGGGTTTCTGTGAATGAATTAAACTTTGCAATGGATGCTGATACAACAATTCAACTAGGTGCTACATACGTTGATGTTGCAGCAACTTGTGAAGACGCGGGCACTATTGGAAATGGTTATCTTCCTGGCCAAATCACAAATATTGTGGACCCACTTCCGTGGGTGTCAAAAGCTTATAATATTGTGAAGTCTGACGGTGGGGTTGATTGGGAAGATGATGATCGATATGCTGAAAGGATTCAGCAGTCGAATGAAAGGTATTCTACTGCGGGACCTGAAGAAGGTTATAAATATCATGTTCGGTCAACTCACCAAGCTATTTCAGATGTACAAGTCTTAAGTCCTTCAGACGGAGTTGTAGAGATTGTGCCGTTGTTGAAAAACGGTGAGTTACCTTCTGTTGAAATACTGAATCTTGTTTTTAATAAGTGTAATGATAAATATATTCGTCCATTGACTGATAAACTGCTTGTCTCAAAACCAGGTATCGTCAATTATGATATTGACATCACTTACTACTTAACTAGTGATAAAGATGGATTCCAAGTACAGATGCAAGAGATTGTGCAGGAGGTGTGTGATGAATACATCTTGTGGCAAAAAAGCAAGTTAGGGAGAAGCATTGATGCAAGTGAATTAATTGCTCGTTTAAAAAATGCAGGGATAAGTAGAATAATCATAAATTCAGAGCAATTCAAGAAAATAGAAAAGAACCAGGTGGCTTGGCCAGGCAATGTTCTTTTGAATTATGGAGGTTTGATAGATGAATGATTTGATGAATATGTCATTACTAAAAATCCTTCCTCCTAATTTAATTCAAAGCAAAGAAGATCAAGCGATGGCAAAAGCAATTACTGAAATTCTCAAGTATGTTTTTAATAAAACTGAAATTCTCGATCCTTTAAACGAGATTCCAGAAAAGTTATTAGATCTTAGAGCATTTGAGGAACATGTGGACTTTTACGATACATCATTACCAGTTGAAACAAAACGAGAGCTGATAAAAAAGGCTCTCTTTTTTCATCGATCAAAAGGAACAAAAGGCGCTGTTGAGGACTTAATTACGACAATATTTGGGGATGGACAGGTTGTTGAATGGTTTGAGTACGGAGGGCAACCATTTACTTTTAAGGTTGTAACAAATAATCCATCTGTAACAACTGAAAGAGCGCTGCAATTTACTAGAGTAGTTGATTCTGTAAAAAGAAAAACTGCTCGTTTAGAAAAAGTAGAAATAATAGCAACAGAAAATCTTCCATTAAACTTTGCTGGAGCTGTTCATATCGGTGAGAAATTAACAATAAAGCAGGTGATTTAACATGAGTTTTGGAGGATTAGTCTTAACAAAAAAGGGAATAAATCTACAAGGACGAGTACAAACAGGGAAAATATTAAAATTTACTCGGATTGGTATCGGTAACGGTGATATAAGTGGACCTATTGTGAATGTTGAAGTGATGGCAAACGAAGTAAAATCATTACCTATTACTAAATTTAAAAGTATGCTGGATGGAAAGGTAACAGTTGGTACAGTACTTTCCAACCAAGATATCACTAACGGTTTTTATTGGAAAGAGGTGGGTATATATGCATTAGATCCAGATAATAATATAGAAATTTTATATTGTTATGGGTATGCACAAGCGGCAGAATATATCCCTGCTGGATCAAATAGTGCAGATGTTATTGAAAAAATAGTGGACCTAATTATAGTTGTGGGAACCGGGGCAAATATTACTGCATCTATTGAAAAAAGTCTTATCTATGAAACAATTGCAGAATCTGATAGCAAGATAAATATCGTACAAACAGATATTAACAATCATAAAAACGACAAAAACAACCCGCACAACGTTACAAAATCCCAAGTGGGACTAGGTAATTTAGACAACTTTCAGCAAGCTACGAAAGCGGAGTTTAATAGCCATGTTGGAAACAAAACCAATCCACATAATGTTACATCCGAACAAATAAATAAGACTGCTTACCGAGCAGCTAGTATTCCAGGAACATTGTATCCAAAGGGTGTTACAGTTAGTTCTACAAGTACTGGAGTTCAAGATGGATATCCATACGATTTATGTATAATTACGACTATAAATGATGACGTTAATAGAATTTTTCAGTATGCAGTTTTATCTGATGCAGGAGCTAATAAAGTATCATTTAGAAATTATAGAGACGCTGAAAAAAAGTGGAGTGGATGGTCAGAGATCGAAACAACTGCTGGAGCGCAAGCGAAAGCAGATGTAGCTAAAAATGATGCGATTAATTTTGTTAAAACTTTCGGTATAGGTGCTGTGGGGAAACCTATAGATAACCTAGATTTAAACGGTTTAGATAAAGAAAGTGGTTTTTATAAAGGTGGAAATCTTCAAAACGGACCGAAACCACAAGGGTATGTCATTGTTGATGTTTATGATGCAGTTTCTTGTGTACAAATATTCTTAGATACTAATTTAAGCGGAAATATGTATATGAGACAAAAACTAGTTGGCAATTGGGGTAATTGGATTCAAATCGAAACTACTTCTGGTGCACAAGCAAAAGCAGATGCAGCAAAAAATACAGCAATTGATTTTGCTAAAAATTTTGGACTAGGAACAGTATCAAATAACTCTTTAACTGATATGAACAGTTTAGATTCAAATACACCAACTGGTTTTTATATGACTGATTCTGCAACAGCTAATAAACCAATAAGTGGAACTGGTGGAGCTATCATTCATATTAATAGGCAAAACAGACCTGTACAATATTATATTGATTACTCTACATCAAGATTTTTTACACGTTCGTACAATGGATCTTCATGGTTTGCATGGGCAGAAAGTGAAACTGTAACTGGAGCTCAAAATAAAGCCAATACAGCAGAAACAAATGCTAAGAATGCTAGTTTGCCAATAGCAGGCGGAACTTTAACAGGATATTTAGAACTTGCACAAAAAGGAATATATCCAAAGTTAGCCGCAAAAAATGCCACAGATTCTATCACAACATATCCCACGGGATTAACTATTACGTCACTAGCTGGTCAAACAGGGTATCCAGATAGTTATGGTGTAGTTGTTACTTTTTATGAAAGTGTCTCACGAAATTTTCAGATTCATCAACAAAAGAATACGGGAACTTTAAGTTTTAGAACATGGCATGATGGAAATAGTGCTTGGACTGCTTGGAGTACCATAGAAACAACAACTGGTGCACAATCAAAAGCTAACATAGCGGAAATAAATGCAAAGAATGCAAGTGTAGCTAAAACAGGAGATTCTATATCTGGAGATTTATCTATAACTTCACAAAACAATGGCTTGAGTTTCACAAGTGTTTCTAGTGGTTCAACTCCAGCAAACAAAACTGCTGGGAATGCTGTTACTGGTGGATCAGATTATGCTGGGCTTAGCAAATTAAATAATATTGCAGTTCAAACTTGGTATGGTTTCAGTGTTTCACCAACTATATCTGGTCAAGCTGTTGCTCAGGGAGTTCCAGCATTTTCAGTAAATGCAAGAGTTGGTGACGTTTATGCAAAAGGAGATATGTATGCAAAAGGTGATAAGAAAATATGGCATGCAGGTAATGTTGGTTCTGGTTCTGGATTAGATGCTGACAAGGTAGATGGTAAGGATTTTACTGATATACAATCTGATTCACAAGCAAAAGTAGATGCATTAAAAGCTATTACACAAAACTATAAACTGACACAAGATGATGGAACAGGTAAAGTTATTGCAGATACAGGAATAAATAACGCAAAACAAACTGGAGAGTATTATTGCTTAAACGTCAACGATGCGCCAATGCCTAATATGTGGGGACATTTGAGAGTTTCAGTTATTGGAACGGGTGTAATTCAAGAATTTACTCATGATGTATCAAGCAGAAAATATATGAGAAACTTTGTAAATACTACTGGACAATGGACACCATGGGTTGAACTTGCTCAAATTACAGACAGTGGTTGGCAATATTTATTTATCACTAATGGTGAAGGACAACCAGTTGGTGATTGTCAATATAGGATATTAAATGTCGGATGGGCAAAATTTCTTCAATTGCGGGGTGAGATTACAAATTGTACGAGTCCAAATGTTTATTTTAGATTACCGGATGCAGGTATTCCCCCTAGAAATATACCGTATACAATCACAGCTAGAGGCGACTGGTTGGCGAAACAAGGAAGGGCTACTTTATATTCTGATGGTTGGTGGGGATTCAATAGTATTGATGACGGTAACTTTGCATCTTCGATTATATGGGCTCTTGATTGTTTTGTTAGAATAGACTAAAAAGGAGGATAATTATGAAACAATATTTCATTCTTGATCAAGACGGTTTTTTAGATAGAATTGTTTTAATTCAAGAAGGTGAAGAAATACCTGAAAATAGCACAGATATCCTCCCATCGTACAAAGATGGTAAAACATATTACAAACCAAAATTTATTGATGGAGAATGGATTGAGGGAGCTTCCCAAGAAGAAATAACAATTATGATAACTCCTCAAACAGAAAAACCGGTAAGTGTAGACGAACAAAATGCACAATTAGCATTTGAACTTATGTCTGTTCAAGATAAGTTAGATATAGCAGAAAATAGTTATGCAGATTTAATGTTTGCACTAATGGAAAAAGGGGTGTTGTAATGAATTGGTATAAAATGATTAAGTCTTATTATGAGAAAGGATATTGGACTGAAGAACAGGTGATAAAAGCAGTTGAGTGTAAGAAAATTACCGACATACAGTTTAAAGATATCACAGGTAATGAATATGCAGTAGAACAAATAAACGCTGAATAGGCGTATTTTTATGTCTTCAACTTAATATTTGATATACTAAAAGTAAAAAAATAGGAGGTGTAAATGTGAGCTATATAGAATTTTGCGAAATGATAGAATGGGATTACATGTACTTTTTATATATGTATTGTATAAATGAATTGAATAAAAATAATCCGATTAGCTTCCCTTACTGCGGTCATTTAAGTGCAAATTTAATAGCTTCATATTTATCAGTTCATTTTGGTTCATT
>NZ_JBQTCX010000024.1:0-67228 GCF_052663115.1 Niallia yueguangensis
GGGCTGCGAGTTTAAAAGCAACAATCTATACGAAAACAGCCTTTTGGAAAGACTCTGTTAAATTCCATTGTTGATTTTCAAAAGGTCAGGGAATTCACTCCCTTTCCGCGGACGAACAGGCAAGCCTCCTCGCTCGTACCTCACTGCCAGCCCGTTTTTCCGCAGAAGTCTCGCAGATTCCCTTCCTGTAAACAACATTATCGTTTAACAGAGCCTTTGGAAAAGTAAAAACTCATGCAAGTTTCTTATTAGGCAGCATTAGGTTTATTATCTAACGGAATTTCTTTTATTGATAAAAATACGATAAACAGACCTACAAACCAGTTTAGTAACGCTCCATTAGGTACAATTGTTTGCAAACTATCCATTACAAGGAAAAACATTATAGGCAATGTGATGCTATAAGCTGTAATTTTCCAAACTTGTGCATATGATAAGGAACGTCCTAAAATTCTCGAAAATAATCTTCCAAAAATCGCTAGGATTAATGTTTCAACCACTTTAGAAATTGCCATAACTAGAAAATAAATAATAGCGAACACACTAAGCATGATAGGAAGCGCTGATTTTAACGATTTCAGAGAAGAAAGAATTTCTTCATTTGTTATATTGACATTCCCGAAGTTTCTATACTCAACAGCTTGTGCTTGCCCAGCTGTTGATATAATAAATTCTTTTTTTAGTAGTGCGACAGTATTACCTGAAGAACTAATATTATTGGCATTATATGTACCCGTTGAGTCAACAATAATCGTTAAATCGTCTTTATATATGATTGTTGGCTCATTATTAGTTGATTGAAGCTCGTTATTTTTTATAGAAAAAGAAAGAGCTTCTTCTTCCAACAAGGAATTTATCCCTTCATTCATTCCTTTACTTAAATGGTATAAGGTTGGGATGGATGCCAGCAGGGAGAGAAGGATAAGATAAAGTATCGTTTTACCATTTCCCTGATAGCGAAAGCCAGCTATGTCTCGTGGAGAATAGATGCTTCTAAAAAACTGCTTAAAAATATTCATTTTGACACACCCTTTTACATATTCACTACTATTCTATCCTCGTATTAGATTAGATACAAGTTTCATGTACAAAAGTCAGTGAGGCGGAATAATGATATACTCGTTTAGTAGAAAAATAATTGTTTGCTGAAAGGGGAGATTTTATATTAGTGTTTTCTAAAAGTTTGTTGCTTTTTAATAAGTTGAAAAACCTTTTAGAATTACTGAGCAGTAGACTCCTGCGGGATTAGCGAGACAGGCGAGAAGAAAGCAGGAGTGAAACGACGAAGCGGCTCGGCGCTCGCCCCGCGGAAAGCGAAGTGTATTCAGGCTGCGGGTTAAATAATAACAATCTATACGAAAAGAGCCTTATAATAAAATAACATGGTGTTTTATTAGCAATAATAAAAATTATTGAAAAAAGGAGATAGAATGTGGACTATATTTATTGGACGATTATAACGGTGCTTTTTCTGATAGCTTATGTTGGATTAGTATATCCAATTGTTCCGAGTATGCTTTTTCTACTTGCAGGTTTTTTTAGTTATGGTTTTCTATTGTCTTTTAAACCTTTTTCTATTCTCTTTTGGGTCATTCAGACAATGTTTGTCCTATTATTGTTTGCAGCTGATTATTTAGCTAATTTAATAGGAGTAAAAAAATATGGGGGTACAAAAGCGGGGGTTTGGGGAAGTACAATAGGACTGCTTGTTGGACCATTTGTTATTCCTGTAATGGGCATATTAATTGGCCCGTTTTTAGGTGCGGTGATTGCAGAATTGGCAGTGAATAAAACAAACTGGAAAACAGCAATAAAAGTTGGAATAGGATCATTAATTGGTTTTCTTAGCAGTGTGATTACAAAAGCAGTTATCCAAACGATTATGATTATTTATTTTTTATTTACTGTACTTTAAAGTGCGTATTCAAAAAAGTAGCATATTAGAAGCAAGAATGTCGAGGCGGAGTTGCTTTGAGCAACACAACGTTAGATGCGTGAGTAGCGGAAAAGCAATTCAACAAAGAGATTAGAGGCTTTAATTTGGTGACTTTTTGAACATCTACTTAACTATGTTCAAGAGCACTGCCACTACCCATTGAAGGTAGCGCTCTTGAAGATTTCAATTTAATCCACATACATCTGAAGGGCAATGTTGACAATCAACTGCCTGCTTTAAATAAGCGATATTTTTTATAGTAAACTTTTGATTAGAATAAGAGATAACATCAGCTTCACGCAATTCTTTTAAAATCCTTTGCATTACTTCTCTTGTACCGAAAGTTAAATTAGCAAGTTCTTGATGAGTAAGGGGAAAATCAATTAAAATTCCTTCTTCTGTTTTTTTTCCAAAAGAATGACATAAACGTATTAAGATACTGTACAGGCCGCCTTTTTTGCCGTGCATAATTAGATCTTGACATTTCATATTTGCTTTTAAATAACCTGTGCTTAACCAAGTCGTTAAAGCTGTTAGCAAAATAGGGTCTTTTAATACCGATTCTTCAAATTCATCACGTTTAATGGTTAATAGTTCACAATCTGTTATCGTTCTAGAAAAAAAATGATATTTTGGAGAATGTTTAAATAATTGATATTCTAAAAGAGCTTCTTCATCATGCAGTATTTTTAAAATAAATTCCTTTCCTTTTTCATGGACTCTTCCTAATGCTAATGTACCGTTTAGTAAAATATAAATGTTGCGAACAGGATCTTTTTCTTGAAAAAGCAGTTTACCCTTTTTTACATGGATTATTTTATTTATATCAAAAAAATTTTGAAGTATTAAACTGTATAATGACAATTGTATTTCAGACATACACTTAGCACTCCTCTTAACGTTCTTCCCTTTTGATTAAAAGATATTGTAAAAAATTTGTCAATCATTATTTGGGTGATATTCCCAATTTATAAAACGCATAGTCGTTCGATTATGTGTTCAACCATTGATATAGTAAGGTGGAAGCAATTAATGACAATTTTACGAACTTGTATAAAAACGGCAACACTTTCTATTTATTTACATGAAAATCTTTAATAAAATAATTTTTTGTGAGGTTCATCACAATGCGGATTGGCAATAAAAAATAGAATGATTGAAATTAAAGAAAATAGGGCATTTTATATACTAAAAAAGCATAACATTTTTAATTTAGATAAGTGTCTAGCTCCAACGCCTATCGCCTATCGTACTTCAGGTCTTCTCCCTACGATAAGTCAACATCGAATCGCTAACGCTCTTCGTGTTTCCTTTATCTCAGTCGAAGCCCCTTCAGTCCGTACGCCGATGTGCAAGGCGCTTCCGCTTTTCTTATTAAAAACAGAGCAAATTATTTGAAAGAAAAAATAATATTTGCTATTGTTTAATCAGAGGACTTCTTATATTAATAATGTAGATATAGTGTAATCCATTATTAGGAGAGAAGGAATTAAAAAAATATTACGCAGTACATAGGAGGAATATTAAAATGTCTTTTACATTACCACAATTACCTTACGCATATGATGCACTAGAACCACATATCGATAAAGAAACAATGAATATTCACCATACAAAACATCACAACACATATGTGACAAATTTAAACAATGCTTTAGAAGGAAATACTGAACTTCTTTCTAAAACAGTGGAAGAAATCGTTGCAAATTTAGATGCAGTGCCGGAAGCTGCTCGTGCAGCAGTTCGAAACAATGGTGGTGGACACGCTAACCATACATTATTCTGGGAAGTTATTTCTCCAGAAGGCGGCGGCGAACCAACTGGTGATTTAGCAAGTGCAATCGACAGCAAATTTGGAAGCTTTGCAAGCTTTAAAGAAGAATTTTCAAAAGCAGCTACAACTCGTTTCGGTTCAGGTTGGGCTTGGCTAGTTGTAAATAATGGAGAATTAGAAGTAACAAGTACACCGAACCAAGATTCTCCACTAACGGAAGGCAAAACACCTATCCTTGGATTAGACGTTTGGGAGCATGCTTACTACTTAAATTATCAAAACCGTCGTCCAGATTATATTAATGCTTTCTTTAATGTGATCAACTGGGCAGAAGTTGCTAAACGTTACACAGCAGCGAAATAATAATGAACAAAATAAAAAACACGAGGAACCCTGAGCTTCCTCGTGTTTTTTATTTTGTTGCTGAACTGCGGGTTCTCCATTTTTTTCTTTGCCTTTTCTGATGAATAACAAACAAGTTTTTGTTAGAAACTACCCTAGAACAAAGGGGAGTTTTTATGATGAAAACAAATAAATTACTTGGCAATGTAGAATTAACAAAAGATTTAAATTTATTATTGCTTATCGGTGGATTATATTCGTTAAGCATTGCTCTTTCGAATACTTTCGTAAATGTTTTTTTATGGAAGCAGTCAGGAGAATTTAAAGATTTAGGGCTGTACAATATGGCAATCATCATTATGCAGTTAGTAACTTTTATTTTGGCAGGAAGATGGGCGAAAAAAGTAGACAGAGTGATTGTTTTACGTATAGGGGTTATTTTTTTAGCATTATTTTATTTGTCTGTGCTCCTTATTGGTGATAATGCTTCCTCTTTTTTATTATTATTAGGAAGCTTGCTTGGCATTGGCTATGGATTTTATTGGCTGGCATTTAATGTGCTGACATTTGAAGTAACAGAGCCGGAAACGAGAGATTTTTTTAATGGTTTTTTAGGAATTTTAACATCTGTTGGTGGTATGATTGGTCCGATTTTAGCAGGATATATCATTTCTACTCTTTCCCAATCATCTGGATACATGGTAGTATTCGGTATTTCTTTAGGGCTGTTTTCACTTGCGGTCGTTTTAAGCTTTTTTTTAAAAAGAAGACCAGCGAGCGGACAATTTTTATTTAAACGAATAGTAGAAGAAAGGCAAAACAATCCTAATTGGCGCTTTATTACAAATGCACATTTCTTTCAAGGCATAAGAGAAGGCACTTTTGCTTTTGTAATAACCGTTTTTGTGTTTATTGCAACAGGAAGTGAAATGGCATTAGGGAAATTCGGTTTAATTAATTCGGCTATTTCTTTTTTAGCTTATTATATTGTTTCGAGAACAATCAAAAATGATAAACGAAACAAAGCGATTTTAACAGGAGGAATTTTACTATTTCTATCCATGTTTATTATCATCTTTGATTTTTCCTATACGAAATTATTGATATATGCAGGGGTAATCGCCGTTGCCTATCCATTGATCCTCGTTCCTTATACTAGCTTAACATTTGATGTAATTGGAAGAGGATGGAATGCTGGAGAAATGAGAATTGAATATATCGTTGTTAGGGAGTTGTTTCTGAATTTTGGCCGTTTTATTTCTGTTCTTATTTTTCTTGTAGGGGTGCTTTTTTTTCCAACAGAACAGATTGTTCCATTTATTTTATTTATATTAGGAACTGGCCACTCTATTATTTATTTTTATACTAGAAAAATCCGATTTGACCCAGTTCGTTAAGGTAAGCGGTGCGATTAAGTTGAAAGACTAAGTCGCATCGCTTTTTTATCTGAAATGAGTTCGGAGCTTCGCCACCTTTAATGAAAAAAACGAGTGATAGTTTTCTGTAAAGAATTCTTAATAAATGTAATAATTTTTCTAGCAATAACCAAAAATATCCTTTAAAATAAACAGAGTGAGGAAAGAGTGGTGTATTTTATGGGGGAAAAGAATAAAAAGAAAAAAAGTCAATTTCCACTTCGGTTAAATTTGTTGTTTTTTGCCGTTTTTCTTCTGTTTTCTGCATTAATTATGCGTTTAGGCTTCGTACAAATTGTATATGGAGACGAATATAAGCGCGAGTTGGAAAAGAAGGAAGATATTATTATTAGTACACAAGTTCCACGCGGTCAAATGTATGACAGAAACGGAAATAATATTGTCGGCAATCAAGGGAAAAATGCAATCACGTATACGAATTGGGGAGTTAAGGCGGATAAAATGAGGGAAACCGCCGAAAAGTTGGCAAACCTGATCGAATTGGATAAAAAAGACGATTTGAAAAAAATAACCGAAACAGATAAAAAAGATTACTGGATATTAACACATGAAAAAGAAGCAAAAAAGAAAATTTCCACAAAAGAAGATGGAGCATTAAATAAGAAATTTGCAGATGATTCGAAAAAATATCAAAAAGCATATAATGAATTGCAGCGCTCAAGAATTACAAATAAAGAGATAAACAGCTTTTCAAAATTTGAACTGGAGACATTAGCAATTTACCGTGCGTTTAATAGCGGATATTATTATACCCCGCAAATTGTGAAAAATACGGATGTTTCAGATGAAGAGTTTGCTAGAGTAAGTGAACATTTATCCGAATTGCCTGGAGTAGATACTGTAAAAGATTGGGATCGTACGTATTCTTATGATAACACGTTAAAAACGGTGCTTGGTAAAGTCAGTACATCACAGCGGGGCGTTCCTGCTGAACAAAAAGATCAATACTTGTCAAAAGGATACAGCATGAACGATCGAGTTGGTCTTAGTTATTTAGAAAATCAATACGAAGATATCTTAAAAGGCCAAAAAAAGAAAGTGAAATATATTAAAGATAAAACTGGAGAAATCGTTGGTTCGAAAACAATATCGAATGGGGATCCAGGTAAAGACCTTGTTTTAACGCTTGATATGAAGCTGCAGCAGGAAGTCGACAAGATTATTGAAGAAGAATTAAGAGCAACGAAACGAAGTTATGCTGGAACCTATTTGTTAGATCGAGCCTTTGTTGTCTTAATGAAGCCAAAAACGGGAGAAGTTTTAACCATGTCTGGCAAAATGCTTGGCAAAGACGAGAATGGGAATACAGAGATGCAGGATTTTGCGTTAGGCAATATTACGACATCTTATAATGTTGGCTCTGCTGTTAAAGGAGCGATGGTGTTAACTGGGTATAAAGAAGGGGTTATTCGTCCTTATACACCTATTAAGGATGAGGTTATACAAATACCAGATTCTCGGCCCTTTAAATCTTACAAATATATGGGTGTAATTAATGATTTGACGGCTTTACAGCTATCTTCTAACGTTTATATGGCTAAAACAGCCATTATGATTGGTAAAGGACATTATGTGTATAATAATCCTTTGGATATTGATCCTCAAGCATTTCCAAAAATACGTAATTCCTTTAGTGAATTTGGTTTAGGAGTAAAAACAGGAATTGATTTGCCAAATGAAATGGCAGGATTTAGAGGACCAGAAGAAACACCTTACCAATTGATGGCTTTATCTATTGGGCAATATGATACGTATACGAATATGCAATTAGCCCAATATATTTCCACGATTGCCAATGGCGGCTATCGTATCCAGCCCCATATGGTAAAGGAAATAAGAGATTCTTCTAAAGGGGAAGATGACCTTGGTTCTATGGTGCAGGAAATACAGCCGAAAGTGTTAAATAAACTAGATTTACAGCCTAGCTGGCTACCCCATGTACAAAGGGGCTTGCGTATGGTGATGCAGCCAGGGGGAACCGGGAAAATATTTGCTGGCGCTTCCTATCAGCCTGCTGGGAAAACGGGAACAGCACAAGCGTTTTATGATGGGCCATTGCGCAGCAACTATGGTAAAATTCCACCTCAAGTAATGAACGTAAGCCTTGTATCTTACGCACCGTACGACAACCCGGAAGTAGCAATGGCGGTACTCGTACCTTGGGTGTATACAACTGCCAATGGTCCATCGCCTAATCTGACAATTGGAAAAAGAGTAATGGATAAGTATTTTGAAATGAAAAAAGAAACAACAAAATAATGGTGGTAATGCTGCCTTCCTATAAAATGGAGGGGAGCATTTTTTTATCTGTTTATCCAAAAGTAAAAGTTCCCTCTCTTAAAATAAAGAATCGTCTTCGTAAGGCAGCACATACTACAACTATATGGAAGGAAGAAGTTTTCTATGGGTTAATATTCCAAAAGGTTATTAATAGAATTATGGTATCTTTTCGATTACAATAGACGAAGAATGCATAAAAGAAAGTGTGGTTTGACTTGGGAAATAAGAAAAAAAAGAAAACGCTGCCTTTTCGCCTTAATATTATTTTCTTTGGAGTATTTTTATTGTTTTCGGCATTAATACTCCGGTTAGGATTTGTGCAAATTGTATATGGAGACGATTATAAGAGGGAGCTGGAAAAAACAGAAGATATAACCGTAAATACATCTGTGCCTCGAGGGAAAATTTATGATACTACTGGAAAAACAATTGTAGACAACACACCAAAAAATGCGATTACGTATACGAATACAGGTGTCAAACAAGCAGAAATAATCAAAACAGCCAAACAATTGGCAAAGTATATTAATAAAGATACAAAGAAAGTAACAGAGCGGGATAAACAAGATTATTGGATCATGCTGCATCCAGAGGTAGCAGCGGAAAAAGTAACTGCTGCAGAAAAAAAGAAGCTGCAAGAAAAATATCCGGATGAAGAGGAATATAATAAACAAGTTTATAAATTGCAATTAGAACGAATTACAGGAAAAGAACTTCGAACATTAACAAAAGATGATCTAGAAGTCATCGCTATTTACCGTGAATTTACAAGCGGCTACAAGTTAACACCACAAATTGTTAAAAATAAGGATGTAACTGATAAGGAGCTGGCAATTGTCAGTGAAAACTTAGAAATGCTGCCTGGAGTTGATACAACAACAGATTGGGATCGAATGTATGCGTTTAACGATACATTAAAATCGGTGTTAGGAAATGTAAGTTCTTCCGAAAGAGGTTTGCCGGCAGAAAAACTGGCCTATTATGAAGCTAGAGGATACAGTCGAAATGACCGTGTTGGAACTAGCTATATTGAAATGGAATATGAGAATGTATTAAAAGGTCAAAAAGAAAAGGTTCGCAATCAAACAGATAAAAGCGGCAATGTTACAAGTACGGAAGTCATCGCGGAAGGAAAAAGAGGAAACGACCTTGTTCTTTCTACTGATATGGAATTACAGCTGGAAGTAGAAAAAATAATAGCAGAAGAATTACAAAGGGCAAAACAATCAGCAGGAACAAAGCTATTAGATCGTGCTTATGTTGTGTTAATGGACCCCTATACTGGTGAAGTTTTATCCATGGCGGGAAAAAGATTAGTAAAAAATGAAGAGACCGGAAAAACAGAAATGCAAGATGATGCCCTTGGCAATATTACAACAACATATAATGTAGGTTCTGTTGTAAAGGGTGCTACAGTATTAGCCGGATATAAAACAGGTGCTATTTCACCTGGCACTGTTTTAAGTGATACAGGCATAAAAATAGCAGGGACCCCACTGAAAAAATCATGGACCTATATGGGGAATATTAATGATTTAACAGCATTGCAAAGATCGTCAAACGTTTATATGTTTAGAACCGCCATAAAAATCGGCGGCGGAAATTATGAATATAATCAACCATTAAGTGTTAGTCCGAGTGCTTTTACAACGATGAGAAATTATTATGCACAGTTTGGTTTAGGCGTTCGGACAGGGATTGATTTGCCAAATGAACAAACTGGCTTTAAAGGCTCCAATACAACATTGCCAGGGTTTTTACTCGATTTATCAATAGGACAATATGATACGTATTCCACTATGCAGCTTGCTCAATATGTTTCTACGATTGCTAATGGCGGCAGCCGAATGGAACCGCATATTGTTAAAGAAATAAGGGAGCCAGTTTCTGATGAAAACGAGCTTGGGCCGATTGTTGAAACGATTAAACCGAAAGTATTAAATACGGTTGATGCTAAGCCAGAATGGATCAAAAGGGTACAGCAAGGGTTTAAAATGGTAGCTCAAACACAAAAAGGGACAGCGTATACTTATTTAGGTGGAAAATCGTATTCGCCTTCAGCAAAAACAGGAACTGCACAAGCTTTTTATGATGGTCCGTTGCGAAGTGATTATAAGGAACCTCCAGAAGTATATAATTTAAGCTTAATTAGTTATGCTCCTTCAGAAAATCCGGAAGTAGCAATGGCTGTTATGGTTCCATGGGCTTATCAAGGAAGCGTCGATAATGGCGCAAATAAAAAGATTGGCGAAAGAGTATTGGATGCGTATTTTGATTTAAAAAAGGAACGTCTGCAAGATAGTGATGGAAAAGGAAAAAAAGAAGAATAAGCAATTAAAAAGAGGTAAAACTATTAGTCAAGAATAGTTTTACCTCTTTTTTAATAGGAAGTAGTCCAAAATAACTACGTATATAAGGTTATGGAGTTGACTAAATCGCGTAGTAATGCCTAAAGAAGAGTAAAAAGCAAGTGTTTTAACAGCTTTTAAGAAGTCTACTAACTCTAGCGAATTTACAAAACCTTTACAATTCGTTAAAACATAATTAATACAAAAGTCTTATAGTAGAATTTGTAAACAAAACAACCATCCTTAGGGGGAATAAAGAAATGAAAAGCTTTAAACGATTAGGTTTTACAGCATTATTAGGAGCAGTGCTTACACTAACTGCATGTGGAGCAGGCGACAACGCAAATAATGCTGACAACGGAGACGCAAAGCAACTTGAAGGTCAAATTAAAATAGACGGCTCTTCTACTGTTTATCCTATCATGGAAGCTATTGTTGAAGAATATGGAAGTGAGCAGCCGAATGTAAAAGTATCTGTAGCTTCTTCCGGTACAGGTGGCGGTTTTAAAGCGTTTATCGCTGGAGAAACAGATTTTAGTAATGCATCACGTCCAATTAAAGATGAAGAAAAAGCTGAATTAGAAAAAAAAGGTGTTGACTATACAGAAGTAAGATTAGCTTATGACGGATTATCCGTTGTTGTAAATAAAGATAATACATGGGTAGATCACTTGACTCTTGATGAATTAAAGAAAATTTGGATAGAAGATGGAAAAACAAAAAAATGGTCAGATATTCGTAAAGGATGGCCAGCAGAAGAAATCAAACTTTATTCTCCTGGAACAGATTCTGGAACATTTGATTATTTTGATGAAGTGATTTTAGAAGGTAAACCAGTTGCTCAAAAAGCTACTTTATCAGAAGACGATAACGTATTAGTACAAGGTGTTACAGGTGATAAAAACTCTATCGGCTACTTTGGCTATGCTTATTATGCTGAAAATAAAGACAAATTAAAAGTAGTTCCGATTGATGGTGGAAACGGCCCAGTAGAACCTACTAATGAAACAGTAGAAAGCGGAGAGTATGCACCGTTATCAAGACCATTATTCACGTATATCAAAAATGACTCATTGAAAAAAGAAGAAGTAAAAGACTTTGCGAACTTCATCATCGATAATGCAGCTCAAATGTCTGAAGATGTTGGCTACGTTAAGCTTCCTGAAGAAGAATATACAAAAGATGCAGATTTAATTAAAGCTGTTAAGTAAAAAAAGTTTGATGGAAAGCTTTGCACTTAAGCTTTCCATCTTCGCATGTGGATAAAGGGGGATTTTTCATAATGAGTGTACAAAACTCAACAAAGCAATCATTCTCTGTACAACAGATGATAGAGGAGAACAAGAAAAAAGCAAGTGTAAATCAAGTGCTGGAAAAATTGATGCCAAAAGTTTTATTAGTTACAGCAATACTATCTGTTTTAACTACGCTAGGAATTTTATTTACATTACTAGCTGAAACCTTTACTTTTTTCGAGCGAGTTTCTTTCGTGGAATTTCTTACAGCGAAAAAATGGTATCCGTTCTCAGATCCAGGCTTTTTTGGGATTATGCCTTTAATCTCAGGAACACTAAAGGTAACAGGCATCGCTGCTATTGTTGCGGTTCCCCTTGGATTAGCCTCTGCCATTTTTTTAAGTGAATACGCATCCGATAAAACAAGACGTATTATTAAGCCTATACTAGAAGTTCTTGCAGGAATTCCAACAATTGTTTATGGTTTTTTTGCCTTAACATTTGTAACGCCTGTTTTAAGAGATATCATGCCTTCCCTTGAAATGTTTAATGCCTTAAGCCCAGGGATTGTAATCGGAATTATGATTACACCAATGATTGCCTCTCTTTCAGAAGATGCAATGAGCTCCGTTCCTAACTCCATGCGTGAAGGTGCACTTGGATTAGGCTCTACAAAACTTGAAGTATCATTAAAAGTAGTATTGCCTGCAGCAGTTTCTGGAATTGTTGCATCTATCGTTTTAGCGTTATCGAGAGCGATTGGGGAAACAATGATCGTTGCTGTAGCTGGAGGGAGCACCCCGAACTTAAGTTTAAACGTTACAGAATCTATACAAACGATGACTGCGTATATTGTCCAAGTAAGCCAAGGTGATGCAGGTTACGGCACCACGATTTATTATAGTATTTATGCAGTTGGATTCACCTTATTTTTATTTACATTAGTGATGAATTTACTTGCGCAGTTTATCTCTCGTCGTTTTAGGGAGGAATATTGATGAAACTAGTTGATCATGCAAAAGTTACTGAAAAAATGAAACCAAGGCTGATAAAAAATGTGATATTACGTGCACTGTTCTTTTGTGCAACAATGTTTGGCTTGGTTATATTAGGGCTCCTTTTTTATCGGGTATTGACTCAAGGAATTGGCTATTTGGATTTACAGTTTTTACAAAGTTTACCGTCACGTAAACCTGAACAAGCTGGTGTATATACAGCGCTGCTTGGAACTGTTTGGCTAATGGCGGTTGTTGCTCCTGTTTCTTTATTAATTGGAGTAGGAACAGCTATTTATTTAGAAGAATATGCAAGTAAAAATAAGTTTACTGCTTTTATTAAATTAAATATTGCTAATCTAGCTGGAGTACCTTCCATTGTATTTGGTTTATTAGGCTTAACTTTATTTGTTCGTGCATTATCTTTAGGAACGAGTGTATTAGCAGCAGGATTAACGATGAGTTTATTAGTGCTCCCAATTATTATTGTTGCTTCACAAGAAGCGATCAGAGCGGTGCCAAATGAATTAAAAGAAGCTTCTTTAGGAATGGGTGCAACGAAATGGCAGACGATCGTACGAGTGGTAATGCCTACAGCAATCCCTGGTATTTTAACAGGAGGGATTTTAGCTCTTTCTCGGGCGATTGGAGAGACAGCACCACTTGTTGTATTAGGATTGCCGCTATTTTTAGCGTTTTTGCCAAAAACGGTTTTTGATATGTTTACTGTTCTTCCAATGCAAATATACAACTGGACAGGAAGACCGCAAGAAGAATTTCAAAATTTAGCAGCAGCAGGAATTATCGTTTTATTAGGTTTATTAATAATAATGAATTCAATCGCTGTTCTAATTCGCAATAAATTTCAGAAACGTTATTAATCTTAAATAGGATAAGGGGGATTTAATATGAATAGTACATTAGCGAAAAAACCTGTGACAAAAAAAGAAGTGTCAACAAACACAGCAGAGAAAAGCATTGTATATAAAACGAATCAATTAAATTTATGGTATGGAGAAAAACATGCATTAAAAAATATCGATTTAGATATTATGGAAAATGAAGTAACATCTATTATTGGTCCTTCTGGATGTGGAAAGTCTACTTATATTAAAACATTAAATCGAATGATTGAGCTTGTTCCAAGTGTAAAAACTTCTGGAGAAATAAATTATCGCGGCCGTAATATTTTTGATAAAGACTATGGAGTAGAAGAGCTTCGTACAAAAGTAGGAATGGTATTCCAAAAACCAAATCCATTTCCAAAGTCTATTTTTGAAAATGTTGCTTACGGGCCGAAAATTCATGGTATACGAGATAAAAAAATATTAAATGAAATCGTGGAAAAAAGTTTAAGAGGCGCAGCAATCTGGGATGAAGTGAAAGATCGTTTGCATCAAAATGCATTTGGATTATCTGGAGGCCAGCAGCAGCGTATTTGTATTGCAAGATGTTTAGCAATTGAACCTGATGTTATTTTAATGGATGAGCCAACTTCTGCGTTAGATCCAATTTCCACATTAAAAGTAGAAGAACTAGTCCAAGAAATTAAAGAAAGTTACAGCATCATTATCGTGACACATAATATGCAGCAAGCAGCGCGTATTTCCGATAAAACAGCATTTTTCTTAAATGGAGAAGTAGTAGAATTTGATCAAACAGATAAAATTTTCTCTAATCCAACAGATCAACGTACTGAAGACTATATTACAGGACGTTTTGGATAAAAGTATAATGTTTACAATAAAAGGAGAGAAAATGTATGCCGGTTAGAGAAAAGTTTGAGCTAGAGTTAAGAGAGCAGCAAATGAAGTTAACTGAAATCGGTGAGTTTTCCATAAATGCACTGCAGAAATCATTAGAAGCGTTAAAAACAAAAAATATTGATTTGGCACTTGAGATCATTGATAATGATTCAAAAGCAGATATGATGTATGAAGAAATTAATGATTTTGCAATATTGCTTATTGCGAAACAGCAGCCTGTTGCGATTGATTTAAGAAGAATTATTGTCGGAATAAAGATTGCAACAGATATAGAAAGAATAGCTGATTTTGCAGTAAATATTGCAAAAGCAACCATTAGAATCGGCAGCCAGGAGTTAGTGAAACCAGTTGCCCATGTAGAAAAAATGGTGGGAATTACATGTAATATGCTAGAGCTTGCACTGAAAGCCTTTAATGAAGAAGATACGAAACTAGCCATAAAGATTGCAGAAATAGATGATGAAGTAGACCATTTATATGGGGTTGCAATCAATGAACTGATGGACATAAGCAGACAAAAACCTGAGTTTGTCCAACAAGTTTCTCATCTTACTTTCGTTTGTCGTTATTTAGAACGGGCAGCAGATCATACAACGAATATTGCCGAAAGTGTGTTTTATTTAGTAAAAGGTAGGCATTTTGATTGGTAAATAAGAAAAGCGAGAAAGACGAGACCCCGCAGGAGCATATGCGACGAGGAGGCTCGGCACTCGTCCCCGGAAAGTGAAGTGTATTCAGCTGCGGGTTAAATAACAATAATCTATACGAAAAGAGCCAAAATAAAAAACTCTCTTGTTAAGTAGTTGGTTAAGTATCCAACCTAACAAGAGAGTTTTTTATATGCTTATTTTGTAATGGCTTCTGCTATTTTTTTGTAGTTCATGTTATTTGTTAAGGTGAATGTACCAATTTGCACCTTCGTATGATAATTATTTTTTATTAAATAGTGTTCAAAGTCTTTTTCATTATCAATGATTTTTTTGTTAGCAAGCTGTTCGGCAATTTGTGTAATGGTCATTCCTTTTACAATATAAAGGTCATACGAAACAGAATCAGATGTTTTTTTAACTGGACTCTTATTTGGTTGTTTGTCTTTTTCGTTAGACTCTTTTGCTTGTTTTATTTGTGTTTGCAGTTGTTCATATTCTGTTTCCGTTAAGATCGTATATCCTTTTTCTTTTAAAAGGTTTTCTGCTTCATTTGTAGTTGGCTTTGCTGCTGTCTGCTTTTTTTCGCTGTAGCTGTAATAAGAGCCAATCAGACTGACAGAAAAGAAAACGCCGAATGCGAAAGCACGCAGACTTGACTTATTCATACATTCATTCCCCTTTTTTGGCCTTCCTTAATAATCTCTTGCACTTCACTAACGGATAAAGATGATTGCGTGGCAATATGATGAATAGGTACATCTTGAGACGCTAATGACCAAACTTGATTTTTAATAATGGCGTGAATATTTGTGATGTTTGGATTCTCTATTTTGCTGCTGTGTACTGGTGATGTATGTAAATCTACTTCATCTATCAATAATTCTTCTTCTAATAATTTTAATTTTTTTTTCACTTTATAAAGTTCTTGATATTGCTGAATGGAGAGTTGATCTAAATCATCCTGCAAGGTCTTGTAGGGGTCTTTTGCAAAAAAAGATAATAGAAAAAGGACAATGGAAAAACTTAATAAACAGATCATTAAAATAAACATATAGTCACCTCTAAGAAATACTAAGCTGTTATGTATAGCCTCACTATTTATTTTACCATTTAAGAGAAACCATGCATATGATTGTTAATAGAAACACTACATATTGTAATTAAAAGGTGCGTTTTTCTTCCAAGTTAAGTAGTTTCAGAGTTAATTGTTTTCTATTAGTGCGTAATTTGAAAAACGTATATTACGAAAATTGCCGTAGAAACAAAAAAATGTCGTTTAACACGCATATTTTTCGTTCTCTTGTGTCGAATGAAAGCCTTTTAAAAGAGGAAAAACATGGAGAAAAAAATTTTTTCGTTCCAAAAGACTAATGAACAATATCGATAGCATGTTACGACAAAATATGTTCATTGTGACATCTGCTATTCAGTGATAACATAAAAGTATAAATAAAAACATAACAAATAAGATTCTAGAACAACAAAGTGAAAGGTTATTAACTAAAACTATACAGGAAAGGGGTGCTACTTTCATTGCTGGATGAAATCATCAAGTTAAGAAAAAAAGGACTTTCTTTTCGTAAAATTGCCAATGAACTAGAATCGACAGTCGGGAAAATTCAATATCAGTGGAATAAATACATGAAAAACAATCCTGAAGAGCAAAAGACCTTCAAACAAAATAAGGAGGAACAAAATGAACTATATATTTCTCCAATGGTAAGGACAAGCATTAATACGATGATGCGGAACAACGGAATGGAAGCGTGGTCAATATCAGCAACTAGTGTTTTTGTTTTCTGGAAAATCCCACAAGGAAAATGGGATATCCTTACTTCTTATTATGAAATAAACAGTAGCAATCGAACGGTTGTTTTAAAAATTAACGATATAACTAGTATTATTTACAATGGAAGCAACGCCCATTCCTCAAAACAAATAACATTAACGAATGGGGCAGATTATTTTGTCGTATCTGATTTAGCTCCTAATCGTAGTTATTGCTTTGAAATAGGTGTATTCGATCACTATCAAACCTTTTTGCCAGTTTTACAATCAAATCCTATTCAATTGCCAAGAACATCAAAAGCACATGTTGGAAATTTAGCTAAAGAAATGGAGAAATGGGTAGAAGGAAAAGTAATAATGCCAAATTGGATTGAACACGTTAGTACCTATAGTTATTATAAAATGGAAGAACGAAAGGATGTTGAAAAGAAATGAATTATTGTTATTTTCAAACGGTTGTATATGCTGATATTCCTTTCATTCAATTTTTTTCGATAAGTAAAGAAGACAGAAACAAAACATATGTAGCTTCCATTCAGTTTATTCGTTTTTTACAAGCTTTAGAACAACAAAACGGAAATTATCCGGTACAGTTGGCAATGCCCCCAACGTATTATGAAATTTTAGAGCTAACTAGCTTTCAAGAAGAGATGACTGAATTTTTAGAAAATAATCAACAGGAATATAAAGAAGAATACGAATATTGGCTAAAGTATCATAAACAATTAAACGAAACGATAAAAAAGCTAATGAAGAATAATAAATTGGACTTGCTTGCATGTCCCGCAACGTTTAGTACATTGCCAAATATCTCTACACAATCAGGATTTACTCTACAAATAGAAGCAGGATTAGCTATTTTGCAAAATCTGTTTGCATATCAGGCAAAAGGCTTTTGGTTTCCGCAAGGTCGTTATGCTCCAGGACTAGATTTATATTTAAATAAAGCTGGTATAAAGTTTAGTTTTATTCGTAATGAAACGATTTATTATAGTGATCCTGCCCCTTTAGAAGAAGGAACGGCAGTCGTATCCCCACATGATATCATATTTTTTCCAATTCAAGAGAATTTGTATGATTTATTAAATAATGACAACAAGCAAAAAGTAATGGTAGAAAAAGAAATGGTAGCATTAACAAATAAATACAATCATTATCGGCAGCAATCGGTCATCTCGCTAGTTATGGAATTAACAGCATATCATTTCCGAAAAAAAGAATTGGATAAACAGTTAACATACTTAATGGACGAAGGATTTGTTGTCCACATTTCTCCTAGTATGTATATAAAACAATTTAGTCAAGATCTCGATAAAGTGCATTTAAGTGCAAGTTTTTTACAAGAGATAAATGATATTGATATTGAAAGGTATGGAAAATATTATGCAGCAAGCTCTTTTATAGAAAAAGAACTGGAGCAATGGAAAAGGTTACAGCTGCCATCTAAAGCAATTAGAATAATAAAAGCGCTTGAAAAAGAATGGCTTTTTCTTACAGGACTACTATCTCCTGTTCTTGAAAAAAATAGGAATAAAATCGAAAATCATATAGAAGCAGCAGTGAAAATTTCTGAAAGTTTTCATAATCAATATGATGAAAACATGTTAATATCTAGAGAAGAACAATTCCCTGTATTAAATCATTCATTTAAAATAATGTCACAACGTGAAGTTAAGGTTGAACAAAACGGCAAAAAAAAGGTGTTATTATTATCTTGGGAGTATCCGCCAAATGTTGTTGGCGGTCTTGGAACACATGTTGCAGGATTATGTGAAAGTTTAATAAAAAAAGATTATGAAGTTCACCTAATAACAACTCAGGATATAAAGGCAGAACCGTATGACTGTAAAGAACGAGAAGGCTTATTCGTATATCGAGTTAAACCAATTTACAGTCTGGAAGCAAATTTTATTCATTGGATTGGTGGATTAAACATCAGTATGTGGAATAAAGGAATGGAGCTTGCAGCCTTTTATCCGTTTGATATAATACATGCCCATGATTGGCTTGTAGGAGCAGCAGCTATTTCGCTGCAAAAGGAGTTAAATATCCCGTTAGTTTCCACGATACATGCCACAGAGCATGGTAGAAACGGTGGCATTTATACAGAGATGCAAAGGTTTATTCATAATAAAGAAAAACATCTCATTGCATCCTCTCATTTAATTATTGTTTGCAGTGAATTTATGAAAGAAGAAGTAATGAATATTTTTCAAACAGAACGAGACAAAATAACGATAATTCCAAATGGGGTAAATGCACAAGCAATAAAAGATATTTCTATATCAACTATCCATGAGTTTTCCATTAATAAGCAAAAAAGAATTGTTTTTGCTATTGGCAGGCTTGTAAAAGAAAAGGGATTTGGGACATTATTAGAAGCAGCAAAAAGATTTAGACAAAAAAATTCGAATGTGTTTTTTGTCCTTGCCGGAGTAGGTCCTATGTACGATGAATATAAAAAATATATTGAAAAAAATAATTTGCAATCTACTGTATTGTTAACAGGATATTTACAAGAAGAGAAGAAAAGAGCCTTTTATCAATTAGCTGAAATTGCCGTTATTCCAAGTCATTATGAACCATTTGGCATTGTTGCATTAGAATCCCTTGTCTTTGCAAAACCAACCATCGTTTCCAATACGGGGGGATTAAAAGGGATAGTCGACCATAAAAAAACAGGGATTCTCATAGATCCTGGTAATGTTAATGATCTTATAGAAGCCATTCAGTTTTTGTTAGAGAATAAAAGAGAAGCAAAAGAGATCGGAAACAATGGAAGAAAGCTAGTAGAACAATTATTTAGTTGGAATCGCGTTGGAGATGAAACGAAAAGAGTATTCGACGAGCTGTTGATTCAAAATAAGATGAAAGAAAATGTTTAGAAACGAGTAGTATAGTCTTTAATGGAGGCAAGTTCTTTGTTGAAATAAAAATAACTAAAAAAAAGGTGAATAAGGATGAAAACAGAAGCTTATTTGCAATCAGATTACCAAAGTATGGAAAAAAAGTCTATTAGCGGGAGATTGGTTGGTACGATTGGCATTTGGCTAGATGGAAAAACATATTGGATTCAAAATGGATATGAAAAATTAATTCCTGAACAAGCTATCTCAGTCCATATCAAGCATGTTCCAAAACATTCAAAAATTCAATATAACGAAATTTTTGTAAGAAATCATTCAGTCTTGTCAAAACAGATGAAAGTTTTAATGTTAAATTATTATTCGAAACCTCTTGATGAGCAGTTAACCTTTGTTTCGCCAACAGATAATGTTATTTTTCATACTGTAAATAATCATTTATTTTTAGTGAACGGAGAAACCAGTAATGGCAGCAGAATAGAACAAAAAACGGTGCAGCCACTTTGGAATGTTCATACAGAGTTGATATGGAGCAATAATGCCAATGGAATCTTAAAGTATCAACCGATGGGAAAGGGAGCTTCTGTTAGTATATTCTCATTAAATTTGGAAATGAAACCACAATCAATAGCTAGTTGCAAAGCATGGACCATTCATGGAGCAGAAAAAAAAGAGCTGATGGATTTGAATCAATTACTAATAAAAAATCATACTAGCATTTCCTAACAAAAAGTGTTATCATATAAAAGTCGTATGCACGAACTAGATATAGTGTAGACCAAGTAATTTTAGCAGAAACTTTAGGCTGATCGAAAACGTTTGTCTTTCGAGGCGTGAAGCCTTGTGAGGAGCGGAGTTACCGTGGTTGGGTAATGAGCATCCGAGTAAGGAGAACAACGAAGAAAGCGAGCGTTTGTCGACAGCCTGGCGAACTAGTATAGCAATAGTTTGGAGGGAAATAACATGCGTGTAAACATTACGTTAGCTTGCACAGAATGTGGAGATCGTAACTACATTTCTAAAAAAAATAAACGAAATAATCCAGATCGTCTTGAGCTAAAAAAATATTGTTCAAGAGAAAAACGTACAACAACTCATCGCGAAACAAAATAAGCAGAGGGGATATCCCTTCTGTTTTTTTTGTGCACTATAGAGGCTCTTAATATTCATAGCTAGCTATTAGGGAGCTATCAACAGCTATTATTAAACCATAACAAATCGTAACATTTGGTTTGTCATGGAGGGTTGATTGCTTTCCAGCTTAAGTGAGTGAAGTCTCTCGAAAGAAAGATAGCACGTTGAACTACGTTGAAGGGGTTCGGTAAAAACACACCTGACGGTATGTATCCGATGAGATGTTCTTTCAGTCTCCTGATCTGTGAGTGTTGAGGAAGAAAGCTAACCTAGGTTATGGAAGCGAAACACCAAAAACACATGTCCGCCCTTTGACTTTAGCAAGAAGGAAAATACCCTATTTGGATGTTGGTCAGAGATGACTTCTTATTGCTTTGTATTGGATGTAAATGATCGCGCCCTGAGCCCTACAAAGGAAAAGAAAGGCTGGTATTTAATTCGAAAAAATCGAGCGAAACTAGTCAATAAGTTTCCAATGGTGATTCAATTATTAAAAGAGATTCCGCCTGAAAAAATAGACAAAACTCCGATTGTACTAGGCATTGATGATGGAGCTAAGTATACGGGAATTGCTTTGGTTCAAGATTACGCATCTAAAAACAAGCCCGTGTTCAAAGGGACAATCGAGCATAGACAAGATGTCAAAGACAAAATAGATGTAAGGCGAGGTCATAGAAAATACAGAAGATCGCATAAAAAATATCGAAAAAAACGATTCGATAATCGCTGTGCATCGAAAAGAAAAGGAAGAATTCCCCCTAGTATTAAACAAAAGAAAGAAGCCATACTTCGTGTCATCAAAAAATTAACGCAATGGTGCGAATGGATCACATTCATTTAGAGGATGTGCAAATCGATATCCGTGCATTAAGCGAAGGGAAAAAACTATACCGATGGCACTATCAAAAATCAAACCGTTTAGATGAACATTTACGGATCGCTGCCCTCATGCGTGATCAGTATACATGTCAAAGCTGTGGGAAAAACGATTGCAGGTTAGAGGTTCATCATATTACACCGAGACGTTTAAAAGGCGCGGATTCGATTTTAAATCTCATTACTTTGTGCAGCTCCTGCCATAACCAGATTAACGGGGAAGAAATGAACCATGCCGAACGATTTTATGCCCTCATTGATGGAAAAAAGATTGATTATAAAGCGGCTATGCATGTAATGCAAGGGAAAAAGCATTTGCGGACAGAACTAAAAAAAGTGGCTCTTTTAACACTCACAACCGGAGGAGACACAGCGAATAGACGGATTGATTGGAATATTGAAAAGAGTCACAGCAATGACGCCATTGTGACAACAAATTTAGAGGTCAATCCACATAAGTGTGAAATAAAGGACTGGGTTATAAAACCAATGCTTAGAAAGAGCAAAGCTAAAACAAAAGAAGTAGAAGGTTTTAAGCATCGAGATTATGTTTGTTATACCAAAAGAAATGGCGAAAAATATGTTGGTTTTATAACCGCTTTATACCCAGAAAGAAAACAGTTTAATATGACAACAATAGATGGGCAGATTCTGAAAAGATATGGGATAAAACCTTTAAAATTAATTTGGAGATTCAGCAAAATTTATTGGTATTAAAAAAACGACAAAAGGGAGGTGAATCCTGGTCAATTTAATATGTTTTGGTATGAATTGTTATACTTTAATATGACCAGGAATACTTGTGGAAGAGAAGAAAACGGCCTTACGAGAACAGCTAAAAGCGGAATTACAAACTATAAATAAAAATTTTCATGAACAGTTGTCACAGCAAATTGCAGAAAATTTATATAAAGATAGTAGTTTTATACAAGCAAATAGTATTGGCATCACGATTTCAAATTATCCGGAGGTCAATACATATTCCATTATTCGAACTTGCTGGCAACTAGGAAAAACGGTAAGTGTACCAAAATGTTTACCGAAAACGAAAGAAATGATTTTTCGGAAAATCGAGACATTTGAGCAATTAGAAAAAGTGTACAGCAACTTGTATGAACCGGTTGAACACATAACAGAAGCAACAGATCATCATGAGATGGATTTGCTGATTGTGCCTGGTCTTGCATATACAAAAAGCGGCTATCGAATCGGTTTTGGCGGTGGATATTATGATCGCTATTTGCAAAAATACAGCGGCATAACTGTTTCATTAGCTTTTCAAAAGCAAATAGTGGAAAAGCTTCCTATAGAACCACATGATCAGCCTGTTTCAAAAATTATCACAGAGAATAAGGTCTATAGTAAGTAAAAAGAGGAGAAGCCGTGCAGTTTCCTAGGAATTACGAAAGAAAAAATAATGGATAAAAAACATGTCATTTTCTCAAACTACTTGGTGGGAGGGATAAAAAATGTCAAGACTTTTTTCCATTATATTAATTGGATTAGGTGGATATGTTTTGATTAAAAAACGATATCGCATCATGAATATGGTCCTTAAAAACAGCTTGATAAGACAATATTTAATTAAGTTTGTCATGAATTTGCCTGGGATTCGAGATAAAATGATGAGCACCGTTTTTTCAAGACCAACAAGTTATTGAAAAACCTTGTTCAGGCTGTCGAAAAACGCCTGTCTTTTTTGCGAAGGTTGATTGTTGCTTTAAACTCGCAGCCTGAATACACTTCGCTTTCCGTGGGCGAGCGTCGAGCCTCCTCGTCGCATTCGCTCCTGTGGGGTCTCGTCTTTCTCGCATTCCCACAGGAGTCTTCGTGTATTCAGTCTGCTGAGTACTTCTTCTCCCATTTTTCAAGTGAAAAACAACAAACTTTGAGAAAACAGCTTTTTCACAATATCTACTTCTGATGAGGTTTATTTAAAAATGGTAATATAAGCCAGGCTTCGTAAATAAAAAGACAAGCTTGTCGTTCAGTCTGAAAGTAGGTTGAATTTGTACTTTAATCTTCATGATAACTAAATCTGAAGAGTTGAAAAAATAACTTCAATAAACTTTTTCAATCAACGATATTTTAAGATGCCCCTAATAAATATCGTTAAGGATGACAATGATTTACTGATTAGTTATTCTTTGTCGTAAAATAACAGATTCTCCATCTTTTGTTGTGAATTCGACAAGGAGATGATCTTTATTAATTAATATAGAAGGAATGGTGCTGCCTATCGGATCAACGATTGTCCCATCTTTTTTCCTAATTCCCAGGAAATAATTTTTGTATAATCCTTCCGTTAATTGTCCAATTATTTGAGCAGTTTTTTCTTTTGTAAATCCTTTAAATGGGAGATTATCATACTTGCTTAGATCAGTTAATAGTAAACGAATTGGATATTGATTCAACAATAATCGATTTTCTTTTACACCTTTATTAAAATAGTAGGTTATATAATGATTTGTTTCGGAATCCAATGTTTTTTTCCATTCTTTTTCTTCTCTTGATTGAGGAGTTTTGAAAGCTTTTGCTTTATTGTCAAATCGAGAATTAATTACATATAAAAAATCATCTGTTATTTTTTGCGAACTGAAAATCCGATCACTATCATCATGAATTTCTGCATAATGAAAGGAGATGGTTTTAAATAGTCTGCTTTCTTTTTCTACAACGCTCTTTCGTTCGGTTAATAGCATCGTATGTTGTTTCCATTCCCCCATCGTACTGACGAGCTTGCCATTTGCATACAATAAACTCATATGTTGTCTTAAATAAGCCCTTTTATTTAAATTAGATGTCGTTTCCCATAAAATACTATAATTATCGTTTTTTTGCTTTTCTAAAGTGATAGATGTTTCTGCAATAGGAAAAGACACTGTTGGGTCGATTGGAAAGTAAGTAATACTTTCTTTTGCAATTTGTTTTTGTTGAAAAATATAAAATATAGAAATAATAATAAGAAGACAAAAACTTAATAACATAAAATCTCGTTTCATTTTCATCACCACGATTGTTTTAATAAAGGACAAACAAAACTTTACATAGTATATGGCGGAAAAGCTTTATTCATGTCCAAAAAATATTTTTTTAATGGTCTTGCCAAGGCGTTTGCGCTTTTCTTATAATACCCTTGAGGAAAACAGGAAATTATCATATACTTGAATGAAAGCGATTTAATATCCGTGTTCATAAAATAATAGAATAAAATAGAGGGTAATAATGAAAAGTATTTATGATGTCCAACAATATTTAAAAAGCTATGGAACGATTATTTATACTGGTGATCGAATCGGTGACTTGGAATTAATGAAATCAGAATTGGAAGAAATATATCAATCTCAATTAATTGAAAAAAAAGACTTAGAGTCAGCGATATTTATCATAAATCAAAAAATTCAGCATTTAAAAGAAGAAAGAGAGAAGTAAGGGGAGAATAAATCATGACGGAAAACTGGGTAGTTGGTGTAGATTTAGGTGGTACTACTGTCAAAATCGCTTTTTTAACTTTGAACGGTGAAATTATTGAAAATTGGGAAATTCCGACTGATAATTCCGATGAAGGAAAAAATATTACAAAAGATATTGCAAAATCGGTTGAAGAACATTTGCAAAAATGGAATCATTCTAAATCAAATGTGTTAGGTGTTGGGATGGGGGCGCCTGGTCCTTTTGATTATAAAACAGGCGTTATTTATAATACCGTAAATTTAGGATGGCCAGATAATTTTCCGTTAAAGGAAAAGTTGGAAACAGAACTTGGTTTACCTGTTTCTATTGATAATGATGCGAATTGTGCTGCGTTAGGTGAAATGTGGAAAGGTGCTGGAGCTGGCTGCAAAGATTTAGTTTGTGTTACTTTAGGTACTGGTGTTGGCGGTGGTGTAATTATTAATGGCAATATTGTTCAAGGTACTAAAGGTGCAGCTGGAGAAATCGGCCATTTAACGTCTGAAATAGAAAACGGTGCTCCTTGTAATTGTGGTAAAACGGGCTGTTTAGAAACGATAGCATCTGCCACTGGGATTGTAAGATTAGCAAACGAAAAGCTTGCCGAGAAAACGATCAATAGTGAGCTTCGAGATGTATTAGCTCAAAATGGTAAGCTAACAGCAAAAGATGTGTTTGCTGCAACGAAAAATGGGGATAAAGTGGCAGACGAAGTCATTACATATGTTGCACTTCATTTAGGTTTAGTTTTAGCTAATATCGCTAATACACTTAATCCGGAAAAGATTGTATTAGGTGGAGGAGTTTCAAAGGCAGGAGACGTTTTGTTAACGCCTGTAAAAGAAAATTTCCAAAAGTTTTCTTTTAAAAGTGTTGTCGAATCGACGACTATTGATGTGGCAACACTTGGAAATGCAGCAGGTGTAATTGGTGCTGCCTGGTTGGCAAAAGGACAAAAATAATCATAAACTGTATATATATGATGTTTAGAAATGAGGATGCTTTGTAATCCTATGCTGTGCACTGAGAAACCTGCAGCTAAGATTGCAAGAAGCATCCTCTTTATAATAAATAAAAGAGCATAAGAAGTGACTGGGAATATTGGTATAAGTTTTCTGATTTATTCGAATATTAGGAAGTGTAAAATTTTTAACTTAGATAAGTGTCTAGCTCCGGCGCCTAGCCCCTGTGAAAGATAACCTCTTGTCTCTAAAAGTAAAGAGCACTTTTTGAGCCAAGAGAACATTTTTCTTCGGGGCTGAGCAAGTCGCCTGCGCTTTTCTTATGTATTTTTTCATTTCAGAAATCATAAATATGAAGGAATGGAAGGAGTGATTCATGTTGGAGATTAAAACGAGACTCGGAGACACTTTTTGGTATTATAGCCAACTTTTTATGATTCCATTAAACTTAATAATTGACAGCAATCCTTCAATAAATCCGAATACTATTATAACCGGTCAAACCGTTCATATTCCAGGTTTTCAAACACAAACGCTTCAAATAAAAAAAGGGGATACATTATGGAAAATTGCCGGTGCCAGAAATATATCGATTGATAGTATTTTATTATTAAACCAGCAAATAAATCCGAATCGATTAAAAATCGGGGATCCTATCGAAGTGCCCGAAAGAATCTTAAAAAAAATAGTGAATGGAAAAAAACGATATGATTATCAAGCATTGCAGGAAGATATAAAATCATTACAATCGAATTATCCTTTTATCACAATAAATACAATAGGAGAAAGTGTATTAGGGAATGCCATACAAGAAATCCGTTTAGGCAGGGGGAGCAAAAAGGTTCATATGAATGCTTCTTTCCATGCAAATGAGTGGATAACAACTTCAATAGTAATGTCTTATGTGAATGATTATTTATTATCCTTAACAAATGCAACAATGATAAAAGGAGTACAAACACTGCCTCTTTATCAAGCTGTTGACCTTTCTATTGTTCCAATGGTAAATCCTGATGGTGTAGATCTTGTCATAAACGGACCGCAAGACAGGGACCAAGAAAATGTAGTAGCAATAAATGGTGGCAGTAATGATTTTACGGGATGGAAAGCAAATATTCGTGGAGTCGATTTAAATAATCAATTTCCTGCAAAATGGGAAGTGGAAAAAGAACGGAAAAAACCGAAATCGCCTGCACCTAGAGATTATCCGGGAGATGCTCCATTAACAGAACCGGAAGCTAAAATAATGGCAAAGCTTGCTGAAAAAGAAAACTTTCAAACGATGCTTGCCTTTCACACGCAAGGGAAAGAATTTTATTGGGGTTATGAAGGGATGGAGCCGAAAGAATCACAAGCGATTGCAACTGAATTCGAGCGTGTCAGCGGTTATGAAGCAATTCAAAATATTGACAGCTTTGCAGGGTATAAAGATTGGTTTATTCAGGATGTGAAAAAATCAGGATTCACCATTGAGTTAGGAAAGGGGATTAATCCCTTGCCCTTATCACAATTTGATGAAATTTACCGAGATGCAATCGGTATCTTTTTAGCAGCTTTATATATGTGATCAAGAATTTTTCGTTTGGAAAAAAAGTAAAAAAAGATTGGCTGTTTTCGTATAGATTGTTGTTTTTAAACTTGCAGCCTGAATACACTTCGCTTTCCGTGGGCGAGCGTCGAGCCTCCTCGTCGCATACGCTCCTGTGGGGTCTCGTCTTTCTCGCATTCCCACAGGAGTCTACGTGTATTCAGTCTGCTGAGTACTTATTCTCCCATTTTTTCACGTAAATAACAACAAAATTTGAGAAAAGAACCAAAAGATTTTATGAAAGCCGTAAATTTTCGGCTTTTTTGTGTTACTATTCATTATAGTGTGCATAGCAAAAGGCTATATAAAAGGGTGTGAAAAAATGTTTTACCTTTTAAAGAAAAAATCGGATGTTTTTCTTCTGCTTTTTCTTATTTTCACACTTGTACTATCTGGATGTTCTCCTAAACAGAAAGTAACAACGAGTCAAGAAGAGGAAAAAGACATACCGAAAAAAGAACAGAAAGAAAAGCCGCTTCTTCCGCCTGCAAAGATAATAAAAGGTGAGTTTGTTCAAGTTGCAGGATGGCTAAGTGATAAGAACATCGCCTATATTGCAAAGGTAGAAAATGGCTATCAACTATATGCCTATGAGCTTTTTACTGGAGAATATTCAAAGCTGTTTCAAACAAAGTCAGAAATGGTGAACGTTAAAATTAGCCCGAATTTAGAGAGGATATTAATTTATACAGCTACATCCGATGATGCTGGAGAAATAACGATCATTGATAATAGCGGGAAGCAGCTTTATACAACATCTCTTGCAAGTTACGATGCTGATTTTGTTTGGAATCCATATAATGAGATGGAACTATTTGTTTCGACTTTTACAGATGACTGGAAAAGTGATGTATATTTGTTATCGCTTTCACAAAAACAACTAATCCCATTGCAGGGCATGAATCCATTTTCTCAATGGCTTCAAAAAGAGGAGCTTGCCTATTTAGACTGGGAAAAGGATGATACTTCCTTTCATGCTCCGATTAAAACAAAAAATTTACAAACTAAAAATGAAACCGTTTATAACTTAGATGATGTTTATTCTATGCATGTATTTGAAAGATTGGTGTTAACGATTTCGACAGATCCACAAAATATTGAAAATGCTGTTTATACTTTTTATCAGCATGACTTTCACAAAACTAGCAGCTTTACGATTCCACATTTATCAAAGTTTGCCGATTGGCTTGTTCCGTTTTTTGATTTAAAGGATGATGCTTTTTATACGTTTATCCCGAAAAAAAGCGGCCATGCGGAGTCCTATAATGAAGGGTTTGATTTTATTTCGATTGATTCGAAAACGGGATTGCGAAAAAAAATAGTACAGCAGCCTATAGACAACCAGCCAATACAGCTATCTCCAAATAATGACTGGTGTTTGTATGGGCACTATCAAGAAAAGATGATAAATGTAAAAACAGGAGAGATTATTTCTTTGTCAAATAATTGATGTTTTATAAAATGGTTAATTAGAAGATGAAGCCCAATGAACACCAGAGATATCATAAAATAGGACCCTTTCTTTTTTTTATTGTATAAAATTTATATTGATAAGTATAAATGTCTAGATCCAGGTGTCTTGGGCCTTTCTTATTAGTTGAGAATCTTTTGTAAATATGACAAGATAAAGAAAACAGGTTTTTAAGGAGAGGTTAAATATGGCAATTGTTGATGTAACCATTATTCCAATTGGAACTGAAACTCCAAGTGTAAGTAAATATGTTGCTGATATTCATCAAGTCTTGCAAGGTTATGAAGAAAAGGGAGAAATTCGCTATCAGCTTACTCCAATGAATACAATTATTGAAGGAGAGTTATCTAAGCTGTTTGAAGTCATTCAGGCGATGCATGAGGTTCCTTTTTCAAAAGGTTTAGTGCGAGTAGCAACGAATATTCGAATTGATGACCGCCGAGATATCAAAAGAAAAATGGAAGATAAAGTGGATCGTGTGATGAGTCATTTGTCTGCCAATAACGAAAAATAAAGGAAATTCATCAGGAGGTGGAGATAGATGGAATATAAACAAATTCCTCTTGGCCCTTTGCAAACAAATTGTTATTTAGTATGGAACGAAAACAAAAATTGTTTAGTAATTGATCCAGGGGATAATGGAGAAAAACTTATTTCTATTATCTCGAAACTAGATTTAACACCAGTAGCAATACTATTAACACATGCACATTTTGATCATATTGGTGCAGTAGAGTCTGTCAGAACGGAGTACAGCATACCTGTATACCTACATAATAAGGAAGAAGAATGGTTGGTCAATCCGAAGTTAAATGGCAGTGCTGCATTTAGATTGCCGAATCCTGTTGTTGCAAAACCAGCTGATTATTTTCTAGATGAAAATCCCGCGATGGCAGTTGGGGAGTTTACATTTGCTGTTCTAGAAACACCAGGTCATTCCCTGGGGGGCGTTACGTTTTATTTTGAAAAAGTAGGTCTGGCATTTGTAGGAGATGCGTTATTTTACGAAAGTGTTGGACGTACTGATTTGACAGGTGGGAATGCACGTACACTTCTTGCTAGCATTCATGATAAACTGCTGACATTACCAGAAGAAACGATTATTTTATCAGGACATGGCAGAAGTACAACCATCGCTCATGAAATGGATCATAATCCATATTTAAATGGTTTTTAAATGGAAAAAAGTCTAGAATAAGAAAATCTAGACTTTTTTTGTTTTTGGGCTTTCCACTTTATGTGATTGTTTTCACAAATATACATCGATTTCTAGCAATATATTAAACTGTTACTTTATAAGCGCACTGATGGCAGCCTGCAATAATATTTTGCTTTTCAATCAATTGTACATCTTGGAACAGTGCTTCAAACATTCCGACAAAAAATTGTTGATGCATATTGCATACTTTTTCTTTATGCTCCATAGCGATTTCTTTATAAGGGCAGTTGAAAATTTCAAAATATAGAGACGTTTGATCTTCATTCCATTCTAGAACAGGCATTTGACCGGTCATTAAACTAGCATTTTGTAATAAACGGAGCTTATCATCTTTTGAAAGAGTATCAGAGTTATTTGTAAAACGAACAATTTCTTGTTCCATCATTTCTCTGCCAAATTGCTTGCCACACTTATATAGAGCTTGTTTTCCTTCTAATCCAAGTGTATTCATCGATTTTAATAAAATTTTACTTAATAATTGGTAATCCCTAAATGGAAAACTAAATTGAATGACTTCATTTGAGAGGCGGTATAATCTGCTTGGACGTCCGCCTTTACCTGTCTTTTTTGTTTCAGAGTAAAGCATTCGGACATCTTCTAGTTTGGATAAATGTAATCTTGCAACATTAGGATGTATTGTAAATTCATCGGCAATTTCCTGAACAGTAACATCTTGATGACGGTTCGTAATATACTGATAAATATAAAAACGAGTTGGATCAGATAATACATTGGTGATTTTTAACGTATTTTCCATCGCTTTTCCCCTCCGTATTTAATTTTCTTTATTATAATATAGCAATCTACCATAAACACTGTAAAAACAATAAGTTTATAAAATGTTCACATCTTGCCCATAAGTTTGTTCAAAAAATATACATATTCAGTATTTTTAGGGTAAACAAGTTAATAAAAGGATAAAAAGAAAAGGCTGTTTACCTATAGACTGTTGCTTATAAACTCGCAGCCCGAATACACTTCGCTTTCCGTGGGCGAGCGCCGAGCCTCCTCGTCGCATACGCTCCTGTGGGGTCTCGTCTTTCTCGCATTCCCACAGGAGTCTACGTGTATTCAGTCTGCTGAGTACTTCTTCTCCTATTTTTTTTACGTAAAAAACAACAAACTTTGAGAAAACAGCCAAAGAAAAAGAAGCATGCTCCGTTCATTGACGGGCCTGCTTCTTTTTAATGAAGAAAAAAAGTTGGTTTGGACTGGGCTAGCTGGATTCGAACCAACGAGTGACGGAGTCAAAGTCCGTTGCCTTACCGCTTGGCTATAGCCCAATAAATTAATTGCCACAAAATATAGTATGGAATGAAAAGGTGGTTTTTATACATCTCTTTTTGAAAATCTTATGAAGAAAGCTTCCTTATTCTCCATCCTAGAAAATAATTTGCTTTTTTTCTGCAATTATTGAAAAAAAATAAAAAAATTTAAATATTTTAGAAGGAATAGCGAAAGAAATATCGAAATAGTTGTTAAACAAATGAAAGGTGGTGCTTAATGCAGCATGATGTCGATTGAGGCATTTGCAAACCGTATTATTCGGGAAGCTGTTGAAGAGGAAGCAACAGATATTCATATTATCCCGAAACAGAAAGAATCACATCTTCAATTCCGCATTTCCAACAAACTACAGTCAAAACATATTCTTTCCTCAAAAGATTGTGACAAACTAATTTCCCATTTTAAATTTTCAGCATTTATGGATATTGGAGAACGAAGGCGACCTCAGAATGGTTCTTATTCGACTACTATTAAAGGGGAGCAAATAGGACTCCGGCTTTCCACTCTGCCGTCTATTCCACATGAAAGTTTAGTCATCCGCATCTTGCAAGATAAAAACGAAATCCCCATTTATCACATTAGTTTATTTCCAGATACTTCACGAAAATTAATTGCATTATTAAAGCATGCACACGGGCTTGTCATTTTTACAGGACCGACCGGATCAGGTAAAACAACTACATTATATTCTTTGCTTAACGAAAACGCCCATTTATATCATCGTAATGTTATTAGTTTAGAAGACCCAATTGAAAAAACACAAGAAAATGTTCTGCAAATACAAGTGAATGAAAAAGCAGGCATTACGTATTCAACAGGTTTAAAAGCGATCTTACGCCATGATCCAGATATTATTATGGTTGGAGAAATAAGAGATGCAGAAACGGCGCATATAGCTATACGTGCAGCTTTAACTGGACATCTAGTTAGTATAATAGACACATAATAAATTATAGGAAATCAATATTAGTTATTTCAACTGATTCAGGAACCATCTTTTTAAAAGCTTTATTTACAGATAATTCTTTGACAACTAAAAGTACGAATTTTTTCTTTTCATAAACATCTAATTTATTCCAGTTTTTTTGAAGATCAAGTAAAGCTTCTGCTAACATTTCTCGTTTTGAATCAATCTGTTCGTTTTGGTTTAATTTATCTAATTCTCTTAATAATGTTTTTTCTTTCGTATCTTCTTCTTCAGTTCTTTTTCGTAAATCATTATCTGACAACATATTATTAACCCAAGCATATTGCCATTTGGAACGTCTACTTTCTAATGCTTTTAATTCGTTGTTAATTACTTTGATTCTTTTTGTGACATCTGGTTTAGATTCTGCATTGTTTACAATGTCATTACCTAGCTCATAACTCATATTCCATTCTTTAATTTTGTTTAAAAATTGTATTTCTAAATAATTTTGAGCTATATGTGGAAGGTCACATGTACCAAATTTTTGATTGTGACAATAATAACTATACGAAATATATTTCTTCCCATTTCTTTTTGAAGTAGCTTGTCTCCCCGCCATTGCCCCACCACAACGAGAACACCTTAAGACACTTGTAAAAATGTAAGGACTTGTTGCTTTGCGAGGATGAAGAGTTGAACGATTGTTTAGTATACTTTGTACTTCATAGAATTTTTCTTTTTCTATTAAAGGTAGAACAGCATTTTCAATTTCAAAGTATTGTTCTTTGTTCACACGATAATTATATCTCATAGTCCCGATGTATATTTTATTCGTTAATATATAACGAACTGGACCATCTTGCCAATTTGCTCCTGCCTTTGTTAAGTAACCTTTTTGATTCAACATCTTGGCGATTTTTCCAACGCCATATTTACCAGTTAAGTATAGATTAAATATTTCTTTCACAACTGCTGCTTCTAGTTCGTTAATCTTTAAAAAATCACCATCTATGTCAAATCCATATGGCGCTACGTTAATAACCCATTTACCTTCTTTGGCTTTCTGGGTCATTCCCATCCTAACTCGTTCACCAGTATTTTCTCTTTCCCATTGGGCTAGAGCAGCGACAAGAGTTATAAACAATCTTCCCATTGCTGTAGTTGTATCATAAACCTCAGTAGCAGATTTGAATTTAACATTATGCTTTTCAAAAATATCCAACATTGTGTATAAATCTAGAACTGATCTTGTTAAACGGTCAAGTCGGTAAACTAACACGCATTCATATTCGTTTTTTTCTAAATCATTTAGCATCTTTTTTAAATCGGTTCTGTTCATATCTTTAGCGCTTTGACCGTCATCAATGTACGTTTTTACAATAGTCCAACCTTGAGATATAGCATACGCTTCTAATCTGCTTAATTGTGCTTTTATAGAGTATCCTTCTTGCGCTTGTTCTTCTGTGGATACTCTTATGTAAATCACACATTTCATAAACCAATTCCCTCCTAAAATTTAATGTTTAATGGTGCCATATACCAGACTAATTTACCTTTTATTGAAACTGGATTGTATTCTATTTCTTTATCACTAAAAAATTGCGTCTGGTGCATTGGATTATAACTTTCTGGTTCTAATGTAATTCCATCTTGAAATTTAAAAACTCTTTTCAATGTTGCGTCATATCCGTTTACAGCAACAGCAGCAATTTCCCCATTTTTAACTTCTAATGTTGGATCAATCAAAGCCAATGCATTTTCAGGAACAACTTTATTCATACTGTCTCCATTAACTCTGAGTAGAAAAGCGTCAGGGAATGTTTCAGCTACCTCAACTGGAACGTTAACCCATTCTTCCACAGCTATCATTTCTATTGGAAGTCCAGCAGCAATGGAACCAAGTAAAGGAATTCTTATAGAGTCTTTACCATATTTAAGTGCTGTTTCTTTAATCTCTGTAACTTTTTCATTTTTATTTTCAATTATGTCACTTTTTAAAATACCGAAGTGATCAGCAATTTTTTGAATTGCTCCCATTCGTGGATCTTTTAATCCTTTTTCCCAAGTAGATACTGCTTTATCAGAAACACCAGCTATTTCACCAAGTTCTTTTTGGGATAGATTATGAATTTCTCTTAATTTTTTAATATTTCTCCCTATACTCATTTTTGTTACCTCCGCACTATTTTATATAGATAATATTATACTAAAAGTAGAGAAATATCAATATAAAGCAGAAAATATTCTACTTTTAGTTACGTATTCTTATCTTAAAGTAGAATGTTTTATTTTGAAGGTTGTTGACATTCTACTTTAAGTAGAGTATCATTTGCATGTAGACGAAATAAAGCGAGGTGAATAAGATGATTTTCAGCTTAAAACAAGCGAGATTAATAAAGGGATTAACTCAAAAAGAAGTAGCTGAAAAGCTTGGTGTTAATAGGGATACCTACAGAAGATTAGAAAGATTCCCTGATGAAACCACAATCGGTCAGGCTAAAAAGATAAGTGAAATTTTAGATATGAGGTATGATTTTATTTTTTTTAATAACGACTCTACTTTTAGTAGATATGAAAATAGAGATTCTACTTCTTAAAGTAGAGTTGTCTCTGCTGTTAACCGAACCAATGACAGTTATGTAGGTAATGATAGATGAAATGACGGTAGCAACGTAAATAAGTGTGGAAGGAGAAACAAATGAACCTAATAATAATCCAAGAAAACAATCAACTATTAGTTGAAAGCAACACTTATCGAAAAAGAGGCTATTCATCATGAATCAGCCATCTGAGGAAGCTTTAAGAAACTTATTAAAGTTTTTATTAGAAACTTCCGTTCCTAGAATTATTAAAGAACAGGAAGAAGCTGAAAAAAAAGAAAAGGAAGTGACAAAATGACTAACTATCAAAAAGCAGAAATGCTCTTACAGTTCGCAGGGGAAATGTTAATCAAAAATCGTTTGCAAATTGCAGCGTGGGCAACAAAGCAAAGTCATAAATATTATCTGATGCAAATGGAAGGGGATGTGAAGTAAATGAAATTAAAAGTTTTCCTTTCTTCGGGGAAGCCTGTAACTAAATTATCAGCAAGACAACAAGAAAGATTTATCGAAGGTTTATCCGAACAAACGGATGAAAATGTAAAACTAGGTATGGAAATGGCATTAACTTTACTGGGGTATGAAGTTGTGGAAGATGGTGAAGAAGAATGAAGTCGCCACTTGAAGAAATCGGATCAATAGCTTACCAATTACCACTACCAGTGCTAAAAGATATTAACCAACGAATAGGAGATTGGTTAGGAAGTGGTGGAAAAGAAACTGATCCATACATTGAGCAGCAGTTAAGGTTTGCTAGAAGGTTTGTGAATGGTGGTGAGAATAGTGAAACATGAATTAAAAATCGACCCCATGTTTTTCGGTTCAGTAGCAGCAGGTCTTAAAACGTTTGAAATTAGATTTAATGATCGTAATTACAAGGTTGGTGACACGCTATTGCTAAAAGAATATGACCATGTGATTGACCAATACACAGGTCGTGAGATTGAAAAGAGAGTAACTTATATAACAAATTATGGTCAGCAAGATGGTTATGTTGTTATGTCAATTGTTTAACCGACAACAGTCGGATTCCTTTTACCATCATTGCGAAATTTGATGATGAAAAGTAGGAATATTTGAAGGAGGTGAAATTATGATAGGTAAAGTTCATGTCTGGTATATGACTCCAGAAGAGTTAGCAGAGTATGTAAAAAAACATCCAATTGTTCCAACTGAAAAGCCGTCCGGTGCAGCATATTCTAATATCCACGAAATGAAACGTCAAATTGCTGCGGAAAATGGGGCACGTAGTACAAAAGAATTTTGGAAACAGAAAAAGACCCACTTAGCAGAGTAGGGCCATAGCAAATAAACAATTTTGATAGCTACAGTGTAAACAATTATTTACAAAAAATCAACAGGGGAGGATAAAATGCCATTCTTTGAATCTAAAGATAGAACTGTATATAGCCCTGTGAATCCAGTATTAGAACTACTTTATGAGTTCTTAGAAAAACATCAAAAAAATTTAAGTGGTAGCAATTTCTTTGATGAATTACTTGATAACTATGAATATATGGACCAAATGCTAAAAGAGAGAAATGAGGAAGTATGAGGTCTAATATTCAGTATTTAATCTTTAGTTATCTCAATAAATGCTTTGATGAATATGGAATCCTTCCACATGAGGATGATGTGTATGAACGTTTTAAAGTTCATTTCGATAATGGAGTACCTTTTGAAGTTGCAGAAGAAGAAGTACAAGCCTTTGTTCGTATTCATAATCTAAGTGGAATTGAAGTTCGATGGGAAGGTGATCTTATTTGGAAATAATCATAGATGAACTGGTGAGAAGCCAACGGTATCATCAACGGCAATTGGACGAAAACATTCAACAAATTAGAAATAAAGAAGAATCAATTGCAGTTCTTAAAAATGCTAATGAAACACATATAAAAGTTTTAAATGAGCTTGGTCAATTTATAGACAAGCTGAAAAGTGAGGATAAAACATGATCGTATGTCCTTACTGTGGAAGGGAAGCTAGGTTAATCACCAGTAAAGATTTTTACGGAAGAGATTATGGCACAAATGTTTATGCTTGCCATCCATGCGCTGCCTATGTAGGAACCCATAAAAATTCAATAGCACCGTTAGGAACTTTAGCTAAAAAAGGACTTAGAGAAATGCGGAAAAGAACGCATGCAGCATTTGATCATTGTGGAAATCCAAGCAAATGAGCCGTCCACAAGCTTACAAGTGGATGCAGGAAGTTATGAATTTACCATCTGAAAAAGCCCATATCGGTATGTTTGATGAAAAGCAATGTCTCGAATTGTTAAAACATCTTAGAGAAATATCAGAAGTGCATTTTTGAAAGGAGTGTGAAAAGTGGTAGCCTATAACGAATTTGAAGTCACAGAAGCAGAACGTGAAAAGGAAAAAGCTGTCATAGGATTTATTGGCTGCAGTGGTTCAGGTAAAACAGCAAGTGCTCTAATTACTGCTTATGGAATGATGAAAGAAGCCAATCCAGAAGCAAGTGAAGAAGAGATATGGAGAAAAATTGGAGTAGTTGATACCGAACATAGACGGTCAAAGCTATATGCTAATTTACAAATCGGAGATATTCGTATCGGTAAGTTCCGTCATATTGACTTTGCTCCACCGTACACAACTGAAAGATATAACACTGCTGTTCTAACAATGAAAAATGCAGGGGCAGAAGTAATCATAATTGATTCCATTTCACACAATTGGATGGGTGAAGGTGGAATCGTTGAAACACATGGTCAAATGTCAGGTAACTCATTTCAAAACTGGGGAAAACTTGCTCCTGAAACTACTAAGTTAGTAAAAACTTTGACTCAGAATGATGTTCATATTCTGGTTACATTCCGAACTAAAACCGAGTATGTAGTTGAAGCGAATAGTGAAGGAAAAATGGCACCAAGAAAAGTTGGTACTAAGCCAGTACAAAAAGAAGAAATGGAATATGAGTTTATGTTGAATTTCGTTATCGATATAGATCATGTTGCTGAAACTTCTAAAGATAATACTCAAATGTTTGAAGGTAAGCCACAGAAAATTACTGTTGATGTTGGCCGAAAGCTGTATCAATGGTTAGAGCTCGGTATTGATGTAAAAGCCGAGGAAGAAAATAAAAGGGTTAGTTTGATTGAACAAGTTAAAGTTATTGCAAATAGCAATCCAGAAGCACAAAAGAAAGTTGAAGAATTTGTTTTTAAAGCAAATATGAAACTTGATGATTTTACTATCAAGCTTGCACAAGTTGCTTTAGATAGATTAGCAGACTTTAAAAAATAGGAGGAATAATTAATGTTTACAGTTGATTACGATAAAGCAGGACAAGAATTTGAACCAATTAAACCAGGTGAGTACGAAGTAATTGTCGTAAATTTTGAATTAAAGAAAGCACAATCTGGAAACAATCAAGTAGTTGTTGACTATGAAATTCGTTCAGATGTAGATCAACCATGCCAAGGGCAAAAAATTCTTTATGACAACTTCACAGTAACAGAGAAAGCTCAATGGAGATTCCAAGCAGCATCTAAAGCAGCACAGTTTCCTAATGGTGTTTCATTCAATTCTTACAAAGAATGGGCGGATACTTTTTTAAATAAGCATCTTCGCTTAGTAGTTGGAGAGCGTGAATTTAACGGTAAAAAATATCCTCAAGTTAATGGATTTAAAATATCCGAAGCATCAGCACCAGCCGGAGAAATAAACATTTCAGATGATGATGTGCCATTTTAATAACCGTAGATTCATTGATTAGAAGGGAGTTAATTCTCCCTTTCCGAAGGGAGTCACCAAATGTACAACTTTAATAAAATACCTGATGAACTAAAAAACACTCCCCATTGGATTCTATGGAAGTCAGAGACAAGGGGAGGGAAAAAAACTAAGGTTCCTTATCAAATAAATGGAGAAATGGCCAGGTCGAATGACAAGCGTTCCTGGTCAACATTCCACACCATCATAAAGTTTTTCAATCAAGGAAATTATGATGGCATAGGTTTTATGTTTTCAAAGGATGATCCATTCATAGGCATAGATATTGACCATTGTATTGTGGATGGCAGCCTATCTGATCTAGCACAAGATGTCATAAACATTGTGGACAGCTATTCGGAATTTTCCCCTAGTGGTGATGGTATTCATATCATTGCAAAAGGAAAAATCCCTTTACCTGGTCCCGGCACTGGACGTAAGAATCCTGAACTTGGATTAGAAGTTTATCGGCATGGTAGGTACTTCACTTTCACAGGGGACAGCCTAGATGTAAGTAATGTTATTCAGGACAGCACAGATGAATTTAAAACCCTTTTTGATAGGTATCTTACGGAAAAGCCGAAGCCTGTTAAAACTGAAAGGACATCCTTTAATGAGCGTACAGATTTTAGCGATTTATCAAACTCCCAGCTGTGGGAAAAAATGTTCAATAGTAAAAATGGTAAAAGTATTCAGGATTTGTTCCTGGGTAATCTGATTAACGGAGACCATTCTTCCACTGATATGGCTTTATGTAACCACTTAGCATTCTGGACTGATAAAGACAGTGCCAAAATGGATTCCATGTTTAGAGAGTCAAGTCTTTACCGTGAAAAATGGGACAATCAACATTCATCGGACGGCAGGACATATGGGCAAATAACCATTGATACGGCAATCCTGTCTACACCTTCCACAATCGCTGACTATGAGCCACCACAAGAAAAGCCATACGAGATATACATTTCAGATGAACAGTCGCACATCGAAGATACCGAGGAAATTATAGATGAAATACCATCATTTCACTTAACAGAGTTAGGGAATGCAGAAAGAATCGTCTATTACCATGGAAAAGATATTCGGTACTGCAACGAATTGGAATGGCTTATATGGACAGGGAAGCGATGGATGGAGGACAGCAAACGGAAGATAGAAGCAATTACTGCTCAAACCCTTCGGGGCCTTTATGGTGAAGCGAAAAAAGAAGAAGACAAGTATAGAGCCAAGCTGTTAAATGATTGGGCAAAGAAATGTGAAAAGAGAGCCATTCGAATAAACAGCATTTTAGATGCGCGGCCAATGGTTTCAGTTAGGAAGAAAGATTTTGATTCACATAAATTTCTTTTCAATTGTGATAACGGAGTTATTGACCTGAAAACAGGGGGGCTGCAGCAGCATGACAGGGATTTATTACTTACTAAAATATCACCAATACCATATGAAAAAGAAGCTGACTGCCCTAATTGGCTTGGATTCTTAGAAAGTATCTTTTTAACTTCCGAAGGTGAGCCAGACCAGGAATTAATTGATTATCTTCAAAAAGCAATCGGTTATTCCTTAACTGGTGTGACTAAGGAGCAAATCATGTTTTTCCTTTTCGGAAATGGTCGTAATGGTAAATCAACTTTTATCAATGTGATTCAAGACCTTTTAGGCGATTATGGCAGGCAGACAAATAGTGATACTTTCCTTAAGAAGAAAAATGATAGTGGAATTAATAATGATGTGGCCAGATTGGATGGAGCTCGTTTTGTTTCAGCTGTGGAGAGTGAAGAAGGGCAACAATTATCAGAAGCCCTAGTTAAACAAATCACTGGTGGAGAGAAAATGTCGGCCCGATTTCTTCGACAAGAATATTTTGAGTTTACACCGGAATTTAAGGTTTTCTTCACCACTAACTATAAGCCAATTGTAAAAGGTGGAGATAACGGTATTTGGAGAAGGATAAAATTAATTCCTTTTACGGTTACCATTCCAGAAGAAAAAGTGGATGCTGATTTACCTGAAAAGTTGAAAAAAGAAATGCCAGGCATTTTAAATTGGGTGGTTCAGGGGTGCTTGAAGTGGCAGGCTGAAGGCTTGAAGGATCCAAAAGCAGTTAAAGAAGCGACAGATAATTACCGTGAAGATATGGATATTCTTGGTCCTTATCTTGAAGAAAACTGTACGATTCATCCTTCGGAAAAAATTGAAGCGAAGTCTTTGTATGAAAACTATACAAAATGGTGCTATCAAAATAATGAAATGGAATTAAAAAATCGTGCTTTTTATCGTCAATTGGAAATCAGAGGTTATAAAAAAGAAAAAGGTTCTAAAAATAAGACTTTTTTCCATGGATTGACCTTAAATCAATTAGCAGGAGCAAATTTATTCCAAAATCATGATGATGGGGTTACTGAAGGGGTTACTGAAATTTCATCAAAAAGTAACCCAAACAATGTTACTCCTATTAACAGAAAAAAGCTTTAAACCCTTGGTATATATGAGTTTCTTAGAGTTTTAAAGTTTTTAATTTTAATTGATGGGTTACTGAGGTTACTGAATTTCCTATATTCATTCCCATGAAAATTAATAATAAAAAAATAAATAATATATATATAGACTTTAATACAAATATAAGTAACCTCGATAACCCCAGTAACCCAAAATAAGGGGTAAACGTTGATATGACAATGTTTTGGGTGGGTTACTGAATAAAAAGTTTAATAACCCTTTAGTAACCCTTTTAGTAAATATGAGGTGTTATATGCATCCGAAACAAATAATTGCTGATTTTAAGTCAATGGGAGCTGCCCTTGTACTGGATGGAGACAACTTGTATATAGAACATCCTGAGAATATCTATCCAGAGATAGAGGAATTAGCAAAACTCTATAAAGCTAGGATTATTGCTTACTTGAAAAATGATTATTCGGACCATGAACATAACATTTTTCAAACTGTGGACAAGATTATTAATTTCTATGTTGGTATTGACCAAGATATGAATAAAAAAATAAATGATTGGCTGAATCATGATGAAGTGGCATGCACGATGATTATGCAATTGTGTGTGAAGCTATCGAAAAATGGCTGGAAAGATCCGAAGGAGCCAACATGTAATTACGAAGATTATAATACGTTTCAATTTTCTACGAAAATTTATGAACGTGCCATGTCGTACTTTAGGAGGAAGTAATGGCAGCTATACATTATCGCTATTCAGATGCGGAATTAAAAAAGATTCTTGATACTTTAGAAATCGTTGTGGATACAAGGGAACAAAAGAATACACATGTGCTTGATTATTTTCGTAAGAAAAATGTCCCTTTTAAAATTCGCACCATGAAAACAGGTGATTATTCAGCAATGATTCCAAAGAATGAAGAATTTGGAATAACAAGAGATATTTATTTAACAGCAGTATTAGAAAGAAAAAATGGTGTAGACGAATTGGTCGAGTCGATTAAAGATCGGACGAGATTTGAAAATGAATTAATTCGTGCTTCAAGAAATCCATTCGTCTTGATTGTGGAAGACCTGGAAGGATATTCGAAAATATTAAAAGGACTTTATCGAAGCAAATATAAACCTGAGTCATTGCTTGGGAGCTTGAAAACATTTGAAGTCCGTTATAATTTTTCAACTGTTTTTCTTTCTCCGGCACAAACAGGAAATTATATTTATCACCACTTTTTCTATATGACTCGTGAACTATTAAAAGGTGGGAAGGTATGAATTTGGAGAAAAAAAAGGACGAGCTAAAGGCAGAGCTTATCGAATTGTTTTATTTTAAAACACCAGATGGCAGGCAACTTTATGAGTTAAGTTATGAAGAATTAGAATCCATTTTAAAGAAAGTGAAAAAAGATGAAGGAGTATCTTGTGATTAGAACTCAATTAAGAGCGCTTATAGACAATGGGCCAAAAGATGAAGCTGAAAAATTCTTAAAGCGCGTTTATGAATTTATTGGTAAACAAGAAAAAATTATTAAAGAGCAGCAAAGGCAAACACGTTTTAAACATGTATTAGATATTGGAACTGAAAACTTAGAGCTGCATGCAAGAATCAAAGAATTAGAGCTTGATAGAAATACTTTAAAACAGGCTTATGATGCTTTAACGAAAGCAATATAGGAAGGGGATAATCACTCATGATTAAATTAAACGTTTTGTTCAAGAAAATGCAAAAAGACGATAAAAAGGAGGTTCTGATGTTCCATGTTTTAAGTGATGAATTACCACATGCTAATGAATTGTTGAAAATGCCTGGGACCATTGCTCTTCTAACTGTGGACGAAATTGAAGTTGATGAAATCGGAGCTGAATTTGTATCCATTCAACGTGATAACAAAAAAACAGTTCTTAAATTTAATGTAAATCGTGATGCAGCAGGTAAAATAAATAAATTTTATTCTCATGCTGGTTCTAATGTAACTCTTAATTTAAAATCTTCACAAATGACAATTGATGAATTTTACGAAAGTGGACATGAAGGCATTGAATATACAGTAGACGGTGATGGTTCAGTAAATGTAGATCCTGACCAAGTTTCAATGGATGACATCGAAGATGAAAAGAAATTAAAAGTGGTCAAATAATGGCACGCAAACCAAAATGGACTCTCCTTTTCCGATTGGAGGAGGGGAGAGCCGTTTATCTGTATGAACCGTTGCGATGGTATGAGTTATGTAAAAAGTTGAAGAAAGGATGGAGAGTTATTAAATGAACATCAATCAATTGTGTAAGGAAGCATATGAAACAGCAGTAAGTAAAGGCTGGCATGATGAAGAAAGAGAAACAGGTACGCTTCTTGCTTTAATCCATAGTGAAGTATCTGAAGCTTTAGAAGCTGACCGTAAAGGTGATAGTGAAAATTTCGCTGAAGAATTAGCAGATGTATGTATCCGTATTTTTGACTTATGTGGTGCAAAAAATATAGATTTAGAAACTGCTATTTTATCAAAAATGGAGAAGAATAAAGGTCGCAGTTATAAACATGGTGGGAAGAAGTATTAAACAGTATAGACAACAACTGTGTAACAGAATTATAAAAAATACTTGCATATTAACATGTAAGAAATATATATAGCAAGTGAAATTAATACAGCAAATATTGGTCTCATCCAATTTGTAAGTATAAAAACAGACAACAATAAAATGACGGCTCCTAGAGCACCGAATATCGCATTAACTTGTGTAATTCGAAATTCTTTAATATCCATATATTTCAATTGTAATCTCATATTTATCAGAGTCATGATAGGTAATAATGTGATAATTCCAGATAAAAAGAAATGTTTGGACTTACTAAAATAGGAAGCAAGTGTAATGATTGTTCCACCAAGAATAAATTTAAAAATATAGTCCCAAATCAAATAAAATCACTCCATTTTAAATTAATAATTCTATTTTTATATTCAATTATAAAGAATTCTCAAATTAAGTAATAGGACTATATTTGGCTTTTATGTGAATAAATATTTATTGCACAGTTCGACAAAACAGGGAAGGATGAATATATGACCGAATACAAAAAACTTCAAATTATAAAGCATGCCTTGCAGCATTATATAAAACGACCTAATGCAGATGAAAAGGATATTCTCGTTGAAAAACGTATTTTAGAAAAGGTTACCCATCAAGTAGAGTTTTTGAAAGAAAAGTATGGGATTAAGTGATATGGAAGGGTGAAGGGAATGACGATTGATAGTAAAAAAATTGAAGATATAAAATATCGAACTATGTTTGATAATCAAGGAGTTTATCCAGGTGCACATTTATCGAAATTAGATTTTGATTATCTTATCATGGCTACAGAAAAAGGGAAATGTTATGAAAAAGTTTTAAAAGAATTAGTTGCGGATGAAAAAAATTGGTTTAGCAATCCTTGGTGGATAGATAAAGCTAAAGAAGCATTGGAAGGTATTGATGAAAAATAAAAAACTGAGATTTCTCCCAGTTCTAATTTAATCAGCAAATTAATTATAACATGGGGGGAGTCGTCTTGAAACAATTGTCCTTTGTGCTTCCTGAGATAGATAGAGAGCAAACAAAAAAAGCAGTAGAAGCAGCATTTGAAAAGTATCGATTTTACTTACTGACTATTCCTGAAGAAAGACTTCCACAAATTACACCAAAGTATTCAATGGAGCTGCCTACTTTTACTAATCAATTCCATTCATCAACAGAAGATCTTGCTATCAAGACTGTGGACTTTGAAAGGGAATGTGATAAATATATTGAGTGGATCAGGAAGGCTGTAAATCGATTAGCTTATAAAGAGAGAGAAATCATTATTAAACGATACTTGCTGGAAGGTGAAGTATTTGATTATGAAATTTATAACGAAATTGGCTATAGTGAAAGAAGGTATTATCGACTAAAAGCGAGAATATTTTACAAGCTTGCTTTTTTGTTGAAGATTGAAGTTTATAATAATGAAGGGCATCTGTCTAATTAGATGGGTGTTTTTTTATATAAAAGTGAGGGATATAAATGGACTGGAAATCTGTAGTGATATCAATGTTTACTTCATCTATTGTAACATTAATCATTAACTCAATGATAAGAGGAGGGATAAGTCATTTTTATAATAAAAAACTTGAGAATTTTAAATCAGAACTTTCCTTATTAACAGAAGAAAAGAAATTGGATTTCCAAAGAAAAATACATGATTTTAGTCTTTATTCTACAAAAAGACATGAAATATATCCGATTCTCTATAAAAAAATAAGTGATTCATTTAACGATATTTCTTTATTAAATAAATGGGAACAATTAAGCGTAAATCTTAGGCAGAGACAAGAAAATAGTAATTTAGAAAATCAACTTCCAAATACAATAGAAAAAATAAAGGAAACTCTTCAAAAAACAGAAGAATGTTTGGATTATTTTATCGATAATGATTTGTATATATCTAAAGAATTATCACATTCACTTTCCGATCTAATTGGAAGGTTAGCAGGAGTATCAAATTATATGCATATAAAAAAATTACTTGAGAATAATAACAACATTGAGTTGAGCAGAGATATTATAGGTACACGCTATGATCAAAATGATCTAGATGTAAATTCCGAAATAGAAAAACTTAATGATGAAATATATAAGGTTAAAGAACAAATGAAACTAGAACTTGGGGTAGGGGATTATAAATAAATGTCAGATAAACGGCAGTAATTTGGCAGAATGACGGCAGAGCATTAGGATTTAACCATGTTATTATGATATTAAGTTAATAATTCAAAGAGAGAGCGTTCCTAGACTTCTAGGAGCGTTTTTCTATTATCTAAGGTATTGTGTGTCTATTATTCTGTAAAACTCGAATTTAGTCGGTTTTTGTAAGTCTGAAAATCAATTAAGAAGGTGATGATATGAAAATAGCCAATCATCTTAATGCAGACCAGCTGAGACAACTTGAAAAGATGGGGAAGAAGAAGAATAAACGGAAGAAGCAGCCGAAAGAAGAGAAAGTAAACTGGGTAAACATCATGGGCCTGGATAGGGATAGATATACTCGTGGTCGTGGTGGAGCTGTTAGAAGAAAATAAATTGTGTATATATAATTTATTTTGTTTTAAATAAGGTTCTAGTTGCATACAGTATAGAGAAAAGAAAAAAGGACCGTGCGCCAACACGATACCTTCTTTCATCTTCAATAGTATTACCAAATATCAATGTCTTACAATAATAATGATGAATGTGATATTAATATTCGGTGATGCTAGTCTCTTGATAATCCTTAGAATAAAAAACATTATTTTTTTTATTTGAAATCACTTCTTTCAAAGTATTTGGTACGGCCAATACCATTCTATGAAAGAAATTTAGTGACTAGACCACAACAATGATTTTTGTGGTTTTTTCTTTGTGGACAAGCAGTATCTATTTAATTTTAATTTATTTTGTTAAATACTTTTCTTCATACCACATTTACGGCAATTCACGAGTATAAATGTAATTCTTTACTGAACTCTTGAATTGGGCATTGCTGCAGTTATCGCAGCGTCCACTTACGATATCAGGATATTCATCGTAGTTATAAACAATGGTTGTGTCATAGCCATTATATTTTTCTTTTTCTTCACTCAATGTTGTTCACCTTCGTTAATTAATTTATTTTGTTTTAACAGATTAATTATACACCGAAGAAAAGTGATGCATTGAGTAATGCATAATTTGTCGGTAATTGTTGAACGATAGTATTTGTTCGTTTATTTTCCTTATCAGATAATTAGAATAAAGGAGATGATTTTGTGGATAATGCTATAAAAAGAGGAAATATTCATATGGCAGATTTATCACCTGCAATGGGTTCTGAACAACGTGGAATTCGACCTGTATTAGTTATACAAAATGATACTGGCAATAAATTTTCACCTACTGTTATTATTGCAGCTTTAACAAAAGTTCATAAAAAGAATTTACCTACTCATGTTTTAGTAGATAAGGAAACATATGGTTTAGATGAAGATTCAGTTATAACATTAGAGCAAATCAGAACTATTGATAAAGGGAGATTATTTGACAAAGTTTCGTCTCTTGATAAAGAAAAAATGGATGAAGTTGACCAAAAATTATTAATAAGTTTAGGAATAGAATTAAGTAATTTGATTGGGAAAATAAGTTGATTTTAAGCATCCGTACATTGGGTGCTTTTTATTTTGGAGAAAGAAGGAGGATGAATAATGAATAAATGCTTCTGTAACCAATGCGGAAAAACATTTGTAATAAAGACACAAACAACTAAGCATCCGAAACAAATCATTGAAACATTCTTCCATTGCTCACACTGCAATCATAAATACTTAGTCACTGTTACCAATGCAGAAGTGAGGATAAGAATTCAACATTTTGCTACCGAGTGGGCAAAGATGAGCAAGTTAAAGAACGGTAAGGAATGGAAGAAATCTGTATGGATGAAAAAGTATAACAAGCTACAAAAATATAAATCCTTTACTGATGAAATGATAGAGCGATTGAAGAAGGGATTAGAGAATGGAAGTCTACAGAAGATGTAATAAGATTGGCTGCCGAGAAAGAATACCATTCACTGAATCTTATTGTGATAAGCACAAGCAGCATGTGAACAAAACATATAACCGTAATCGTTATAGAAGCAACTTCGATTATGTGAAGTTCTACAACAGCAAGGAATGGAAGGCAGTAAGGAAGTTGGCAATCGGACGTGACAAAGGACTATGCCAGGAATGCAAACGGAATGGCTATATTAAACCGTTTTATGCTGTCGATCATATCAAGCGTGTGGATGACTATCCAGAACTGAAACTAGATTTGAATAACCTACAATGTCTTTGCTTCAAATGTCATAACATCAAGACTCGAAAAGAAGAACAGTTAAGGAAACGTAAATAGCCATCAGACTCATTTAAAGGGCGAATACAGGCTTGTAATCATCATTCGACAATTATATCAATCTATCAAAAAGACCCCCTTATAAAAGACGGGGTACCCTTTAAAGCCCATGAACAACGCAGTGCCCTTTTCTTCACGATAAATTCCCAAAATGAAAATTTTTTCTCCAAGGAGGTGAGGCTAAAATGGTGGGAAGAAAGAAGAAATTAGTCGATAATATCACTGGCCATCGTACAAAAGAGGAAAAATTGGAGCGTGAAAAAGAGCAGAAATTGCTAAAAGGTTTCGAGCCATTGGAAAACAGTCCACCTTCTTGGTTGGACGAGCAGGGGAAAGAAGAATTTGAAAGAATTGTGCCTTTGTTGCAGCAGTTACCAATTGCGGAGTTAGATAAAACAATGATCGCTCTTTATTGCAATGCTTATTCCAAGTACATCACAGCAACAGCAGATGTGGACGAACACGGCATCACCATCATCGAGTCAACATCTACAGGCGACAAGAAAAAGAAGAACCCAGCGCTTGTTATAATGTCTGATATGGGTAAGGAAATCCGTTCTATTGCAAATACATTGGGTATGACAATAGATGGTCGTATGAGGCTAATGGTGCCGCCTAAACAGATAATTAAGGATGATCCATACAACAGATTTGATATGGATGATGACGAATGATAAATGCTTTAGCACATGATTGGTCAATCCAATATTGCAATAAGGTTTTAAAGGGTGAATTAATAGCTTCTAACAAGGTAAAACAAGCTTGTAAAAGGCATTTGAGAGACCTAGAACGTATAGGAAATGAAGATTTTCCTTATATATACAGCATTAAACGTGCAAATAAAGTTATAGATTATATGGAAACATTGCCGGATATTAAAACTGGTGTTCCTAATAATCTAGCACTCTTCCAGAAATTTATTATTAGCCAACTTTACGGATGGCGGCATAAGGATAAACCAGTTAGGCGGTTTAATAAAGCATATATATCCATGGCTCGTAAGAACGGCAAGACGATTAAGGTCGCTGGTATTGGTTCATACGAGTTTTTATTTGGGAAAAATCCTGCATATAGTCGGCAGATATACTGTACTGCAAATAGTAAAGAGCAGGCTAAAATAGCTTTTACAATGGTTGTGAAACAACTAAATAAAGTAATGATGCAATCAGATTATATAAGAAAAAGGGTTCGTAAAGTTCGTGAGGAATTAACGGATGAACAATCTTACTCTGTGCTGCGGCCGTTGTCTAAAGATACGGGCAGCATAGATGGATTTGAGCCTTTAATTGGAATTCTTGATGAATATCACGAGTCCAAAACAACAGAAATGATGGAAGTATTAGAGTCTGGTCAAATGTTATTGGAAAATGCTTTAACGCTGATTATCTCCACAGCGGGATTTAATTTGAATGCTCCTATGTATACTGTGGAATACCCATATGTTGAAAAGGTTCTTTATGGTCCAGAAGACTTTGATGATAACTATTTTGCATTTGTTGCAGAACAGGATGATGAAAAAGAAGTCTACGATGAAGAATTGTGGATTAAATCCAATCCATTATTGGAAGTAGAAGAGTTAAAACCTATACTTCTTCGCAATTTACGTAAAAAGTTAAAAGAAGCTATTGAAAAAGACAATATTAATCCAACTTTAGTAAAAAACTTCAATATGTGGAGGGCATCCAGCGAAAGTAGTTATATTAAAGAACATGATTGGAAGCCAACTGAGAAAGATGTTGATATTACTGGAAAAGACGTATACATCGGAGTCGATTTATCTCGTACAGATGACCTGTCTGCAACATCATTTATTTCCCCTGTAGGCAATGATGAATTCCACAGTGATTCCCATTCGTTTGTGGCCACAAAAGGTGGATTAGAAGCAAAAATAAAACGGGATAGAATTGATTATCGCAAAATGGAAGAGTTAGGATATTGTACAATTACTGATTTGCAAACAGGTGTCATCAATTTTAATCAGATTATAGATTATCTTGTGAAGTATGTTGAAGAAAACCAATTAACTGTAAAAGCATTATGTTATGATCCTTACAACTCTCAAATGTTTTTAGCAGAATTAGAAAGAAGAAAAATAAACTGGCCTTTATTTGAGGTCCGTCAAGGTGTGAAAACATTGAATGACCCGACAAAAGATTATCGTAAACAGATTTATGACCGTAAAATGACGCATGCGAAGAATCCTTTATTAGATATTGCTGTTCGTAATGCGGTTACAAAAGAAGATAATGACACGATTATGATTAATAAAAAGTTGAATCGTGAAAAAATTGACCCAATTGTGGCCATGGTCAATGCTCATACGGAGGCTATGTATGCATATAAAGAAAATGGTTCAGATCCATTCTTATTCTTTGTTTAAGGTATTAAAAGGATCTTTAAATTTAATAGCATTATTCTTTCCGGCAATTTTATTAATTGGTGGTTTTTTTATTTTAAGCAGTGCTTTTTATTTGATAAGTACCTTTGCTGGTCTAATAGCAACAGGTATTTCATTAATTATTTTAGCTTGTTTAATCCAATATGGCAGGGAGTGAAGGGGGTGAAAAAACTTGAAATTCTTTCGAGGAAGGAAAGAAAAACGTGAAGTTAGTGTGGAGGATGCCTGGTATCCGTTATTTGATTTAATTAATCAAAAAGGTGGCAGTTATTCGGGGATATGGGCATTAAAAAACAGTGATATTTTTACAGCTGTTAAATCAATCGCTGGTGATGTTGCATCGTCACCAATCAACGTCAAGAAAAACAACGTAATCCAGTACGCTGATCAGATAGCCTACTTGTTCAATCGTAGTCCGAATCAGTATTATTCAGGATTCCATCTAAAGTTTATTATTATTGCAAACATGCTAGTAAACAAGGAATCCTTTGTACAAGTTGTGAGAGATAAAAAAGGGGTTCCCTTGCAACTATTTCACCTTAAAAATAGTCAAACCACCATTGTTCAAAATGGCGCTGAATTAACCTATCAAACTTATAACGAATATACACAACAGTATTTAAAATTGCCTTATAAAGACGTTCTACACTTTAAAATGATGAGTTTAGACGGCATAAACGGAATAAGTCCACTGTGGTCATTAGTTATTGAACTTGGTATGCAGGACGGCGGTAAAAACTTTGTTAAAAACTTTTTTGACAAGGGAGCTGCACTTGGTGGAGTGCTTAAATTAACTGGGGCCCAATTAGACGAGAAGCAACGAAAAGAATATGCGAATACTTTTAGTAATCAATATGCAGGAGCGGTCAATTCAGGTAAGGTTGCTGTCATGGATATGACAATGGATTTTAAGCAATTAGAAATTAATACCGATATTCTGAACTTCTTAAATGCCAACACCTTTACAACAAAACAGGTAGCAAAAACATTTGGCCTGCCGTTATCTCGTATGGGTATAGAGACTACGAATACGTCCACAGATGATGATAACTTGTGGTACTTACAAAACACTTTAACACCCTATTTTTCTGCTTTGAAAAGCGAAATGGAGTTTAAATTAGCTCCACTTGGAACGGATATTGAATTTAATACGGATAATATCCGAGATATTGATCCAGATAAGAAGATTGAGCGTATCATAAAGCAAATACAGAATAGTATTATTTCACCAAATGAAGGAAGGAAAAAATTTGGTGAACCACCTGTTGATAATCCTGCTGCAGATGAGTTGCTTGCATCACTTAATTACACAACATTATCCACACTTAGTGAATTGCAGTTAGCTAAAGCAAAACCGAAGGGAGGTGGTGATAATGGACAAGGCAAAGAAGGAGATGCGCCAAATACAGACGAAGATTGAGTTAAGAAATGCAGAAGGTGAAGATGGCCAGCAGGTTATTGAAGGCTATGCTTTGAAATTCAACCGTCAAAGCGATGTATTAGGCTATTATGTGAAGTTTAGAGAAAAAATTGATCCTAGAGCACTGGATAATACCGATATGTCAAATGTCGTTGCCTTATTTAATCATAATGAAAATCAAGTATTAGCAAGGAATACGGTTTCAAGTGGCAAAGGAAGTTTATCTCTCACTGTGGATAATATCGGACTACGATTCCAATTCATTCCTACAGACACATCATATGCACGTGATTTACTGGAAAATGTTCGTTCTGGTGTTATTAATCAGTGTAGTTTTGCTTTTTCTTTGACAGATGATGATGATGCAGACGAAATTGAGTATGTCGAAGAAACAAATATGTATAGTCGAACCATAAAAAGAATAGGTGCTTTATATGATGTATCAGTAGTTACCACCCCAGCATATCCAGATACAGAGGCTGTTGTCGGCTCTCGTAATCTAGATAATATCGTGACTCGTAAAAAGGAATTAATGCAAATTGAATTAGATTTAATGACAATGGAGCAACTTTAGAAGTTGGTCTTTTTTTATTGCAAAATAACGTCATATGGACGAAAAAAGGGAGAAAAAATCATGAATTTAAAAGAACGTATTGCTAAATTAAAGAAAGATATCGAAGAAAAAAGATCAGCATATAACAAGCATATTGCTGATGCAAAATTAAAAGTAGAAGCTGATGATTTGCAAGGGGCAAAAGATTTTAGATCTAAAGCGGAAGCTGTAAAAACTGAAATGGATGAAATGCGTTCCACATTGCAAGAATATGAGGAATTAGCAAAAATGGATCCTATTGCTGCGCCAAAAGGTCAACAACGTAATCTTCCAAACCCAGTTAATTTCTCTTTAGGAACAAAAGGTCAAGAGAAAGACGAAGAAGAGTTGCAACAACGTTATAAACCAGCCTTTTTAAACAATCTTCGCGGGAAACGTCTTACAGCAGAAGAAATTGGTTTGTTGGAATCTAAAGAAGCACGTGCAATGAGTGGTTTAAATGATGAAGATGGTGGATTGGTTATTCCACAAGATATTTCAACTGCAATTAATCAATTAAAAGCAACGTTAAATCCTTTAGAGCAATTTGTGAGAAAAGAGAATGTTACAACTCGTTCAGGTTCCCGTGTGTTGGAAAAAAGAGCTGATATGGTACCGTTCCAAAATGTTGCTGAAATGGGGAATATCCCAGATACAGATAATCCAAAATTTACTCCACTTTCTTATGCGATTAAAGATTATGCAGGTAAATTGCCATTGTCCAATACATTGCTTCAAGATTCTGATCAAAATTTACAAGGCTATGTAGTTAATTGGTTTGCTAAGAAATCAATTGTAACTCGAAATAGCTTAATTCTATCTAAATTACAAGGTGGCACACCTGTGACATTTGATAGCACTGATGATATTAAGACAACTTTAAACGTTACTCTTGATCCTGCAATTGCTTTAAATGCAAAAATTATTACAAACCAAAATGGTTATAACTATCTGGATCAGTTGAAAGATGCGGAAGGTAAATATTTATTACAGCCTATTCCAACAAATCCTACACAAAAGATGTTGTTTGGATATCCTGTAGTGGTTGTTTCAAATAAAACACTTCCTAATATTTCAGCAACTGTTTTCCCTATTTTTATCGGGGATTTCCAAGAAGGTATTGTACTTTGGGATCGTCAGCAACAGTCTATTGCAACAAACCCATATTCAGATAGCGCTTGGAACACAAATACAATTTCTTTACGTGCGATTGAACGTGAAGATGTTACTTTATGGGATGATCAAGCATTTGTATATGGACAAATTGATGTTACTCCTGCTGGCTAATAAAAGGGGTGATTCTCTATGGATTTAGCAGAAGTAAAAAATGCTCTTCGTGTGGACAGTTCCTTTGATGACAGTTTGATTCAGAGATACATGGCCACTGCGGAAATTAAAATACAAAGTGCTGTTTGCAAAGATGCGGATAGCACTTTTTTTAATGGAGAAAAAATTAAGCCGTTATATGAAACATGCTGCATTATGCTTGTTGGCCATTGGTATCAAAATAGATTCATAGGTTCTCATAAAGAAACGTTTGAAATTCCGTTTGGGGTAACATCATTCATCCACGATTTGAGGGGAGCGTATTATCTTGCTAATAACAAATCCATCTCAACTTGATCAAAGGATTACTTTTAATCAAAAGCAAACCATAAAGGTTAATGGTGTAGCACAACAAAGGGATGTACCAGTTGCAACAATATGGGCGGCTGTTTGGAAACAAAAACTATCCGATAGGATGGCCAGTATTGGAACAGAAACTAAAATTGTTACCACATTTGTTTTTCGTGAAAAACAAGATTTTGCTATTAAAAATGATATGACAATCTTGTGGAAGGAAAGGTCTTATCAAATCAAAGATATTAGTCCTGACACTGTTAATAAAGAGTGGAAAACAATCATTTGTGAGGTGATAACATGAGTGTGGATATTGACATGAGTGGATTAGATAGGCAATTAAGGGAATTAGCTTATAAAACTCAAAGTGGTGGAAAAAAGGCCACTAAAGTAGGGGCTGCGATAGTAGCTGCGGCTTTAAAAGTAAATGCCCCATACGAAAATAGGTCTGACCGTAAATGGAAACAGCAAAGACAATTTGATCTACAATCTGGCGTAGAACGTGAATTTAAGCATTTACGTGATGATGTTGTTATTTCACCACCAAATGAATTGGGGAACATTGAAATAAAATTTGGAAAAGATACTGCTTGGCGGTCACATTTTGTTAATGATGGAACCATTTATCAAGCTCCGCAACATTTTGCAGAGAAAACAACGGTAGAGACACATGAAGCTGTTAAGGCTGCTATGGAGCGAGTAATACTAGGAGAGGTTAACGGAACATGAGTCTTTTGTTAGATGCTTATAACTTAATATCAGCAGAAGATAATCCCATGGGTTTTAATGAGGATTATGTTTTTATGCACTTTATTCCTGAAAGAATGCCCGATGAAGAACAAACTCCACGTGAAAATGTAGCTACACTTGTACGAATTAATCATATGGGTAATTCACGAGGTGATTATGCAAGTAATCAAAGCAACTCGGTTACAACAGGTGTACAAGTACAAGTTTGGTTTAATTATGATGATCCTTTAGCTGATGAATATGATGAATTACTTCATAAATACATGGAAAAGAACGGTTTCTATGCAATAACTAAAAGTTATATCGATAAAGATCCCGACATTGAAAAGCTGTATCTCACAGCAAAATTTAATAAAAAAGGATGATGAATAAATGGCAACTGTAGGTTTTGAAAAAGTTATCATCAATGTATTAGATGATAATGAAAAAGTAATCACAGATAAAAAATTTGTATTAGATGGAAAAAACAATGGAAATGGTACTGTAGAGGCAAACATAACAGGACTTGCAGCACAACTTCAAAAAATATATGCATCTAACATGGCTATTGATGTATCAGGAAAAGGTGCTGGAGATGCAAAAATTGATTTATCTATTTATGACTTGCCGGACGATTGCTTGGCAGCTGTCACAGGATTGGTTAAAGAAGGCGGAATTTATAAGCTTGGAAAAGATACAAAAGCACCATTCTGCTCTGTGGAATGCTTATCTGCTGACCGAAAAGGAAATCCAATCCACATTGCACTTTTGAAAGTTAAGTTTGGTATGCCGGACAACGATTTGAAAACGAATGATAATAATGAACAAGTTACACAGGACAAAATCACAGGGGATGCTGTTTCTCGTGCATCTGATGGCTTTGTATATGGTAAAGCTAAAGAGGGAGATACAGATTGGTCAGCTGAATCATGGGAAAGCTTTGTTCGTCCGGTAGCAACACCGTAAAAATAATAAGTAGATTAATTGGCTAGGGCTTTATTGCTCTAGCTTTTTTGTATTAAAAAATCAAAAACATGAACGGAGAATAGATATGTTGAGAATTGAATTGAGAAATAAAAAAGGCGAGAAAGTGGTGTATGAACAAGAATTTGTATCAGCAAAACGAGTACGCGTTGCATTAGAAATGCAAGTTGAGTTTGACAATAATCCTGAACTAACTGAATTGGAATATACGGATAAAATGGTTGAGTTTGTGGCAGGAACATTTACAGATAAAAAACTCACAACAGATGATATTTGGGAAGGGTTAGAAAGTCATATTTTTTATGATGAGTTGGATCGTATCTTTAATCAAGTAATGGGAAAGGACAAGCAGAAACCGAAGGAAACGGCAGAGGAAAAACAATAACTGCTGCACAAGCATTGGATGATTTAGACATAGTGTATAAAGATCTGATAAAAGCAGGATGGTCTTTTAATGACATTCAATCTACAGATTACTATGCTCTAATGCGTTTTTTATCTGGCTCTAATAACAATAATCGTATGCACCCAGAAGATTTCTTCAACTCTATTTAAAAATCTAAAAGAAAGGAGGTAAACCATGGCTGAAGGAGTTATTATCCGTGTTGGTTTTGATGGGACTAGGGTAACACAAAGTCTTAAATCAATTAAGCAAGCTGTTGCGGCTTCCACATCGCAAATGAAGGCTGAAATGCGTGTGTTTGACAATGCTGGGGACACATTAGGAAAACTGAATGCTAAATATCAAGGGTTAGAGCGAACTATCCGGGCCCAGGATATACAGGTACAAAAATTACGTGAATCGTATGATAAGGCGAAAGAAAAGTTTGGGGAAAATAGTGTACAAGCTTTAAGGTTTGCTAATCAAATAAATAACTTAACTAGTAGACAAGAAAGTTTCAGGAGACAACTACAAGAAACTCAATCTGAAATTAATGAATACAATCGTGGCACTAATAATATTCGCCAAAATTTATCTTTACTCATACGTGAAACTTCTGCAATGAGTGATACATTACGATCACAAGGCAGAGCGTTACAAGCTAACAGACGAGAATATGTTGGTCTTAAAGATCAAATAAAAGAGCGTGTTCGATTAATTGATGCGGAGCGGGAAAAGCTTCAAGAACTCATTCGTACAAAAGGTGCCGATGATCTTGCTACTCGCAGACAGCGTGTAGCTTTACAAGAGTTAGAGGCAGCACAAGCAAGTGCGATATCAAGATATAACGATTTAGGTCGTTCTGTGGGCAATGCATCCAATAGAGTGTTGGGAATTCGTGATCGTATGAATGAGTTTAGTAATACGATGAATAATGTTGGTAGCCGAATGACTGAAACAGGGCAAAATATGACACAAACGTTTGGCCCCGGTACTTTAGCTCTTGGCATTGGATTAGGTACAGCCACTAAAAAAGCAATGGACTTTGAAGCCCAAATGTCTTCTGTTAAGTCTGTAATGTCTCCAGATGAAGTTCAAAAGTATAGTGGATCCCTTGAAAAATTAGCAATCACTATGGGTAGTAAAACTAAGTACTCAGCGACTGAAGCAGCGCAAGGGATTGAAGAGCTGATAAAAGCTGGTGTGTCTGTAAGAGATATTACAAATGGCGGTTTAAGTGGAGCTTTATCATTGGCTACAGCAGGCGAACTAGAACTAAAAGATGCAGCAGAAGTTGCTTCCACAGCGTTAAATGCTTTTAGAGACGACAATATATCTGTTGCCCGTGCTGCTGATATATTAGCTGGATCTGCAAATGCATCAGCCACAGATGTGGGAGAGTTAAAGTTTGGTTTATCAATGGTTTCTGCGGTTGCATCTGGTGTCGGATTAACTTTTGAAGATACGTCTACAGCATTAGCAACCTTTGCCCAAAATGGATTAAAAGGATCCGATGCAGGTACTTCATTAAAAACTATGTTGTTGAATTTAAGTCCACATACTAAGGCAGCAAGTGAAATGATGGATTCATTGGGTCTGGCTACTCAAAATACAGGTGCTGCTTATCGCTGGTTGTCAGATAGAGGTATAAAACCGGCTTCAAAATCAACTGATGATGTTGCAAAAGGATTAGAAAAACTAGCAAAAATACAAGCTGGTAGTGGTGCTTCAGCGGCAAAAGTGGCAAAGGAATATGATAAGTTAGCCAAATATTCTGGGTTTGCATCTAGTGCGTTTTATGATCAAAATGGAAATCTTAAAAATATGTCTCAAATCGCTGGTATTTTACAAAATGCTCTTAAAGATTTAAACAGCGAACAGCGTCAAAACGCTCTTAATGTGATGTTTGGTACAGATGCAATTAGAGCTGGAAACATCCTTTACAAGGAAGGTGCCAAAGGCATCAATGATATGAATGCTGCTTTAAATAAAGTGAAAGCAGCAGATGTAGCAGAAGAGAAATTAAATAACTTAAAAGGAACTGTAACTCTATTAAAAAGTTCGTTTGAAACTGCTGGTATCAGCATAGGTAATGCTCTTATTCCTGCATTGAAATGGATAGCAGAGAGAACACAAACTCTCGTGGATAAATTTAATAATCTATCTCCAACGATGCAAAGCACTATAGCTATTGGTGCAGGTGTTGCTCTAGCTGGCGGAATTATTGCAACAGGGCTTGGTTTAGCCATTACTGCAATGGGTGGATTAGCAACAGGAATTGGCTTTGTAACAAGAGCAGGCTCTACTATGATTGGTATGTTTGATAGAGCAGGTCGGAGCATGAGAGGATATCGTACACAGGCTTTAGAAACAGCGGCTTCCAATGAGGTTTTAGCAACTAGTGAAACTGCAGTAAATACAGCTGGCAACAGTTCAGCTGGTGGTTCTACTCGTAGCAGCAGAAGAAGAGGTTTATTTAGCCGACAATCTACTCGTGCCGTTACAGAAGTGGGTGAAGAAGTCGCGGAAGTAGCATCAAGAGGTGGCAGGCTGGCTAAAGGTGCGAAAATTCTTGGTGGTGGTATTGCAGGTTTAAGTTTAGTTACAAGTGCTATTGGTTTAATCGGTATGAATAAAGACAATGCTGGTAGTAAACTTGGTGATTTTGGAGGTTCATTAGGTGGCGGAGCTGCAGGTGCTGCAATAGGTTCAGCAATTGCACCTGGTATTGGGACAGCGATAGGTGGAGCTATTGGTGCTTTCGCAGGTAGTGAAGCTGGTAAAAAACTAGGCCAAGGTATCAGTGATTATTTTAAGAAAACTGAAATTGATAAAAAGTTAAATTTTTCTAAAGGTATCGATTCTGCTACTAAAAAAGCATTGTCTTCATACACAATATTAAGCGATCAAGTGAATAAAAAGCTTATCGAAATGGGTATAACACAAGCTAAAGTAAGTAAAAAGAATGTGGATGACTTAGTTAGTCCGTATAAGCAAATGTCTAAGAAGATAAATCAAGCTTTTGATGATACTAATAACTCTGCTAAAAAGAATCTTAATGCTTTAACAGGTCTTAGCAAAAAAGAGCAAGATAGCATACTTAAAAGTGTAAATGATGGCACTGATAAAAAGAAAAAAGCAGTTAGTGATACTGAAAAAGAAATCGAAAAGATTTATAAAACAGCAGCTAAAGAAAATCGCTCTATTAATGCTTATGAACAAAAACAAATTAACAAACTACAAGATAAGATGAATAGTTATGCTGCTGAATCAATGAGTAAATCAGCTAAACAACAAAAAATAATCTTGGGTGATTTACGTACTCATGTTAGGGATTTATCAGCATCACAAGCTGCATCTGTGGTTAAAAACTCTTTGAAGCAAGAAAAAGCAACAATAAAATCTGCAAAAAATCAATACAAAAAAACTGTAGATAATGCAGAGGCTCAATTTAAAGAAACTATAAGTTGGGCTGATAATCAGTATTATGTTCAGAAGAATATTTCTAAAAAGCAATATGATGCTATTGTTCAAAAAGCCGAAGATCAGAAAAAAGATGTAATTGGAAAAGCTAAAACTCAACGTGACGAAACAATTAGAAACGCTGAAGATACTCATATAAACGTAGTAAACGAGGCAAAAAAACAAGCTAAAGGACATTTAGATCAAGTCGATTGGGAAACAGGAAAGATATTAAGTAATTGGGATAAATTTAAGATAAGCCTTGCTGATAAAGTCAACTGGGTAACAGGTGGAATAAACAAGGTATTAGAGTTCTTCCACATTCCAACTATTCCGAAATGGAGTCCTACTGGCTCAAAAACGGAAAAGAAATTAGCATCAAATGAACCTATTAGTAGGGTTAGTGCTTCAGCAAAAGGAACTAGATTCCATCAGGGAGGCTATTCACTTGTTGGGGAAGAAGGCGTTGAACTTGCTTACAGACCGGGAGAAAGCTTCGCTAGATTACTAGGGAAAAATGGTCCATCTATTGAAAAAATTCGTTATGGAGAAAGAATTTTAAATGCAAGGGATACATCTGCTGTAATGGCTGGTGGATTAGGGAAAGGAACCATTTTACCTGGATACGCAAAAGGGAATAGTAGTATTGGCGATTACTTTGATTGGCTGTCTAATCCACTAGACAAAGTAAAGGGACTGTTTAAAAAACATCTTAATTTTGGAGAAAACGAAATAGGACAAGATGTTGGTAAAAACATTCTTTCTTATTTAGGTGATAAGACAGCAGATTTTCTGAAAAGCAAATTGTCCAGTGGTTTTATTGGTGGAAAAGCAGCAGGAAGCAAACAGGTGCAAGCATGGTTAATGGAAGCTATGTCTATTACCAACACACCAATGCAATTCTTGCCTGCATTGTCTCAAATAGCCATGAAGGAATCTGGTGGCAATCCAAGAGCTATCAATCTATGGGACTCGAATTTTAAAGCTGGCCATCCATCAAAAGGGTTAATGCAAACCATTGACAGCACATTTAATGCTCACAAATTACCTGGACATGATGATATATGGAATCCTGTGGACAATGCCATTGCTGCTATTCGTTATGCTATTAGCCGTTATGGTTCTATTGCTAATGTTCCAGGTGTTAAGGCACTAGCAAGCGGTAAAGGATATATTGGATATGCAACTGGTACTGATGATCACAAAGGCGGCGATGCTATTCTCGGTGATGGCGGGCAAGAAGAACCATATCTAACTCCTGATGGAGAATTTGGTATTAGCCCTAAAATTCCGACACTGTTTAAAAACTTCCCTGCCGGTTCCAAAGTTTGGCCATCTATCGCAAAAATGAAAGAAGATATTCCACACTTTGCGAAAGGAACGGATAACTCTTTCTTAAAAGCAATAACTAGTGCCTTTGACTCGTTTAAGAAATCGTTGAAGAATATTAATTCATCATTTGAAAGTTCTGTGAAAGAGGCAAAACAGGCTTATAAAACAATTGTGAACGAGAACAGAAGCAATGCTTATTCAGCTTATTCCTTAACAGATAACGCTAGACAAGGAAAAGTATCTGGCAAGGGGCTCTTAAATAATCTTCAATCGCAAAACAGTATGTATAAGCGATTCGTTTCCAACATCAATAAATTAAAGCAAAAAGGTGCTTCTAATAAACTGATCAATGAATTATTAGAACAAGGTGTATCAACGAATGCAGATGTGGAAGCTTTACTTGGTTTATCTAAGAGTGATTGGAAAGCCTACCAAGGAGCATATTCCGATAAGACAAAGAGAGCAAATACACTAGGAGATTTAACCACATCTTTTTCGGCAGCTGGTAAAGATCTAAATAATGCGATAAATAAATCATCAAAGAAATATCAATCTGGTGTAAAAGATGCCCTAAATGACTTGAATAAATCAATCAATAAGAAAAAAGGAACTGAATTAAGTGGACACTTTGTAAATGGTCTTGTGAATGGATTGGTTGATAAGAGAGGTAATTTATCAAAGTCTGCTTCCAAGCTTGCTGACAGTATTGAAAAATCAGTACGGAAAAAGCTTAAAATTCATTCTCCTTCATTAGTTGGTGAAGAGTTAACGGGTTACTTTGGACAAGGTTTAGAAAATGGTCTTTATAAAGCAGTAGATGGAGTTAAAAAAGCAACGAAGTTTGTGTCTGGTACTATTTCAAAACATGTTGTTCCCATTAATGGCACTGCGGCTATTGCAGCATTGCAAAAAGCTACTGCATCAAGCCAGCAAAGTGGCATTCAACAGATTAATATTCAAAGCAATAATGATCAATCGAAAATAATCTTGTTACTGCAACAACAGAATCAATTGTTGTTCCAAATGCTACAAGGGATGCAGTCCACAAATGCTGGTATTACTTTAAATGAACTAGCTAATAAACTTAACAATACAAACGGAAAACAATACGGAATAAATAGCTTTATGGCAGGTGGTTTAGGATGAGCATTTTGCAAGATTTATATATTAATAAGGGCGATGGTGAAATATTGCTATCGGAAGCTGCAGACTTAAAAGGTTTGCAGTTTTTAGATTTGTCCGTTTCTGCCCCGGCGCTAACCCAGAATTACATAACAAATCCGGGGTTAGATGGTCAGCTTCCAAGCGGAAAAGCAACTTATGGGCCACGTACTGTTAGTGCTAATTTCTATTTTTCTGGACATGATCTATTTGATTTTGAATTAGCCTGCAGGGAAATTCATCGTTTTTTCTTTGAAAGAGAAGCTTATTACATTCGAACTACCATGATGCCAGGCTTTAGATATCTCGTGATGGCAAAGCCATATGACCCTACAAGAATTAATATAACGGATATGACGTTTACTATTGAATTTGACCTACCAAGCGGTTTTCGTGAAGCGTATAAAACAACTTTGGAAGCGCCGTTTACTTACGATGCAGAATCATGGCAAGTGGGGATGAATTTACCGAATGTGGAGGATTTATCTTATGTATTCAATACTCTCGCATTCTCAGTTTATAATGCATCGGACATTACGATTAATCCTTTGAAACATCATTTACTTGATATCGCATTAACATGTGTTGGGACACCGACAATAAGAAACTGGACTACAGGAGATATATTTCACTTGGACAAAGAAATGACATCATCTGATGCTTTACTATTAAGTGGTTTTGATCCATATCTCAACAATCAAAGATGTGGAAGGGACACAAATCATGGTGTCATAACACTTGCCCCAGGGTGGAACAATTTCAGTATTGCAAGCTGTTCGAATCCGGTCATTGCTTTTAATATAAGGTTCCTGTACAAGTAGGTGATTGCTATGAATTTACTTTTAGTAAAAGCACAGGGGTATGAAGAAATAGTTATTGATTTTACGGACTTTGAACGAACATGCGAACAAAACTTAGCAAACTGGCAAATTAGCTTTAATATCACGAGAACAAGCTATAATTCGTTTGCTTATGACTTATTAATGAGCGATCAATGCTCTTTGTTAATAGATGGCCAAGAATATGTAGTCCAGCAATTAAATCCTGTTGTGAGTGGGACGACAGAAACGATTGCCGTTACGGCCACGCACATTTACTTTGACATACAGAAAAAAATAAGAGTAAAAGACGTACTCGATGATGATTATGAAGATGGCAGCAAGCCTACCCACACATTAGCAGAATATCTTGCCTTCGTATTTCAAGGAAACACATATGGATATAGCTATGAAATAAGGGGCTCTTTTACGAAGAAAGTTTTAATAGATGGGTTTGGTAGTAGTGATGGAATGTCACTAATTAATACTTTAGTAGAAACGTTTAGCTGTTACCTTAATGCTGATAATCAAAAAGTCATCTTTATGGATGATACTAATTTCAAAATTATCACGCAGAAGCAATTTAGATGGCTCTACAACACAGATGACATTAACCTACAGTTAGATAAAACCAACTTGCGTACACAGTGTTGGGTATATCCATACATGGACGAGCATGGAAATTATTTCTTTGAACCTTATATCTATAAATCTGCGAATGTATCAAGATTTGGGGAGTCTTTTGCAGATACTGTGGACTTATCGGGGGATGCGGAGGCAACGACTAAAGAATATACAGATAAGAAGGCAGTGAAGGAGCTGCAAGACGTTCCGGAAACAACTTTTACAATGACTTATTACGGTAAGGATATTCCGGTGATTGGTGAAGTGTGGATGGCAATTATTGAGCCGATGAAGCTTGATGTAGATGTGCCGATTGTTGGTATTAAAGATTATCCATTTGACGACTCAAAACAGCCAGAATTAACGTTAAGTAATGCTAAAAAGGATATGCTGTCCATTCAGCGACAGATAGCAAACAAAGCAAATAATGCTTATCGTAGATCAAGTTTATTAAACGGATTGATTGCTAATGTGGACCTTACAGCAAATGAAGCTTGGAGTGCTCGTTTAACTCTAGAAGCGGTAGGTGAAGTAATAGATGGCGATTAAAATTATGCAGATGAAACAAGCAAATGGTACTCTTTTTTATCCGAAAACACACATAAATGCTGTGAAAGGATATGTTGCTGGTATGCCCCCGGAAGATGTAAGCCAAGCATTGGAAGGGAAAGTTGATAAAGTCGAAGGAATGGGGCTGTCATCAAATGATTATACGATAGACGAAAAAAATAAAGTTGCACAAATAGAAGGGAAACAAGATTCCGTTTTAACGTCGCCTAATGGCACCAAATATAAAATATTTGTAAATGATGATGGCACTTTAAGAACGGAGGTGGTAATGCCATGATCAAACTCATAAGAGAATTATTGGGATTTCAAGGACGTGATGCAAGAGAACAAAAAAATAAGAACTGGGAAATGATCGAAAATGAATTCGTAAATCAAAAAGCGCGGGTTGATAATTTATTAAATGGAACATCACAACCAGAAGAATTAGTTGACATGCACTTAGGAAGAGATAACACTGTCCATCCCACAGCGCGTGATATGGTTGTCTCCGAACTAAATGCTGTTGATGTACAGTTGGCAGACACGTCGGAAAATTTAAATGGACGAGAAATAAACGCAGAGTACCCACCTATTCCTATGATTGGTATGAAGGCGGATTGGGATGGAATATCGGGAACTGACAACTCTGCAACGTTTAAAGGACTTATTAGTTCTATTCAAACTAATGGAGGAGGAAAACTTAAACTCCCCCCCAAACCGTTTTATATGAAAGGTATTTATATTGACGCAAAAACGTGGGTAGACTATAACTTTGTTACCATTGAGGGAGTTAACGGAACTGTACTTATTGCAGATGATGCAAGTGATGATATTTTTATTCATATGGGTGGTTATTATTTAGGAGGAACAGATAGAAGACAAACAGCAGTTTTTAATTTCGAAAATTTAAAACTGATTTGTAAAGCAATTTCAAAAAATATTAGGGCTTTTCAATATTCAGTTACCCAATATTGTAATTTTAAAAATGTTTGGATTGAAGGATTTAAAGATGGTGCTATTCATTTTGTAGATGCTTACGATTGTCATTTCAGCAATGTTCATATTGTGAAATGTGGACGAGCAAATAGCGATACTGATTACGCATATCCACTTGGATTTTATGGAAATGATGATTGTTCCAACGCTCTGTTTTTCGATGATCTTTGTCGTATAGAATTTTGTCCACTTTTCTGTGAGTTTGATAATGGAGCAAGACATATTTATTTTAATGGCAGTAAGTTTGAAAAAATGGCTTTAAATTTAACATCTAAAGCTAGACCGTTTAATTTTCTTAGTTATCGTGAACTCGGCTTTACAAATTGTATGTTTATTAACAGTGACCATTACTTAGCGGATAGTACAACAGGGATTACAGGAAGTATTTCTGCGGGAACTAATTCATTGACAGTTAACCAAATTAAAGGCGGATACAGAAGTCTAGCTGTTGGAGATTTTATTACAATAGCAGGGGTATCAGGGGTTAGAAGGATTACAGCTATTAATGATTTAACTCTTACACTCGATAGTAATGTCGACAATACTGTGTCTAATGCTGTTGTGGTTGGAAAATATTATATAGTCGATCAAGGAAAAGATTTTTTTAACTTTCCTTCAAGTCTTTTTTATGATGGATATGATGTTGCGAACAATCTTCTGAAATCAGCAAAGTTTACTAATTGTGATTTTGGCGCTCCAAGTAAAACAACAACTAGATGGGGGAGATTAACCTATTGTAAGTTTGACACATGTGTATTTAATAATTGTGAAGGCGGAGCGGTTGTAGATAGATGTTTTAATATTTACGATGAAGTAACAATGAAAAACGTAAGCGTGGCATCATATAACGATGCTAAATTATTCAATATGTATGGTAAGAACTGTAACTTGGAACTAGATCAAGTCAAACTTGTTAGTGGAACCTTAAGCCTAGTTACTATTCGCACAGGAGCAGAAGATAATAACGTAACAATAGGAAGTATAACAGGAGCAACATTAAATATTCCAGTTCAAGCGGATGCTTCATTCTATATGGATCAAGCAAACTCCCGTTATTTCTATTTAAAAAACAACAAGATTAAACTACTAAGCTATGTAAACCCAGTCGATAACAATAACAAACCTTCTGCTTGGATGGATGCAGACATCGTGGAATGTACAACCACCTATCCAATTGAATATGTGAATTTTGGACATAATGGTAAACGAGTCACCTTGATTTACCTTGGTAGCGGTGGTTCTATTAAACATGATGATAATTATATGGTTACAAAAACCCGTGCAAATATAGCGCTTGCATTTGGGGATACTGTCAATCTTATTTGTCATAACGGAGTTTGGAGAGAAATTTAGGAGAAGGAGCGAAAAACAAATGGCATTACAAGTGAGCTTCACATTACCAGCAGGATGCGAATTAGCTAGTTTTCAATCTGATATTAAAATTAAGTCTTTTATTTATACAGAGGATTATCCAGTAACAAATGGTTATGTAAAAATAGATTCTTTTAGTGGCAGCAGAGATTTGTTGAAAATCACGGTTCATTTCAAAAAAGAGAGAGGTTATCCTGTTTTATTAATAAAGGATTATGCTTTTGTTCCAGATACCACAAGTTTTTATACAGACAATTTTCTTACTCAAGGATACGAATATTTAAAGTCGCTACCTGAATTTGCGGGGTCAATTGATGTTTTAGAGGAAGGACAACCGGAATAGTGAAAAATAAAAACACTAATGAAGGTGTATTTTTTATGCCTGTTATTGCTCATAAGGACAATAAGGCGACATAACTAAATAATTTTTTAAGAGTCCTTATTGGGCTCTTTTTCTTATGTTTAAAAAAGGAAGAATAAAAATTGAAACAGAATACAGAAATAATGTCACTAGAAAAAGATATCTAAAAAACAATAAGCACTGAAAAGGGGTATTTATTATGTCTTCAACTTAGTATTTGATATACTAAAAGTAAAAAAATAGGAGGTTCAAATGTGAGCTATATAGAATTTTGCGAAATGATAGAATGGGATTACATGTACTTTTTATATATGTATTGTATAAATGAATTGAATAAAAATAATCCAATTTACTACCATTATTGCTGTCATTTAAGTGCAAATTTAATAGCTTCATATTTATCAGTTCATTTTGATTCAAC
>NZ_JBQTCX010000025.1:0-65575 GCF_052663115.1 Niallia yueguangensis
GGGCGCTTTAATCGAATAAAAAGGAGAAAACATATTATATATGACTAATATGTTTTCTCCTTTATTTTTTATGGATTTTTATAATTCAGGTCTTGATAACTTCAGCAACCTTTTCTTTTTCTAAGCATATCAGAATTGTCTATGATATGCTTCTTTAATAATACAGAACTTTATTTTTTAATAATGTGAGAAAACACCCTCTATAAATTTAAAAAGGGTGTTTTCTAATGTATTTACTCTTTGTCTATAGTGTTGTCTGTTATGTGCATAGTGGATTATAGTACAACACCTTATTAGGTATATAGTTATAGTTGTTTATAGTTTTATTTGTTTTTTCGATTTAAGAAATCCAAACTTTACAACAATAAAGGCTGATAAGATTAACAAAAGAATAGCCCAAGGAAGTGTTTGTATTCCAATGATTTCCAAGAAAATTCCTCCTACAACACCTCCACCACCAATCGCCAAGTTCCAAGATGTTACAAGCATCGCTTGTGCTACGTCAGCATTTTCTCCGGCTGCTTCAGCAGATGCTGTCTGCAATAAAGTAGCAGCCCCACCAAAAGTAAGTCCCCAGATTGCAACACCTAAATAAATAGTAGTTGGAAAACTTATAGCTATTCCGATTAAAACGGATGCAAGGGCAAAACCGGCAAGACTTAGCAGTATTAATACACGTAACCATTGATCAATGAATATTCCTATTAACCAAATACCAATAACAGATGCTACGCCAAATATAAGTAACATTAGCTCTACAGTTCCTTTTAAGTCTGCACTAGCCAGATAAGGAGCAATATAAATATATAAAATATTGTGTGCAAGCACCCATGCAAGGACAACAATTAAGATTGGCCGTATACCAGGCAGGAAGAAAACTTTATTAAGAGGTTGTTTACTAGCCCTAGAATCCTGTCCAGAGAAATCAGGCAGCTTCCAAAGTATCCAGAAAACTAGGACAAGTGCCATTAATGACATGATTAGAAAAACAATCCTCCAACCGAATATGGAACCAAGAAATGTCCCGATAGGAACTCCTAATGCTAATGCAAGAGGAGTTCCCACCATAGCAACTGCCATTGCTTTCCCTTTTAATTTATCGGGTACTAATCGTCGGGCATAACCAGCAGTAATGCCCCATAGAACCCCTGCGGAGACCCCAGCAAAGAATCGAGCAACTATAGTTAATAAATAAACAGATGAAATTGCCGTTATTGTGTTAAATACAAAGAAACCAACAATACATAAAAGCAAAAGTGGACGTCTATTCCACCCACGGGTCGCCGTAACTATCGGTATAGCTGCTACAAGTGAACCAAGAGCATAAAATGTCACTAACTGACCTGCAAGTGATTCGGATATCGATAGGCCAGCACTAATTTGTAATAAAAGTCCTGCAGGAACTGACTCCGTTAATATACAAATAAACCCAGCCATAGCAAGTGCTAATAAGCCACTCCATGGAAGGTGAGATGCTGATTTTGATTTAGAATCCTGAAGAGCAATAGTAGAAGAAATATTTTTTTGAGACATGTTTAAAATCCTCCTTTTTCTATTAAAGCCGAAGAAAAATTACTTGATATTAATCTTCGTTTGAATATAATTAGTTTACAAAAAAGAAGAATCCTTTTACATACATGATTATAGGTGTTATCTCTTTTTTACTTTAAAATTAATCTTATTTACGTAACATTACTTATACAATTAAGGTGATGATTGTAATGGTGCTTTTAGCGATAAATATACTGTAAAAGGGAGCTTGTTCAATCAATATGATCATGAATTTGTAATGAACCGCTGACAGCAGCCGAATTATGGAAATCCTTTGGCTTCTATACGGCACCAATCATTGCAGCTGCCAAAATGTTGCATCTTGAAATCATTCCATTTGGGATGGTTTTACACTTTTTTCTGGCGAAGTGTTATAATAAATGTTTCCAACCAAGGAGAAGGTGACATTTTAAGTTTGGATACATACCAAGATTGGTGAGTAAATATAAGATGCTATTTATTATAAAAAGAAAAAGCGCTAAATGAAGGAGTAAAGATGAATAATTATAAATTAGTCATTCAATATGATGGTGGACGCTATAAAGGCTGGCAGCGGCTTGGCAATGGCGACAGTTCCATTCAAGGAAAAATAGAAAATGTGTTAACGGAGATGACGGGAGAAAAGGTCGAAATTATTGGCTGCAGCAGAACGGATGCAGGTGTTCATGCTCTTTCGCAAATTGCCAATTTTAAGATTAGCAACAATTTTACGGAATCGGAAATTAAGAATTACTTAAATAGATATTTACCCCAAGATATCAGTATTTTAGATGTTGTGTTAGTGCCTGAACGTTTTCATGCTCGGTATAATGCGAAGGATAAAACGTATTTGTATAAGATTTGGAACGAGGAATATACACATCCTTTCATGCGCAAGTACAGTATGCATGTAGAGCAAAAACTTGATATCGAAAAAATGAATCATGCAAGTCAACATTTTATCGGGAAACATGATTTTACTGCTTTTTCAAATGCGAAGTCTAAGAAAAAGTCGATGGTGCGTGAGATATATTCACTTCATATTGAAGAAGAGGCTGGATTCCTGCAAGTTAGAGTGCGTGGGGACGGGTTTCTTTATAATATGGTTAGGAAGATTGTCGGAACATTAATAGAAGTAGGATTAGGCAGAATAGATGCCAATCAGATCCCTGGAATATTAGATGCAAAAGAACGAAACCAAACCGGTGGCATGGCAGATGCATGTGGTCTTTATTTGGAAAAGGTTGATTTTTAACAACAGGATTAAAAAAACTACGACGTACAAAAAAAGCGTATCAGTTGGAAGTAATAGCAAAATACTATACGTAAAGCCTCTGAAGAATTGTTCCAGAGGCTTGCTTTTGTATACTTTTATAATGACTATTAAAAAAACTAGGAGTTTTTCTCATGAGCGACATATTAAGCGGTTATTATTATAAGGCAGTAGAACGAACAAAAGAAATGATTTTGGAGGATATAGACAAGTATTTGCAAGGGAAAAAGGAAATGCCTTCGTATGAGCAGTATTTACGGGAAAGAGAAGAATATATCAACCAAATTTGGTTAAATACGTGGCTGAATTCAGCAGCAAGCCATGCCTCTTTTGAGGAAAAGAAAAAGTATTTAACACACAAGGGTTTAAGTATAGAGGGTGAAAATAGAAAACTGATAAACAAACTGTTTCGAAATGAAATAAGAGAAATAAAACCGTATGATTATCATGATTGGCTAGACAGTCTTTTTGCTAATCAAAAATCTGCATGGGAAATACGATACATAAAGGCGAGAGAAGCATATTTAGACCAGCAAAAAAAGGAAAAACAACGAGATATTCGAACGAAATTAGATCGAAAGTTTCAATACTATATCAAACAAATATTAGATGAAGATTATGAGTATTTATACTTGTATGTTCGTTATTTAATAGGAAGCCACCTTGCCATTGAAATAGAAAGAAAAGGGATTACGCTATCCTCTGAGGAACTAACGTTTGATGAGTATTTGTACGATGAAATGGAGCTGCCGGATAATAAATTTCTTTTTTTAGAGGACTTAACAGAAACATATGAAGCGATCATTTTGCAGTATTTATTTGATTTTGGTCCAAATTGGCTAAAACAAACATTACCTGCCCACCTATATGAGGAATATGAGAAGGTCTTCCAAAAAGCGTTAACAGACTCCTATTTAAAGGAAGTGGGAATGGATCTTTTTGAAGATAGTTCTCTAGAATTTTTTGAGGACCTTCTTGAGGAAAACATTGCCGATTTGATGAAGCTGATTGATATTCCATTTGATCTAGAAACACATCAAGAAATTTATGAAAAAGATCGATTAAAAAGACAACAAAAAGAAATAGCGGATAGGGAAGAAAGGAAGCGGCGCAAAGAGGAAGAAGCACGAATGATTGATGATATTTTCGGCAGAGAATATAATCCTCCATCCGGCCGAAATATTCATTATGTCCTTCATGTGGGCGAAACAAATACAGGGAAAACATTTCAAGCAATAAAACGGATGAAAGAAGCAAATAGTGGACTGTATTTAGCTCCGCTTCGATTATTAGCACTTGAAGTGTATGAGAAATTAAATGCAGATAATGTGCTCTGTTCTTTAAAAACGGGGGAAGAAGAAAAACTGATAATGGGTGCAAACCATCTGTCATGTACAGTCGAAATGTTTCATGAAAAGGATTTTTATGAAGTAATTGTCATCGATGAATCGCAAATGATTGCAGATAAGGACAGAGGTTTCGCTTGGTATCGAGCGATAACAAAAGCAAATGCAAAAGAGGTCCATATTATTTGCAGCTTCCATGCAAAATCGATGATCCTTCAGCTTTTGGGTGAGTCTTATGTGGAAGTGCATGAATATGTAAGAGAGACACCTTTAGAAGTGGATTCCCAATTATTTCGTTTCAATCAAACACGAAAAGGAGATGCTCTTGTTTGCTTTTCGAGAAGAAGAGTGCTTGAAACGGCGTCAGAACTGCAAAGAACGGGTCGTCAAGTAAGTTTAATCTATGGAAGTATGCCGCCTGAAACAAGAAAAAAACAGATGCAGCGTTTTTTAAAGGGGGAGACATCCGTCATCGTATCAACAGATGCCATAGGAATGGGCTTAAATTTGCCGATTAGACGAATTGTATTTTTGGAGAATGACAAGTTTGATGGAACGAAGCGAAGATGGCTCACTTCTCAAGAAGTAAAACAAATTGCTGGACGTGCAGGACGGCGCGGTTTATATGATGTTGGAAGAGTTGCTTTTACAAGTGATCCGAAAAAAATGACGCAGCTTCTCGAACAAAAGGATGAAGAACTCACAGGATTTGCGATTGCCCCTACATCAGCTGTTTTAGAAAGATTTCAAAAATACGCGAATAACCTCGGGTTGTTTTTTCACTTATGGGATCGTTTTAAAAGTCCAGAGGGAACAAAAAAGGCTACTTTATCAGAAGAAAAAATATTATATGAAATGATTGAAGATACGATGGTAGAAGCAAGGTTATCTGTCAACGATTTATTTGGGTTTTTACGACTCCCTTTTGCTACAAGTGAACCTGCTTTAAGAGCACAATGGAAATTAAAAATGGAAGCACTTGTAGAAAATAAAGAACTGCCTGACCCATTAATAAAAGAATCTAGTCTAGAAGATATGGAGTTATCTTATAAATCAGTAGGCGTTCACCTTTTATTTTTATATAAATTAGGGAAAAGAACAGAAGCACATTACTGGGAAAGGGTAAGAGATGATATTAGCAGCAAAATACATGAACACTTAAAAGCTGGGATACCGACAAGAAAAAAGGTTTGCAGAATTTGTGGAGAGTCCCTTCCCACACGTTTTAAATATCAGGTTTGCAATGATTGTTATTTTGTAGGGAAGAAATAGTGAAAGTAAAAAGCTGACATTTTCGTCAGCTTTTAATCATTGTCCTTATTAAACCAAAGTGGTTCTTTGTCATCTACATCACCATTATAGTTGATGAGAATTTCTTCTCCTGCTTTTATATCGGTAAAAGCATAGAAGTCAAACGTATGGTTGGCAAAATTAATATCATAGGTTGCATTAGGTTCATACGAATGATTAAACAGCATGCCATAACCAAGAAGGACAGCCGTGTGATTTTTCCCATACTCAAAAACATAATCTTCGAGAAGTGTTTGCTCAATGTGTTTATGCTGGTCGTTAGGATAAGGAAGAACAGGTGCTGCATGTAACAGCGTACCTTTTTTTATATCGCATGTAGCGAAGACGCCTCTATTAAATTCTCCATCACTTAGTGGAGAGGTTTTTACTTCTATCAAATTTGTCACCTACTCATCTTTTAAGTTTCTATCTAACTGTAACATTGTTGTTGAAATAAAGGAAATAAATGTTTCGACCAATTCAATATGATGGACTTAAATATAGGTGCGGCTGTCCCATATGTCGGTTATATCGACTTATAGGACAGACCTTGAAAATGATGTGAATTCATCTTTTATTCCTGTATAAATGAGATGCAACGAACTATCTTATCTCATCTTGGATAAGAACAACAGGTACAAATAGATCATTAAGTGACTGTGTAAAGGTAAGAACCATGTCATCACCATCTCGTTCTATCTTGATCGGGCTGCCGTCAGCAAGCAGGCATGCTTCGCCATCTAAGAATATTTCTTTTACTTTTATTTTTGATCCGCTAGGCTTACCTAGAATCATCAAGTAAAGCTTATTGTCCTTTTTAGTAAAGCGAACAGCCTCTCCTGTCTCTGTGATTGCTTCCGCCTGTGTCCATGGCCGTGTACCGTATACTGCATCACCATTCTGCTTCAGCCAATTGCCGAATTTTGATAATCGGCTTAGTTGTTCACTAGGTATTTGTGCATCTTCACCACGAGGACCTACATTCAGCAGTAAATTGCCATTCTTGGACACAGCATCTATAAAATCTAAAAATAATGTCTCAAAATTGGCGTAGTCTTTATCGCTCTCATTGCGGTTATAGCCAAATGAATTTCCGATTCCACGTGTCATCTCCCATTTTTTTGCTTGTATTTCCGTGTATTTCGTATACTCTGGTGTAGCGAAATCGCTATGGGGAATGGCAGGTTGTACAAGAGCAGAGTGAATATCGGGATTTTTCTTTATCATTTGTTTTACCATTAAGTCCATCATGGCTCGTACAGGTTTCAGACCCATAATCTTGTTGGTTGAAGTGGCATGTTTCCAGCGGTCATTTACCACACCGTGTGGAACGGCATCATAATAGTAGGCAAACAAACGAAATAGTCTATCCTGATTATCTGGCCAGCAAATATCATTCCATAAAATATCCGGATGATATCGATCTATTAGCTCGCGGACTTGAGCATCAACGTATGCCGGATAGTCGCCGCCAGGTGTGAAAAAGGAATAATCCATAAACGTTCTTGAAATCCTGCGACGAAACGTCCAGTCTATTCCCCCTGAATAGTATATGCCAAAGCGCATGCCTTCCTTTCGAACCGCTTCAGCTAATTCACCGATAATGTCACGCTTGCTAAACCAATTATCCTCGTGTGAATTTTTCACCTTAGTAGGCCATAGACAAAAGCCATCATGGTGTTTTGAAACGATCACTACGTATTTAGCACCGGTGTCTCTAAAGGTTTTTGCCCAAGCAGAGGGATCCCAATCTTTCAGTCCATCCACAAACATCTCTTTAAATCCTTGATAGGGCATGTTGCCATAATTAGTTTTATGGTATTGAGCGGATGGTGTATTCGGGTCCTTAATAGCATTCCAATAGCCTTCAGCATAGGGGTAGTTTAACAGTGCCCGATCATAATCCGTCTTCAAAGTCTCCGCTAAACTACCTAAAGGTGCAAATCCAGGAACTGAGTACAACCCCCAGTGTATAAACACTCCAAATTTAGCATCTTCAAACCACTCCGGAACCTGGTGAGTATTGAGGGACTCCTTTGTTGGTTGATAATTTTTTTTATTCATTTACTGAACCTCCTATATTTAAAATCTAAACATCTCTTTATTTCCGTTTATTCAGCAATTACCAAGGCATATTTATATCATTATTGGCACAATAAATTTTACAGTAATCCGTTATATAGGAGTCTGCTTCTTCCATTAATGCACGTGCACCCTCTGGCCACATCTCCCTGTTTTGATTAACCTGAAGATAGGCATTCAAAAGCTGTTCATTCCCTCCAGTAGCAGATTCTGCCATGTTCATCCATTGTTTTGCAAGATTTTGCGCAACTGATTCAGAGGGTTGAATGCCAGCTGCATAAAAAGTCACGGCTTTAATGGATAGAGATTTCCATGTGTGAAAAATACTTATAATTTCATCAATGCTATGAAAGTGATTGTTAAATATCTGCTGTTGCTCTTTGGTGAAATCGGATGAATCCCAGGTTAGAAAATCACTGTTATTAAGTTTACTGATGAATGAAAACAGAAACTCCCAAGGAGGATTTTTTTTCACTTCAATAACCTCTCGACAAGCTTCAATAACTGCTAAGCTTGTGTGAGTTGATTCCATCTGTGAATATAAAACTGTAGATTGGTTTAAAAAAATCTTGTCCATCTCTTGCAAATCAGAAGTATGGACAAGTTTTTCCCGTATCTGCTGCAAGGAAAATCCCAGGTTTTTATAGAAAACAATTTGCTCTAGTTTTAAAATATCTGATTTGATGTAAAACCTGCGTCCATTTTCTGTTCTTCCAGAAGCGGGAAGAAGGCCGATGTTATCATAGTGCTGCAATGTTCGAATGGTTAAACCTGACATATTGGCAAAATCACCTATAAAATATCGCTGATCAGTCATATTTCCACTCCCGTTATATTTTAAAAAAAGGCTGTTTTCTCAAAGTTTGTTGTTTTTTACATATTATATTTGGAAAAGCGTTTCTTAGCAGCCAGAATACACGTAGACTCCTGTGGGAATGCGAGAAAGACGAGACCCCGCAGGAGCGTATGCGACGAGGAGGCTCGACGCTCGCCCACGGAAAGCGAAGTGTATTCTGGCTGCGGGTTAAATAACAACAATCTATACGAAAATAGCCTGAAAAAAACTTTGATATGTAAATTTTATTACATTACGTTACGTAATTAGCAAGTAGGAATTTCAAGTTATTTTGCGAGAGGATCTTAAAAAGTAAAACATACTTATTACGTGTTATTATTTTCTATTTTTATCAGCTGGTGGTAGGTCGTTTTATTCGATAATAAAAAATTTCGAGAGTGAAAATAATTAACTGATATGATATGATGGCAATATGAAAATATCATTGGCAGAAGTGAATAGTAGGAAGGCTGATGATACATAGGGAGCGAACAATATGCTAAATTGGAAACGTAATTTATGGATATTATGGATTGGGAGCTTTTTTACAGCAGCGAGTTTTTTTATGGTAATTCCTTTTTTGCCAATTTTTCTTCTGGAGATTAATGTGCATCAACATACGGAAATGTGGTCAGGGTTGATATTTAGCTCCGCTTTTTTTGCAGGAGCAATCTCTTCGCCTTTCTGGGGAAGGATAGCTGATAAATATGGGAGGAAGCCAATGATTATCCGAGCGGGGTTTGCTCTCTTTATCATCTATATTCTAGTTGCTTTTGTAACCAACCCGTATCAGTTATTAGCATTACGAATTATGCAGGGGTTATTATCTGGATTTATTCCAGGAGCTATTGCATTGGTCGGAACGAATACGCCAAGTGATAAAATAGGATATGCCCTTTCGATGATTTCCACGGCTACCGCTACGGGAGGCATTGTTGGACCTCTGCTGGGGGGATTAATTGCCGAATTTGTTGGAAATAGGTTAGCATTTGCCAGTGCTGCATTACTAGTCTTCATTGCGACGATTCTGGTCATTTTTTTGGTGAAAGAGGAGAATTTCACGCCAAGTAAGGAGCGTGGTTCTGTCAAAAATGATATTATGGTGGCTTATACAAATCGGCCCTTTATGCTAGTCCTTGTTTTAACTGTTGTAACAACCTGTTCGATCATGACGATTGAGCCGATTCTTCCCTTATATATTGTTGAACTTGGTGGTTCTTCTGATAAAGCTTCTTTAATTGCAGGTTTTGTATTCTCTCTTCCAGGACTCGCAAGTGCATTGATTGCTCCATACTGGGGGAAATGGGCAGACAAAGTAGGATTCGATAGAGTTCTATTCATTGGGCTGCTAGGTGGAGGACTTGGGACCTTAGCTCAAATAATATTCAGCGATATTTGGGGTTTTTCCATTACCCGCTTCGTTTTTGGCATATTTTTCTGTGCGGTCTTCCCTGCATTAAATGGTCTCGTTGTAAAGTCAACGGATGCTGATTTTCGTGGCAGGGCATTTGGATTAAACCAAACCGCCAATCAAATGGGAGGGATGATTGGTCCCATGATTGGCGGATTTATTGGCGGTATTCTTCCAGTTCAAAGTGTGTTTGTGATAACAGGCATGCTGCTGTTGGCAGCAACAGGACTAGCATATTGGAAAGCCAATGACTTAAATCCTGCTTTAAAGAGAAAAATAATGCCTGGAAAGTAGATGGAAAAAAGGGGTCAGACCCCTTTTTTGTGTGATTTAATAACTTCTTCACCAAATGTTAAGCATTCACTGCATATTGAAACACCTGGTCCTATAGCTAATTCTCCGATTTCTTCTTTACTTCTCCGGCAAAAGGAACAAGCATCAATGTATTCAGTATCCACTGTATTTTTAGGTTCTTTCTCGACTGCATTGTATAGCTCGTTTATTACTTTTGGTTCAATATAATCGAACTCGCCTTTTAATCTCAATGTAATAGTCGTATAAGCAATAGCCATCCCTTCATAGAAACGCTGTCTTTCTATTTGTTGGCTATTTTTAATTTTCTCTTCACAAAGCTGACTTAATTTCTCTAATTCTAAGATGGTGTCTTCAATTTTTGCACCTCGAAATGTTTTCTTTCGAAAATCTTGATCCATTCACATCATCAGTCCTTTCTATTTTAATGTATACAATTGTATACATTTTTCTTTCATTCTATTATCTGAACTAACTGAATATTCCTGCATCTTTTAATAAAAAATGCTGTTTTCTCAAAGTTTTTTGTTTTTTACGTAAAAAAATGAGAGAAGAAGTACTCAGCAGACTGAATACACGTAGCCTCCTGTGGGAATGCGAGAAAGACGAGACCCCACAGGAGCGTATGCGATGAGGAGGCTCGACGCTTGCTAAACGGACGAAGTGTATTCGGGCTGCGGGTTTAAAAGCAACAATCTATACGAAAACAACCAATAAAAATGATAAAAAAACCCATAAATTGCAAATCACTGACCTTGCTAGTGATGTATAGGTTTATCAATAAAAGAAAACCTATAATTGCTAACTATAATGTTAAGGAGTGGACATGTTGAAAAAAGGGATAAAAATAATGACTTCTGCAATTCTGTTATTTAGTTTAGCGGGTTGTACAGTTGGTGGTAACAATAATGCATCACGCAAGGAAAGCAATAATCGGATGACAAATGTGAAAAATGAAAATACCAATATAATAAATGTTGAAAATGGTGGGAAAGATAGATCACCAAACAAATCAACTGGATTTGTTTCTAATGCAGACCTGGATAAGCATGTTATTTTTCAAAGTTTCAGTCTGTATCAGCCATATGAAAGCAATATGTATAAAATATTCCAAAAAAATAGTGCCATGTTAAATAAATGGAAAATTTCCGATGTCTGGATGCCGCCTGCTTACCGAGCATTTGGTCAATCGTACTATGGCGAAGGGTATGCGATCATGGATAGATATGATTTAGGAGAATTTGCTCAAGGTCAGAATGGTAAAAAGCAAACAAAATATGGAACGAGTGGAGAACTTAAGAAGTTAATATCAGGCTTGCATAAAAAGGGCATTCGCGTCCAAGAAGATCTTGTACCAAATCAAATGATGGGGCTGCCGAAACCAGAAATTGCTAGTATAACTGCTGTTGACCAATATGGAAATGAAAACAATGCAAATGTGAAAGACAAACTTGTTGAACTTTATAGCAAGGGTGGGGGACAAGGCCAGGCAAAATACGGAGTCATCAAGGAATGGAATCACACTTATTTTAATGGTACAGGCCCTCAGCAATTGGGGATTTACCGAGTGATGGTGGATGAAAATAAGAAACCATACCGTTATTATGGGCCTAATGACAAGAACAATCACCTTCCGAGCTGGTTAGAAAATACAGATGCTCAAAAATACGGAAAAATCAATACGATAGATAATTATTTAACAGTAGATGGAGCTTTTGCAGTTAAAGGAGCCAATACAGAAAAGGATCAAGTATGGCGTTCTCTTCTTCTTTATTATGTTGATCGACAAGAAGGATCTACGAAACAGAACTATTTGGATTATATGAGAGCGAATGGCTTTAGTGGAAACAGTGATGAGGAAGTAAGACAAAAAATAATAGCAGGCGACAGCACTGCAGTTACGAAATTAACGGACAGTTATATTAGTGCACAGCCAGGCTACTCTGCAGCATCTGACCCGCAAAGTATTATGCGTTTTAATAATGGTGTCAATGAAAATGTAAATAAAAATGTGTTGCAATACGAATTTTTAATTGGAACAGATATCGATAATACGAATCAAAAAGTCCAACAGGAACAAGCCAATTGGGCAAAATTTTTAATCGATCAATATGGTTTTGATGGATTTCGCATCGATGCAGCATCTCATTACAACACAGATATTCTTTCAGGGCTGCATGATTTAATAAGTAATCGTTTTGGCAAAAATTTAAACAATCATTTAAGTTATATAGAATCCTATACGGATAACCAAGTGGATTTTGAAAATAGTATAAACAATGGGCAATTAGTATATGACCACAAGCAATGGGCTGCTATGAGAGACAGTTTAGGGAAGGCCAGTAACCCAAGTCCTTTAAGCAATATAATAAACTCTTCCTTTGTTGATCGAACAAACCAAAATGCAAAAAAAGTTCCGAACTGGTCATTTGTAAACAACCATGATCAAGAACATAATATTTTAGAAAAAATTCTAGTGTCCGAAGCAGAAGCGAATGGGGCAAAACCACATACATTACAGCATGAAGCCATTCAGTTTAAAAAGTATGCAAAGGATCGGGAAAAAACAGATAAGGAATATGCTCCATATAATGTCCCAAGTCAATATGCATACATTTTAACGAATAAAGATACCGTTCCAACTGTCTTTTATGGAGATATGTATAAATCAGATGATCCATATATGGCAACTAAAACTGTCTATTATGATTTAATAGTCAAGCTGTTAGGTGTACGGAATCAGTACGTTTCAGGAGATCAAAAAATTACCTATTTCCCATCTAATACTTCCTCGACACCAGGAAATGATTTAATTGCCAGTGTTCGTTATGGAACAAACAAAAATTCGGGAGTGGCAACGATTATTGGAAATAATCCAAATACAAATGCGACAATTAATGTAGACATGGGTAAAGGACATGCCAATCAAACATTTGAAGATGCATTAAGTTTTAACAAGGATAAGTTAAAAACAGACAAAGATGGAATTTTAACAGTAACAGTAAAAGGTATCAAAAATCCGTTAGTAAATGGGTATTTAGCTGTATATGTACCTTCGAAAGAAGCTGGAAAACGAGTAAATAGAAATAAAGGAAATAATGGAATAGTAGGAAAGATAAACAAAAATATAAGAGACAAATATGATAGAAAAATTAATGGGCATAGATGGCAGCAAGATGAAGAATTAAGACAATGGAAAAGATGGATTAAAAGACAAGATTAAGTATACTATTTAGATAAAAAATAAAATCCTCTGGAAAATTTTCCAGAGGATTACTGTATTTTATTTAAATAATGCACTAACAGATTTATTCTCATAAACGTTAATGATCGCGTCACTAATTAATGTCGCAACGGAAAGTTGGGTAATTTTATCGATTCTTTTTTCTTCTGGAAGGGCAATGCTGTTTGTAACGATTAGTTCTTTTAGTTTCGATTCTTTTATTTTTTCGATGGAAGGTTTAGATAGAACAGGATGTGTACAGCAAGCATATACTTCTTGTGCGCCATTTTCTAATAATGCTTTTGTTGCGTTTGTGATTCTTTTCGCAGTATCAACGATATCGTCGATTATGATTGCTGTTTTGCCTTCGATATTCCCAACGATATTGATTTCTCCTGCATCAAAGTCTCGAGGTCCCCGCTTATCAATAATGGCAATTGGTGCTTTTAATCGATCAGCCATTTGGCGAGCACGCGTTACACTTGCATGATCAGGCGCCACGACTACGACATCATGAGCAAACTCTTTTGTACTTAAATACTGGGATAGTATTGGCATACCAACTAATTGATCCACTGGTATATTAAAGAAGCCTTGAGTTTGTGGTGCATGAAGGTCTAATGTAATAACACGATGTGCACCTGACTTTTGAATTAAATTAGCAATTAATTTAGCGGTAATCGGCTCCCTTGGATGAGCTTTACGGTCTTGACGAGCATAACCGTAATATGGAATTACCACATTGATCGATTTTACGGATGCACGTTTTAACGCATCAATCATGATAAGAAGCTCCATAATGCTTTGGTTCACTGGCTCACTAGTCGATTGGATGACAAAAACATCACTGCCGCGAACGCTTTCCTCAATATTGATTTGAATTTCTCCGTCACTAAACTTCTTTACGGAGCATCTTCCTAGTTCAATTCCTATCGTTTCAACGATTTCTTGTGCTAACGCTGGATTGGAGTTTAATGAAAAAACTTTTAATTTGGATCCTAGATATGTATCTGGCACGAAAAATTCCTCCTATAAGATAAAGTGTTCTATATAGTTCTAATAATTCCAAAAATAATCTAGCTATACTGTATTTTAGGTTAGTGCATGTACCTTTGCAATACATTATGTGATTAAATGCAAGTTTTTATATAAGTGCATTAATATACGAGGCGTTGTGAATTAAAAAATTGGCAAGAATGCCGGGTAAATTTTGATAATTCCGCGAAAACTTGATAGTTTCCGGAGAAAATAGTAAATATATTTAAATTCTCAAATAAATTAGGTATTGATTTTTACTAGCAAACCAGTATATTATTTAGTTAATAATGATAATCGTTATCATTTAATGTTTAGACAACATAGGAGGGAAATAAATGTCAGCAAATACATATTCATTAAGTAACAAATATTCCTTTTCTTTACTTGTAATCATTTTATCTTTTGTCATGTTTTTAGCTGGTTGTGGAAATCAATCATCACAAGAAGCTTCTAAAGATAGCAAAGGTACTGAACAGAAAGAATCTACGGATTCAGAAAGTGTTCGTGAAATAAAACATGCGATGGGTACAACAAAAATCAAAGGAACACCAAAAAGAATAGTTACCTTATATCAAGGGGCTACAGATGTCGCAGTTGCATTAGGAGTTAAACCAGTAGGTGTTGTAGAATCTTGGGTACAACAACCTGTTTATAATTATTTAAGAAAAGATTTAGAAGGTGTACAACAGGTTGGTTTGGAAACACAGCCAAATCTAGAGGAGATCGCTAAACTTAAACCAGACTTAATTATTGCTTCAAAGTTGCGTCACGAAAAAGTTTATGAACAACTTTCGCAAATTGCTCCAACAGTGACGCATGATACAGTGTTTAAATTTAAAGAAACGGTTGATTTGATGGGGAAAGCGATGAATAAAGAAAAAGAAGCAAATCAACTTTTAGTAGATTGGGATAATCGGATTGAAGATTTTAAAGGGAAAATTACAGATAAGTTAGGTGATCAATGGCCAATTGAGGTATCAGTACTTAACTTTAGAGCAGACCATGCACGTATTTATATAACAGGTTTTGCTGGTGATATTTTAAGCGAGCTTGGGTTTGTGCGGCCTGAATCTCAACAAAAAGCTGAGAAAGAAGGCAATGTAGTACTTCAGTTAACAACTAAGGAAAGTATTCCTTCCATGAATGCAGATGTATTCTTCATTTTTAATGCTGATGGGCACAATGCAGATGCCGAAGCAATTCAGAAGACATATGATGAATGGACAAACCATCCGCTATGGAAAAATCTTGATGCTGTTAAAAATAATCGTACTTATATGGTGGATGAGGTTGCATGGAATATGGGCGGAGGCTATATTTCGGCAAACGATATGTTAGATCAAATCTATGATCGTTTTGATTTAGAAAAATAGGTGACTATTAGATTAGGTTGGAGGGACTCCTCCTCCTAATTTTTTCATATAAAACTCCTATGGAGACTCGTGCCTCATTTCCACTATCTCACAAGAAAAAGGCAGATTCTCACCTAATAAAGGCAGAGCGAGCGGAGTCACACCCTCCCCATAGGGAAAAAACAACATACCAAGCACAATCACTCGGCAGATCCGACCCCTTTTACATATAAAAATTATTTTGAAAAGAGTGAGATTATGAAACCATTATTTCCTCGAACCTCACTAAAGATTCTTGGGCTTTTAATTGGTCTATGTATTTTGTTTATTTCTATTTTATCAAGCATGGTGTTTGGTCAAACATTGACACCTATTCGTACTGTAATGAATGCTTTTCTTCATTTTGATGAATCTTCTACAGAACATATTATTATAACAACTACTCGTCTTTCAAGGGTAGTAATTGCTACCGTAATCGGAGCAAGTCTAGCTATAGCTGGCGCACTTTTGCAGGCACTAACTAGAAATCCACTTGCTGCCCCTGATATTTTTGGAATAAATGCAGGAGCTTTATTTTTTGTTGTAGCAGCCACCGTTTTTTTCTCTGTTCATTCACTAATTTATTTGATGTGGATTGCATTTTTAGGAGCAGCTGTTGCTGCCATCATGGTTTTTTTTCTTGGCTCACTCGGAAGGGATGGTTTGTCGCCAATTAAGATTGTATTAGCGGGCGCTGCTTTGACTGCCCTTTTTAGTTCTTTTACACAAGGGCTGCTTGTGATAGATGAACAAAGTTTAGAAGGGGTATTATTTTGGATAGGTGGCACGGTTGCGGGAAGAACATTAGATATGCTGGAGCCAGTTTTACCTTTCTTGTTAGGGGCAGGTATTTTGTCCTTCTTTTTAGGAAACGCCGTCAATATTTTAACGACGGGAGAAGATATTGCGAAAGGATTAGGACAACAGACTATTTTAGTTAAAATTCTAATGGCGATTGTTATTGTTTTTTTAGCTGGTGGATCCGTGGCAGTAGGTGGTTTAATTGGTTTTATTGGATTAATTGTACCTCATATGGTTCGTGGCTTAGTAGGTATTGATTATCGGTGGATTATCCCCTACTGTGCAATTTATGGTGCAAGTTTGCTGCTGCTGGCAGATGTTGCAGCAAGGTTTGTCATTATGCCTGAAGAAATGCCAATTGGAGTAATGACAGCAATGATTGGTGCGCCATTTTTCATTTATATTGCACGAAGGGGGTTTAGCAAGGAATGAGGAAACATACTATTATACGGAATCGATCAGGTTCGATTTCCTTATTGATTGAAAATAAAGCAGTTTTTGTATTCCTATTGCTTTTGTTCTTATCTTTACTGTTATTTATTATAGGTTTGTCAGTAGGCAGTACGATGATCAACCCCTTATTCATTATTCAACATTTGCTAGGGTTAGGGAATGGGGAATATGCTTTTGTTATAGAAACGCTTAGACTTCCTAGAATGGTTCTTTCTTTTCTTGCAGGAATTTGCCTAGCAGTATCTGGACTAATTTTGCAAGGAGTGGTCCGAAATCCATTAGCTTCCCCTGATATTATTGGGATTACGAGTGGCAGTGCAGTAGCTGCAGTTGCATTTATTACCTATTTTCCGGAAGTTAATATTAAATTACTTCCATTTATAGCGATTGTAGGTGCAGGAGTTGCTTGCCTCCTAATCTATATATTAGCTTGGAAAAAGGGAGTTACACCAATAAGGCTTGTGCTCATTGGTATAGGAGTTCAAGTTACAATGGGAGCTATTATAACGATGTTAATGGTGCTAAGTCCTACGTACTCTACCAGTGAAGCCTATATTTGGTTGACAGGCAGCGTTTATGGAGCAAATTGGAATAATGTTTATTCTATGTTGCCATGGGTGTTAATCTTTGTTCCGCTTTCATTAATAATGTCTCGAAAAGTTAATGTTCTTGAACTAGGGGATGATCTGGCACTAAGTTTAGGGTCAAAAGTGCAATTAACTCGCTTTGGTTTAATAGGTATTAGTGTAGCTTTGGCTGGTGCTGCAGTTGCATTTGCCGGAGGAATAGGTTTTGTAGGTTTAATTGCACCTCATATTGCTAGAAAACTTGTTGGAAGATCATTCGGAAGTTTAGTACCAGTTTCTGCGTTAATTGGGGGAATAATAGTTGTATTAGCAGATATTGTTTCGAGAACAGCCTTTTTACCACTAGACCTGCCTGCAGGAGTTTTTGTATCTGGTATGGGTGCACCATTTTTTATTTATTTATTATACAAAAATCGTAATATGTAAATTAATAAAACTTTTTAAAAAGGAGCTGTGACGATGAGTGTGCTGGAAGCAAGTTCTCTAACACTGTGTTATAGTGACAAAATTATTATAGAAGATCTTGATTTAAAGATTCCGACTGGAGAAATTACAGTATTCGTTGGAGCAAATGGCTGTGGGAAGTCGACATTATTGCGTTCGCTTGCTAGACTTTTAAAACCCCAATCTGGTCAAATCCTTCTAGAAGGAGATGCAGTAGAAAATTTATCTACTAAAGAAGTGGCAAAACGACTTGCTATTTTACCACAGGGGCCAATTGCACCGGAAGGCCTTACCGTTTTACAACTTGTGAAACAAGGAAGATACCCGCATCAAAGCTGGTTAAAGCAATGGTCAACTGAAGATGAAATAGTTGTTAATCAAGCACTTGAAGCTACCAAAATGAAAGAATTTGCAGAAAGAACAGTTGATTCCTTATCAGGTGGACAGCGGCAAAGAGCATGGATTGCGATGACTTTAGCGCAGGATACAGATATTATTTTACTGGATGAACCAACAACTTATTTAGATATGACCCATCAAATCGAAATTTTAGACCTATTATTTGAACTAAATGAACAGGAAAATAGAACCGTGGTAATGGTTTTACATGATTTAAACTTAGCGTGCCGGTATGCCCATAATATTGTAGCTGTTAGTAATCAAAAGGTATATTCACAAGGAAGGCCAGAAGAAGTAATAACTCAAGATATGGTCAAAGATGTTTTTCACATGAATTGTGAAATTACGAAAGATCCGTTATTTGGGACTCCTTTATGTATTCCGCATGGAAAAGGGAGAAAAGTAAAAGAAAATGCAATTGTAGTTTGAATTAAAAACTGGAATACCTATATAAAACATTTCGATTACAATAAAAAAAGTTATTATATCTAGTATGGATGAACCATCTTTTTGACTGACTAATAATCGCAATTCAATTTAAGGATGATAAAAAATGAGCAGCATTGTAATGAATAAGCTTAAAGCGTTTGATATACATTTTGAACATGAGAATTCTAAGGAGATTGCCATATTAGATTTGTTAAATGAAGAAAAATGTTTGGCATTTTTACAAAAACATATGACTGAGATAAAAGCCCCGAATTTTTCGATAGCAGCTTCCATGTTTTCTAAAAGATATGCTTATCTTGTCGTGTCGTCCACTTTATATAGCATGGTAGAGTTCAACGGTATTCTCCATTTTCCAGTAAAAGCTTGCACATTAAGTAGAGAACGGAAATTATGTATTCAAACAGGTATGTGTAAATGGCAGGAAGTAAAGAGTATGAAGAGGGAACAATGGCGTGAAAACGTACTGCGCGATCTTTTTTCATCACATATAACGCCGGTTTTAGAGATATTGAATAAGACATCCCGCATTCCAACATCCATATTGTGGGAAAACGTGGCCATTCGGATTAACTCAATTTATCGGAAAATACTAGCAGAAGAATGTGATCCTATTAAAATAGAAAGGGTAAACAGCGACTTTCATTTCTTGAAAAATGCAAGTGGAGACTTGTTTAATTTAAAAGAGAATCCGATTACATATTATTTGAAAATAGGAGAGGAACTTAAATTGAATCCATGTCGGAAAACGTGCTGCATGTACTATAAATTAGAAAAAGATGTTCGGTTATTGTGGCAATTGCCCAATTAAAAATAAGCAGTCAAAAGCAGAAAACTAGTAAACTCGTTTCAGTAAGCTAAAACTTTGGGAATGAGGTGAAAGAGTATACTTCACTTGGTTAGATCTTGATTATCTATATGTCTAAACCCTTAAAATACAAAGTGGGGAAAATTAATAATAACTTTACAAATAGTAAAACCTATAAAATCATCCATAATATCATAAAGAAAAAATGCTTTTGATAGAAAATATGAGAAAAACGTATTATGAGTTAGTTTTTACCATAAAAATCATAAATAGTGGTTAATTTTGCACGAAAATAGTTAAATTAAAGGATATTTATCCCTTTACAAGCAGAAATTTGAGGAGTAATATTACGTTCATAAAATGTTGCATTAACATTTTAAACAGTCGCTGAATCCTATGTTGGAGCGGAGGAACCATAAATTGGGGTGAATTCTTTTTGTTAGGGCAACTCTTATTGTCCGAACCCGACAGCTAACTTCGCAAGCGTTATAAGAGAAAGGAAGTGACATAGAAAAGTAGATGAATTTAAATAAGGCAAAGAATGATTCCTATTATCGCTTAATCCGATAGGAGCGGGGGACCCAATTTTGTGATGCAAAGTGATCACTTGGGGTGAATCCAGGAAACTGGTAGGGCTACTCTTATAGCCCGAATCCGACAGCTAACTCCGTAAGCGTTATGAGAGAGGGGATTTCTTGTGATTTTTAAAAATCACTGAGAACCCTCAGTGGTCTTTTTTATGCCTTTATAAGAAAAAAATAACATATTTTACAAAAAAAGTCGCTTAATCTTATTAAAGAGCGGGGGAACCATTTTGCATGATTTTTACATGCTAGGGGTGAATCTTAACAAAAATGTTAAGAAGGGATACTCTCTGTCCCGAATCCGACAGCTAACCCCGTAAGCGTTGTGAGAGGAACCAAAAAAATTGTGGATAGACAATGCTTCTTTAGTGATGTCTAAAACCCGCATGAAGGTCCTCTTCTTGCGGGTTTTTTGTATTCATTTTTGAGATAAGTATAATTATTTAAACAAGTACACAAACTTTTTTATTAATGTACTAACTAAAAATATCCTATGGAAATGAAAGAGGGGAATGGAATCATGCTCGATATTTTAATGGTTGGAATCTTTATTCTTTTGCCAATTCTTATGGTTGGTTTAACAAAGTGGTCGTCGCAAGTGATTAATCAAGGAAGTGAAAAGCAATGATTATTTTATTTGTGTTGGCATGTTTGGTTTCTATCTATCTTTTATATGTGTTAATCAATCCAGAAAAATTCTAATTCGGGGGTAGTAACATTGAGTTTAACAATCCTTACTATTGTCATTCTACTTGCGGTTGTATTCTTGTTGGCTAAACCTTTTGGCTTATATTTAGCAAAAGTGTTTGACTATAACGAAACAGGTTTAGATAAAGTGTTTGGTCCATTTGAAAAGCTTCTCTTTAAGATTGGAGGCATAAAAAATGTAAATCAAACTTGGAAGCAATATGCACTATCTTTAGCTGTAGCCAATGCTTTTATAATTTTTCTTGTTTACTTGGTTTTTCGATTTCAAGGAGTTCTACCTTTAAATCCAAGTAATATCCTAGGTATGAATCCTGCATTAGCGTTTAATACGGCTATTAGCTTTATGACGAATACGGATTTACAGCATTATAGCGGTGAAAGTGGTTTAAGTTATCTATCCCAAATGATTGGCGTTCTGTTTATGATGTTTGTTGCACCAGGTACAGCTCTTGCTGCAGCAATAGCATTTGTTCGGGCGCTTTCTGGAAAAGAAATGGGGAACTTTTTTGTTGATTTAGTTCGCTCGATCACAAGGGTTTTATTGCCAATTTCATTTGTTGCTGCCTTTATCTTTATTGCTTTAGGTGTTCCTCAAACACTTGATCCAACTGTTACAGCAAATACGATTGAAGGAGCAAAGCAATCCATCGCTCGTGGACCAGTTGGCTCTTTCCTTTCCATCAAGGAATTAGGCAATAACGGTGGAGGATTTTTTGGAGCAAATTCAACACATCCATTTGAAAATCCAAATGCAATAAGCAACTTTATCCAAATTGTCTTAATGTTTCTATTGCCAACAGCATTGCCATTTACCTATGGGAAAATAGTTGGAAATACTAAGCAAGGTCGAGTTTTATTTGTATCAATGGCGATGATTTTCGTGGTTTTCTTAGGTACAGCATTAGTTTCTGAGTATCAGGGGAACCCAGCTTTAAATCAACTAGGAATTCAACATGACCAAGGCAGCATGGAAGGAAAAGAGGTTCGTTTTGGTGTTGGTCAATCTACTCTCTATGCTGTAGCAACAACCGCTTCAGAGTCAGGAGCCGTCAATACGATGCATGATACATTGACACCAATGACCGGAATGATAGCTTTATCCAACATGCTTTTAAATACTGTATTTGGCGGTGTTGGAGCAGGATTCATCAATGTCATGATGTATGCAATGATTGCCGTATTCTTATCAGGTTTAATGGTTGGACGTACACCTGAATTCTTAGGCAAGAAGATTGAAGGCAAGGAAATGAAATTAATTGCCATCACCATGTTAATGCATCCGTTGCTTATCCTTGGTGCTTCTGCCATCGCATTATTCAGCCCATTAGGAGTTGAGGGGATCTCTAATCCTGGTTTCCACGGCATTAGCCAAGTTGTCTATGAATACACCTCAGCAGCTGCCAATAATGGATCTGGTTTTGAAGGATTAGGAGATGCCACACCGTTCTGGAACATCTCAACAGGAATTGTGATGTATTTAGGCCGATACTTTGGATTAGTTACGATGTTAGCTGTTGCTGGTTCATTAGCTGCTAAAAAGGTCATCCCAGAAACAGTAGGTACGTTTAGAACAGACACAAGTTTGTTTGGTGTCATTTTAGTAGGCGCAATTTTTATTGTTGGGGCTTTAACGTTCTTTCCAACATTAGTATTAGGACCAGTAGCAGAATATTTAACTTTATAAGTTGAATGGAGGAAAGCAAATGGCTAATCAATCATTAAATGCGAGAGGCAGCGTGAACGATTTTCCACAGCAGTCTCAACCAAATAGTCAAAGAAATAACCGTCGTCAATCTGAACCTGGAAATAAAGGTGGAAGTAAAAAACCAATGGAAAAAGAAATGGTCATTCAAGCATTAAAAGAATCTTTTATCAAGCTGGATCCACGTAAAATGGTAAAAAATCCAATTATGTTTGTCGTAGAGATTGGATTTGTCATTACACTTATTTTATCCATAGCACCAAATATATTTGGACATCAGCATGTTGAACCGTGGTTTAATTGGTCAGTTACATTTATTTTACTATTTACTGTTCTTTTTGCCAACTTTGCAGAAGCTCTTGCAGAAGGTAGAGGGAAAGCACAGGCGGATTCATTGAAAAAATCAAAGCAAGACATCCAAGCGAATAAATTATTAGCAAATGGACAGACAGAACAGATTTCATCAGCAAATTTACGTAAAGGAGATATCGTAATTGTTTCTCAGGGGGAAATGATCCCAGGTGATGGAGAAGTAATAGAAGGTTTAGCTTCTGTTGACGAATCGGCCATAACAGGTGAATCAGCTCCGGTTATAAAAGAAGCAGGAGGAGATTTTAACTCTGTCACAGGTGGAACAAGAGTAGTCAGCGATCAGATTAAGGTGAGAATAACAAGTGATGCTGGTGAATCGTTTTTAGATCGGATGATTTCACTTGTTGAAGGGGCGGAACGTCAAAAGACACCTAATGAGATTGCCTTAAATACTGTTCTAACAAGCTTAACATTAATTTTTATGATTGTTGTTGTCACATTGCCTTTCTTTACGAATTATTTAGATTTTCAACTGGAAATACCAGTGCTAATTGCATTGCTTGTTTGTTTAATTCCAACAACGATTGGAGGCCTCCTTTCAGCTATTGGTGTAGCAGGAATGGACCGTGTTACTCAATTCAATGTTTTGGCAATGTCAGGTAAAGCAGTAGAAGCAGCTGGTGATATTAACACGATTATTTTAGATAAAACCGGAACTATTACATTTGGTAATCGAATGGCGAGTGATTTTATTCCAGTCGGTGAAGAAAGTCAAGATGACTTATCAAAATGGGTAGCGATAAGCTCGCTGCGTGATGAAACACCGGAGGGTCGTTCTGTATTGGAACTTTTAAAGCAGCATGATTATAAATATGATGAACAAGTTGCAAATGGTGGAGAGTTTATTGAATTTATAGCAGAAACAAGAATGAGTGGAATAGATTTAAAGGGCGGAACGAAGGTAAGAAAAGGGGCAGTCGATGCGGTTAAGAAATGGGTAAGCTCACAAGGAGGAACCATTCCACACAACTTAGATGAGAAAACAAGTGGAATTTCAAAAGCTGGCGGCACTCCTTTAGCTGTTGCAGTGAATGACCGTATTTATGGGTTGATTTACTTAAAGGATACAGTTAAACCAGGGATGAAGGAAAGATTTGATCAACTGAGAAAAATGGGAATAAAAACGGTTATGTGTACAGGGGATAATCCTCTAACTGCTGCAACGATAGCAAAAGAAGCAGGTGTTGATGAATTTATCGCTGAATGCAAACCGGAAGATAAGATAGAAGTGATTAAATATGAACAACAGCAGGGCAAGTTAGTGGCGATGACAGGTGATGGGACAAATGATGCACCAGCCCTTGCACAGGCAGATGTTGGTCTTGCGATGAATAGTGGAACAACGGCAGCCAAAGAAGCAGCAAATATGGTGGATCTTGATTCAAATCCGACAAAAATCATTGAGGTTGTTTCGATTGGCAAGCAATTGTTAATGACTCGGGGGGCGCTTACAACATTTAGTATAGCGAATGATATTGCCAAATATTTTGCAATCATTCCTGCCATGTTCATGATTGCAATTCCAGAAATGGATGCGTTAAATATTATGAAACTAGATTCACCGATTTCTGCTATTTTATCAGCTCTAATCTTTAATGCGTTGATTATCCCAATGTTAATACCGCTGGCTATGAAAGGTGTAGCCTATAAACCATTGAGTTCCAATGCGCTGCTTAGAAGAAATTTAACTATTTATGGTTTTGGCGGGGTGATTGTACCTTTTATAGCAATTAAATTAATCGATATGTTTGTATCATTATTTATCTAGAAAAGAGGGAATAGAATGGAAGTGAAACAATCAATAATTGGTCCAATCATTCGCATAAGCTTGGTTATGATGCTTTTGTGTGGTTTAGTTTATCCACTTGTTGTAACTGGGATTGCCCAGGTAGTGATGCCAGAAAAAGCAGATGGAAGTTTATTATATAATGAGGATAATGAAGTTATTGGTTCACGGTTAATTGGTCAAAATTTTACAGGATCAAAGTATTTCCATGGAAGAGTATCAAGCATTAAAAATGATGGTGCAAGTTCAGGATCGAATAACTATGCTCCATCAAATAAAGAAATGGTCAAACGAATAGAAGCGTCTATAGCAGCATGGGAGAAAGAAAACCCTAATATTCCAATTCATCATGTACCAATAGACCTTGTGACAAATTCGGGATCAGGTTTAGACCCGCATATTAGTCCTGAGGCAGCATATGCTCAAATTGACCGCATCTCAAAAGCAACAAATCTTTCTACTAATGAATTAAAAGAATTAGTAGAAAAACACACAGAAGGAAAAGAACTAGGTTTATTAGGCGAAGAACGTATTAATGTTCTGTTATTAAACCTAGATCTTGATAAAAGAATAAAGTAAAGGATGAAGGAGGTTGACTCTAAGAGTCGGCCTCCATAGATTTAGAAGATAAGAAGTATAAAATTTTTGAACTTAGATGAGTGTCTAGCTCTCTAGCTAAGCCCCAGTGAGAAATAACCCTTTGCCTCTAAAAGTAAAAAGCACTTTATCTAAGTCGAATGAACATTTTTCTTCGGAGCTGAGCAAGGTGCCCTAAGCTTTTTTTATGAGGTGAATGAATTGGGAGAAAATCATCCTTATTTTAGACGGAAAACACCTGAGGAACTGTTAGAAGAAATAGCGGAATCAAAGAGGGGACAACTAAAACTTTATGTAGGTGCAGCACCAGGTGTAGGAAAAACCTACAAAATGCTGCAAGATGCATGTGAACTGGGGGCAGAGGGGAAGGATATTGTCATCGGACTAATTGAAACACATGGCAGAGCAGAAACGGAAGAGCAAATAATGGATTTGGAACAGGTTCCGCTAAAGGCAATTGAATACAAAGGGAAAATATTCTATGAATTAAATGTAGAAGCAATCATTAGTCGTTCACCAGAAATTGTGCTTGTAGATGAATTAGCACACACAAATATTCCCGGTTCCAAACATGTGAAGCGCTACTTAGATGTAGAAGAGCTATTAGATGCTGGCATACATGTTCTATCAGCTGTGAATATTCAGCATTTAGAAAGTGTAAACGATATTGTCTATCAAATCACTGGAGTTGCTGTTAGAGAACGAGTGCCTGATACTTTTATTCAAAAAGCTAATGAGGTTCAATTGATCGACGTTACACCAGAAACACTGCAAAAGAGGCTGAAAGAAGGAAAGCTCTATAAGCAAGAAAAAATAGCACAGAGTTTAAATCATTTTTTTACATCTTCAAATCTATCTTCATTGAGAGAATTAGCTTTAAGAGAAGTGGCTGACGATGTAGATGAAAAAAACATGCAAAATATTTCAAATTCTTCATTGCTTCACACGGGGGTACATGAAAAAATTCTAGTGTGTGTACAATATGGACCAACTGCTGAAAGGTTAATTAGAAGAGGGTTTCGCATGGCCAGTCGATTGAAAGCAGAACTCTATATTTTAAATGTAATAGGAAATGCCAGCAATATTTCTAGTGAGAAACAACAAAAAATTAACCAGTGGAAGCAATTAGCTAAACAATTTAATGCTGAATTTTTATTACAGGAAGCAAATAAACGTAAGCCCGCAAAAGCGATTGTAGAAATAGCAGCACAATATAAAATAACGCAAATCCTACTAGGGCAATCTGCAAAATCTAGATGGGAAGAAATAATAAGAGGCTCCATTGTCAACAGCATTATGAGGGAAACTTCCAATATTGAAATTCATATTGTTTCAGTTGGAAAGTAAGGAGAAAACAAAAAATGAATATAGCATTTTTCTTAATTCCGAAAAAAGATGTTGTATATCTTCCTTTTAAATCAACAATGAGGCAAGCATTAGAAAAAATGGAATACCATCGATATACGGCAATTCCTTTATTAACAGAAGAAGGGAAGTACGCTGGAACACTTACTGAAGGTGATTTACTTTGGAAATTAAAACATACACCAACTTTAAATTTTAAAAATACAGAACGAGTCAACATCTCTGAAGTGCCAATTCATCGAGTTAATCAACCGATAACAATTAATGCTGAAATTGAAGATGTATTTTTACGAGTATTAGAACAAAATTTTATTCCTGTATTAGATGACAAAGAGATTTTTATTGTGATTATCAGGAGAAGAGAAGTTATTGATTATTTAATGAAAATAAATAAAAAAATAGGCAACCTATAATTCAAAGTTTCCAAAACAAACATTATATATTATTTATTTAATCCTTTCACTCCTTCATTCTCACACTTTGAACGTTAACAAGTGTGAGATTTTTTTTCGTTAAATCAATTTAATTTTTTTGGTAAAATAATAGAAAGCCATTCACTTTAGAGGTGCATAATGAATAGTCAAGACATTAATAAACTGTTATCAGAATTTTCTCTTTTTAAAGAGTTGGATAATCGTGAATTAGCAAGGATTGTGGAAATAGGCATGGTTAGAACATTTAAGAAAGGGAGCCACGTATTTCTGCAAGGTGAACCGCTTAAAAATACGTATTTTATTTTTGATGGAAAAGTGAAAGTTTATAGAACGGATCTAAATGGAAAAGAACAAATCGTGGCGGTTTTAAAAAAAGGCGAAATGTTCCCGCATGTAGGTTTTTTCAGAAAGGGTGGATATCCAGCTTTTGCAAAAGTGCAGGAAGAAGCATCATTGGTCGTTATTCCCATTCAAGAGTTTGAAAAAGTGTTAATAGATAATCCCGAGCTATGTATTAAAGTATTTAAAGTACTAGGGGAAAAAATTGTGGATCTTCAAGATCGGTTAGGGGAGCAAATATTAAACAATACATATCAGCAAATCATCAAATTGCTGATTCGATTAAGCAAAACGCATGGGAAAAAATTAGAGGACGGATTTGTTCTTTTAACAGGAGAATTTACCAATAAAGATCTAGCGAATATGATTGGAACAACAAGAGAAACGGTCAGCAGAACATTTACAAAGCTAAAAAAAGAGCAATTAATCCGTACTTATGAAGGAGATATCATCATACATCCGGACAAATTGCTTGATCGATTATTTCAATAAAAAAACAGTGAGTAGCTCACCGTTTTTTATTGAAGCATTTCTTGCAAATCTTCTTGTGCTGTACCAATTAATTTTAAGTTGAAAGTTTCTTGCAGAACTTGCATAACTCCGTCTGAGATAAATTCTGGAGGTTTTGGTCCAATTCGAATATCTTGAATGCCTAAACTAAATAAACCTAATAAAATAGCGACTGCTTTTTGTTCAAACCATGAAAGAACTATGCTGATTGGCAAGTCATGAATAGAGCATTCAAATGCTTCGGCTAACGCCTTTGCAATTTTAATCGTAGAACCAGAATTATTGCATTGGCCTAAATCAATGTATCTTGGTATATTTGTACCAGGTACGACACCATAATCGACATCGTTAAAGCGGAACTTGCCGCAGGAAGTCGTTAAAATGACTGTTTCTGGTGGGAGAGAGGTTGCTAGTTCACGATAATATTCTCCCCCTTTTCCTGGAGCATCGCAGCCTGCAATCACGAAGAAACGTTTAATTTTTCCGTCTTTCACTGCTGAAATGACTTCGGGGGCAAGCCCAAGCACTGTTTCATGATGGAAGCCGGTTACTAGAGTTTCATCAGATTCGATATTCGCTTCTGGCAACTCTAATGCTCGATTGATTAGAACAGAAAAATCATCTCCCTCAATCTTTTGGACATTTTCCAAACCAGCTACTTCATAAGAGAACATTCTATCCGCATAGGAACCTTTAATTGGCATCACACAATTTGTTGTTGCAAGAATGGCGCCAGGGAATTTTTCAAATAAACGGCGTTGATCATACCAAGCCTTTCCTATGTTTCCTTTCAGATGGGAATATTTTTTTAATGCCGGATAACCATGGGCAGGAAGCATTTCGGAATGTGTATAAATATTGATTCCTTTACCCTCTGTTTGCTTTAATAATTCTTCTAATGCAAATAAATTATGGCCTGTTACGATAATGCATTTGCCTTCTATCTTATTTTGTGAAACTCGAATAGGCACTGGAATGCCTATTCGGTTGGTATGAGCTTCATCAAGCAATTCCATGACACGAACAGCTGATTGACCTACTTTCATTGCCATATCAATATGTTCCTGCACATTAAAATTGGAATTAGTCAGTGTCATATATAATGCTTCGTGGGTTGTTGCATCCACAAAAGGATCTGTCGCACCGAGCTGAGCGGCATGGGTACGATAAGCAGCGATCCCTTTTAATCCAAAAATAATCGTATCTTGTAAACTTGCGATTGTTTCATCTTTCCCACAAACGCCGATGACCTTGCATCCACCCTTTGGCGTCTGCTCACACTGATAACAAAACATTTTACTTCTCTCCCTCATTCATTGATACAATAAGCATACATTTGATTTTTATCGAGCATAGTGATATAAATCACCATTCTGCAGATGTCATAAATTGTTCAAAAATAAGGAGGAGTACAGATTGCTAATCAAGCCTCGAAAAAGCTGTTAAATCCTTTGTATTCCCGATCACGACCAAAATATCGGATTGTTGAATATTTATTTCAGGAGATGGAGTGATAATAATATCTCCGTTTCTAACAATGGCAATGACACTTAAGTTATATTGAGCACGCACATCAAGTTCACTTAAACTTTTTCCGATCATAAATGAAGGAACTTTTATTTCTTCAATATGATAATCTCTAGAAAGTTCGATAAAATTTAAAACATTTGGAGATAAAAGCTGATGAGCAACACGTTCACCCATATCTCTTTCAGGGAATATAATCCAATCAGCTCCTGTTTTTTGTAAAACTTTTCCGTGTTTTTTATTCACCGCTTTTGCGATCACTTGTTTTACTCCTAATTCCTTTAAGAGTAAAACAGTTAAAATACTTGCTTGCATATCATCTCCAATTGCAACGATTACCGTATCAAAATTTCGTATTCCAATAGATTTTAGCGCTTCTTCTTCCGTAGTGTCTGCAACAACGCCGTGAGTAACCAATGAACCTGCATCTTCAACACGCTTCTCCTTAATATCAATCCCCATTACTTGTTGTCCAGCCTCGAATAATTTTTCAGCAACGCTGGACCCAAAACGTCCTAGTCCAATGACAGCATATTGTTGTTCTGGCATATAATCTTTACACTCCTTAAAGTTTTAATTAACCAATCATAATTTTCCCTTTTGGATAACGGAAAGGATCCGGTTTGCGTCTCATTGTAATTGCGAATGCAATTGTTAAAGGTCCAACTCTTCCTGCAAACATCGTAAAAATGATAAGTATGCGGCCAATAGGAGACAACTCAGGGGTCAAGCCCATGGAGAGTCCTACCGTGGCAAATGCAGAAGTAGCTTCAAATAAAATCATTAAAAAATCTTTTCCAGTCTCTGTGATAGACAGCAGCATAGTGATGACTACAACCAAAAATGCGCCACTAAAAGTAACGGTAATGGCTTTAAATATCGTGTCAAAAGCAATCCGCTTTCGAAAGAAAATAACATCTTCTTTCCCTTTTATCTGTGCTCGTACTGTACCTAATAATGTTGCAAAAGTAGTTGTTTTAATCCCTCCGCCTGTCGAACCTGGAGATGCCCCAACAAACATAAGGAAAATGATCAGAAATAAAGTAGGCTGTGTCAAGTCTGGAATATTCAATGTATTAGAGCCTGCTGTTCTAGGCGTAACCGATTGAAAAAATGATGCTAGTACTTTCCCAGAATAGGATAAAGGCTGCAAGGTCTTACTGTTTGAATACTCTAACAGCATAATTAGGAGCGTCCCACCAATAGTAAGAAATAAGCTAGTTATCAAAACTATTTTCGTATGTAAAGAAAAACGACGGGTTTGACGGTATTCATAAATTTCATTCATAACAATAAAACCTATGCCCCCAAGTGTGATAAGAGCACAAACAGTTAAGGTTACGATTGGATCATCTACATAGGGGGTTAAACTTCTAAACTCTCCCATTAAATCAAAACCAGCATTGTTGAAATTGGAGATAGCATGGAAAAAACCATAATAAATGGCTTTACCAATCGGCATATCTAGAGCAAAACGGAAAGATAAGATGACACCTCCGACAAACTCTATAACTGCAGTAAAAATTAAAATTCTTTTAGCCAACCTCACAATTCCTTCAATTGAAATGTTATTTAATGATTCCTGAAGCAGCAATCTTTCTTTTAGTGAGATTTTTTTTCCTAAAAGAAAAGCGATTAATGTTCCAAACGTCATAAATCCTAGTCCGCCAATTTGTATAAGGGACAGAATGGTTGCCTGTCCAAATCGAGTAAAGGTAGATCCTGTGTCTACTACAACAAGCCCTGTTACACATGTAGCAGATGTAGCTGTAAATAATGCGTCTAAAAAAGATAATCCTTCTCCATCAACCGTAGCAATGGGGAGGGTTAAAAGAATAGCTCCAATAATGATGATTGTCGCAAAGCCTAGTACTAGTATCTTTGGAGGATCTAAATACATTTTTTTCATTTTAATCTTCCTAACTAAATGGATTTTTTAAATACAATTAATTTCTTGCTCCCTTCATAGGAGATTTTAAAATAATACCCAGCTTTTTTGCAACAAAACTAGTTGTACTTGCTTGCAAAAGAATAGTTACAAGTATGGCAATAAAGGTAACAGAAGAAATTTTATTTGCATAGTCAACCCCTGCAGCGACAATCATTCCAGAAAGAGCAGCTGGTATAACGCCTGTTTCACGAACCCAGAACATAAAGACAATTTCTTTCCAGCTCCATTTTGCATTTCGGTCTGGTAAAGTACACAATAAGACAGTGAGCGGCCTAGCAACAAACATAAAAATAAATACAATCAGTATCCCTTGCATCCAAAATTGACTTAATACGTTAAAATCTACTTGGGTTCCTAGCAGCATGAAAATAAGTGTTCTTAGAAGTAAAGTTAATGTTTCTGAAAAGCGAGAGACAGTTAAATTAGTCTCTTGTGTAATTTGAAAACGAAACAGCTGTGGATTCCCTAGAATAAGTCCTGCTGTAAAAGTAGCCATAAATCCACTAGCTTCGATAACCCCTGCAGTCAAATAAGCACTAATGGCAATAACAATGCTTACTATTGAACTGTATTTTTGCAATAATCCCCACTTATGTTCAGCAGTCAGAAATATACCAATGAAGCCAATTAATATTCCGATAATAATTCCGCCGCCAGCTTCACGCAAAAAACTCCATACACTAGAAGATAAAGATAATTTTGTCTGTCCAAGAATAACACCTAATAAGGTAAAAGTTAAAATGGAAGCTGTTGCATCATTAAAAGCAGATTCGCTTTCTACCGTTTGCCTTACTTTTTCCCTAATGGCAACTTGTTTAAAAACGGGAATTAAAGTTGCAGGATCTGTAGATGCAATCACAGATGCTAATAAAAGAGCATACAAAAGTGGAAGATCTAATAAATAATAGGCACTAATTGCAACAACTATTGCGGTAACAACTACACCTACTATAGATAAAAGGGATATGGTCAACCATACTTTTTTAAGAATGGAAATTTGAATGGCTCTGCCGCCTTCAAATAGGATTAAGATAGAACCTAGTACAATAATGAATTGATAAGAAACTGATTCAATTGGTGCTGTTATTAAATTTAAAACCGTTGGGCCTAAAATAATACCTACAATCATAAACAATGCTACATCAGGAATATGAATACGTTCTGCTGCTTTCATTGCAATAAGTCCAAAAATAAACACCATCGTCAACATATATAGTTCATGTTGAACAATATTCATTACACTTGATTCCATTATCTCTCCTCCTTCATTCCTTCCAATTTCCATACTACCTATGTTGCACATTTAAAAAATAATTATTTATTGAAGATAAATGTCATTAAAAATAATGGATGTTTTTACTATAAATAAGAAAAATGTTATTCTATAGTATAGTGAAAAAATTAATATTTGAAGGAAGTTAATTACGATGTCAAAACAAAAGAATAAATCAAGATACTTTGCAAAAATTTCATTAGGAATAATGGGAGCTGGGTTTCTCCTCACTATTCCTTTTCAAGATTCAATAATAGGCCGATTGCTACAAGGAGGATTTGAAGCAGGGCTAGTAGGAGGACTGGCCGATTGGTTTGCTGTTACCGCTCTTTTTCGCCACCCTTTTGGCATTCCGATTCCACACACTGCATTGCTTCCAAAAAAGCGTGCTACTTTGGTCAACGGTCTTATTTCCATGCTTGAAAATAATTGGCTGACAAAAGAAAGCATCCAGAAGAAATTAAAACAAATAAAATTTACAGACAAATTATTGCAAATTGCAGAGAAAGAATTGAATTCAGATGGCTTTTATAAAAGGATTGGATCGATGCTTCATCAGGCTATTAGCTATGTGAATCCAGAAAAAATTGCACCAATTATCGAGAAGGAGCTAAAGAAACATATTCTTTCGTTTGATGTAAAGAACTTTCTACAGTCGCTTGTCAATCAAGCGATCAATCGAAATTTGGACGAAAAAGCGCTGAATTATGTATTGGTGGAGACGGAAAAGTGGCTGGCAAAAGAAGATACAAAACGAAAAATTGGGGTAATGGCGAAACAAATGCTGGACAATACGAAAGCAGATGGCTTTTTAAAGATGGCTCTTCATTCGTTTAGCAATTTAATTAATGAGGAGAAGCTTGGGAATATGCTTCAACCATTTTTTCTGAAAAGAATCGCTCTTTTACAAGAGAGTGATAATCCATATCGCCATTTGATTCTTGCTCGAGTTCACAAAGAATTGGAAAGTGTGCAAGATCGAGCAGAGCTGATAGCAGATATAAATGAATGGAAAGATGAGATGGTAAGCAGTTGGAGTCCAACAGAGCAAATTACAAAAAGCTTGGAACAGTTTCAGAATAAATTGCTTCTGCTAACAGAAGATAAAGAATTTATAGAGAAGCATGTGCTTACATTTATTCGAGACTTTATAGATGGAATAAAAGCTGATCCTGAAAAATTAGATAGAATGGAAAATTGGATTCAAGCACAAATCTCTTATTTTATTGAAAATAATCATAGCAAAATAGGTATGCTTGTAAAAGAAAATCTCGATAAATTAGATAATGAAACGCTTATTCATTTAATGGAACAAAACGTCGGGAAAGATTTGCAATGGATTCGAGTGAATGGTGCTATTTGCGGTTTTCTAATTGGAATTGTCTTAGCTATTTTTAAGGCGATTGTGTAAGAGAATAATTAATAAAAAGTCTTAGTAGAGGGTGCTCAAAAGCCGTATTATACGGTCTTTTGTGGGAGCCTCTATTTTTTATGCTTTAAAAGTTGAACAAAAGGAGAAATCCGCCGGACAAGAAAGGAAACTCGCCGGATGGAAGTAGAAAACGGCTATTCCTACACCTTACCTAAAAAACCCCAATTATTAGATTTTTTGTCTAACAATCGGGGTACGGCTCAACGTTGCCTAAAAATTAGGGTGCAGTTCACTTATGGACAGTTCTTATTCATCATGTTGCCCACCTATTTGACAAAAATTTAAGCAACGTTTTTATTTGAAAATCTGATCAATTTTATTGATATCTTCTGGTGATAATTGAACTTCTAACGTTTGAAGATTATTTAAAACCTGCTCTGATCGCTTTGCACCTGGAATAATGGCATCAATGGAGTCTTTCGTTAGATACCATGCTAAAACGATGTGAGCTATTTCTGCATTTTTGGCTTCTGCGATAGGGTGCAGCTGATCGACTTTTTCTAAGTTTTTGATGAAATTTTCCCCTTGGAAATGAGGCATGTTTGATCGTAAGTCATTAAAGGTGTCTTCTTTGCTGTATTTTCCTGCTAATAAACCGGAAGCTAGTGGAAAGTAAGGAATAAAGGAAATTTGATTTTGGGCAGTATATGGCAGCATTTCTTTTTCCGCATCTCGCTGAAGTAAATGATACTCTCCTTGAATAACATCAACATAGCCGTCTTTGTTTGCTTCTTTTAATTGTTCTAAAGAAAAATTGGATACACCAATCGATCGAATTTTCCCTTCATCCTTTAACTCTTTTAAAGCACCCACCGCTTCATCTTTCGGTGTTGCTTCATCAGGAAAATGGATGTAGTACAAATCAATATAGTCTGTTTGAAGGCGTTTTAAGCTATCTTCAACCGATTGCTTTAAGAAGGAAGGAGAGTTATCAAACACTACTTGATCATTAACAAACTTATGAGCACCTTTTGTAGCGATTACAACATCCTCACGTTTTCCAATTTCCTTGATTACTTCTCCGATTAATTCTTCTGAACGCTTTGGTCCATAAATAAAAGCTGTATCCAAAAAGTTTATGCCGTTGTTCAAAGCTGTACGTACAAGGTTTTTGCCTTCTTCTTCATTTAAATTAGGATATAAATTATGCCCTCCAACTGCATTTGTCCCAAGACCAATTGGATTTACATATAAATCTGATTTTCCTAATTTCGTAAGTTTCGTCACAGAGCAGCATCTCCTTTTGTTTGATTCACCTTTCATATTAGCAAAATTAGGGAAAAAGCAGAAAAGATATGCTTGTTAAGCCTATGATTATTTTCAAATCATCGTTCGCTAATAACCTCAAAAAAACTACTAGATTTTAAAACCTTTTATATCCATGTCTCGTTCTATTAATTGTGGTGGAACAATGATACCAGACGAGGAGTTAGTAAGAGAAATTAAAAATGGCAGTGAAACGGCTATAAATCTTTTGGTGAGGATGAAATGGTATGAAACAATTATTGAAGTTTGAGTTATATAAAATATTTCAGCAAAAGCCAATCTATTTTTTGAGTATTTTTCTATTTGGATATTTGTCATTAGGAATTATCAGTAATGCTTCTTTTGAAGACAAAACAACTAATAAAGCGCAATATGAAGGACCTATACCAGAAGAAGTTATTTCAATGGTTTCAGGCACTGCTAATGATAAACAAAAATCACAGATACCATCAGAAATTTATGGGGAAATGGTAAACAATGTCCAAATTCTTCAAAACTTAGATAAGCGGACGAAAGTGATTGAGGAAAAACTGTCTTCGCTTAAAGGGGAAGGATTTGAATATCGTAAAAGTATAATGGAAAGAGAGTTATTAAAGAACATTTCACAACCAGTTTATTATGAAGATATAGGGTTGATGGATTTAATTTACTATTCGGAAACGATTGCTATTTTAATAGCTGTACTGATTACGATCGGTTTAGCGGGCATCTTTTCAATCGAAAATACAACTGGGGTGGATCAGCTGATTTTAAGCGCTGAAAAAGGCCGCAAAGAGATCGTTACGGCAAAAATATTAGCAGCGGTTATTTTTTCAACAATTGTCTGTATTACTTTTCATTTATATGCATTATGTTTAATTAAATTCTGTAATGGTCATTTTGGATGGTCATCACTTCTTCAATATGTATATTCGTTTTATGAATCTCCTTATGCTCTAACAATGGGGCAATATTATTTTATACAGCTAGGAATTCAACTCATTGCAACGATCAGCTATTGCTTATTTATTCTGCTCGTTTCATCGTTGTCTAAAAATGCATTTATTTCTTTTGCTGTTAGCGGGTTTGTTTATATAAACTTTATCTGGATTGATTTGGATGCATATTCGAAAATTGCAAAAATAATCCTTTGCTTTACTTCCTATGGTTTAATGAAAGTAAGTGGTTTATTTAAAAATTTTGAAGTTATTAATGTTTTCGGATATCCTTTGTTATTGCCTTTTGCCGCGATTGTTTTTATTGTCATCGTGTCACTAATTTTGATGAAAATGATTTATGCTTATAATAGAATGAAGTATTTGGAATAGACTATTGTTCTAAAATCTTAAGTCCTTTCTACTATTTATATGATGATTATCAGTAAATTCATAACTTTACTAATTCGCATAGTAATCTTCTATTAAGTTATGCTATAATCAAACAGTAAAATTCTAACTGCAACACTTAGCCTAAGAAATAAAAATATGGAAAACTTTAAATAGAGGTTGAAGAATGCTCAGGAATTTGTTAAAGTTAAGGTAATTGAAAAGGCTATGTGTGACTGGCGAAACGCGGATAACCGTGAGGGAGCACATAGTGTCGTAGCCGTTCGCCTGGGCAGAGGTAAGGGATTTTATCCCTTGCCTCTTTCTGCTTATTAGGAGGGGATATTTAAGTCGATACTACTTTTAATGGAAAAGATAGATTATTTCATCAAAGTTGAATAGTGGCTAGATCCCGGACCTAAATCTTATGCATTTATTTAGTAATTTAAAAACGATCATAAATGAGAAGAGGAGAACTAAAATGACATCAACAATTGCTGAAAAAGTAAAAACTATTAAAACGTTAAATAATATTGCCGAAAGCGGGCTTAAAGTATTCAATAATGATAACTATACGATCGACAATGATAGCGAAAATCCAGATGCAGTTCTTCTTCGTAGCTTTAACATGCATTCAATTGAACTTGGCGATAATTTAAAAGCAATCGCGCGTGCAGGTGCTGGTGTCAATAATATTCCAGTTGACAAATGCACAGAGCAAGGAATTGTTGTATTTAATACACCTGGTGCTAACGCTAACGCTGTAAAAGAATTGGTGCTAACTTCAATAATGGCTTCATCTCGCAACCTTTTTGATGGTGTTGCTTGGACAAAGACAATAGCAGATCAAGGTGAAGAAATTCCAAAGCTTGTAGAAGCAGGAAAAAAACAATTTGTTGGAAATGAAGTGAAGGGGAAAACGCTAGGTGTAATCGGGTTGGGTGCAATCGGTGCACTTGTAGCAAATACTGCTCTTGATTTAGATATGGATGTTATTGGGTTTGACCCGTTCATCTCTGTTAATACAGCTTGGAACTTGTCACGCAATGTTCAGCGTGCTATGTCAATTGAAGAATTGTTTGCTAATTCTGATTTTATTACGGTCCATGTTCCGTTAACTGCTGATACAAAAGAAATGTTTAACCAAGGAACATTTAGCATCATGAAGGATGGCGTTACTATTTTAAACTTCTCACGTGGTGGACTTGTGAATGAAGAGGATATGGAAGCTGCAATTGAAAGTGGAAAAGTCGGCAAGTATATTACGGACTTCCCAAATGAGCAAGTGTTAAAAATGAAAAACACTATTCCAGTTCCGCATTTAGGAGCTTCTACAGAAGAATCAGAAGAAAACTGTGCGATTATGGCATCTCGTCAAACAAAGGATTATCTAGAAACAGGAAATATTAAAAACTCAGTGAACTTTCCAAACGTTTATCTTCCATATACAGGAAAAAAACGCGTGGCAGTTTTCCATCAAAACGTTCCAAACATGGTTGGCCAGCTTACATCTGCAATTTCAAGCTATAATTTAAACATTGCTGATATGGTGAACAGAAGCCGTGATGGATATGCGTATACGATGATTGATATTGAAAATGAAGTAAATGGCGATATCATTCCTGGATTAAAGGAAAAAATCGGACAAATCGAAGGCATCGTTACAACTCGTGTTATTTAAGCAAACTATAATAAAGTCTCAATTCCTTTTAGGGGTTGGGGCTTTTTTTAATTTGTTGAAACTTTTTATGGAATAATTCGTAAAAAGATAAAGAAGGAGGGAATAAGTTTTGTTTAAAGTTACTGCTAAATGTTCTGTTTGTGACAAAGAAATTCACGCATATGAAGAAATTTATGTGAAGATGCGTTATCCAAAAAGCAGAGGGATGACAGAAGTTAAAGCATTTTTACAAAATGAAGGAAAAATAATTTGTGAAAAATGCTTTAATAAGATGAAATTATATTCGCCAGGGGATAGGAATCCTTAGTACAAATTTTAAACATTTAATAATCCTTGTTTAATTGCATTTACTACAGCTCCTACTCTAGAATCAGCATCTAGCTTGCGAATAATGGATGAAATATGATATTCGGCAGTTCTTTTGCTGATTTTTAATTCGTTGCTTATTTCTATGTTTGTCAAATCAGCTGCAATTAATGTTAAGATTTCCTTTTCTTTCGCAGTAAGCTGCTCGCCGATATGTGCAGAATAAAAGTTAGGAAATAGTTTGTTACCTTGATACACTTGTCGAATTGCTTCTGTTAACTCTATGTTTGATTTTTCTTTTGTAACATAAGAATCAGCTCCTGCTTTACGAGCCGCTTCGATGTACTCCACATAATCATAACCAGATAGGATGACAACTTTTAATTCAGGGAAAGTTTGTTTCATTCTTTTGGTTAGCTCAATTCCATTATAAGCTTTCATTTTAATATCCATTACTAGTACATCTGGATGAAAGGTAAGTATATCGGTTTCAAGAGTCGAAGGATCGGATATCGTATGAACAATATGTAAATCCTGCTCTTTTTCTAAAAGTTGCTTTAAACCCATTAACATTAAATTATGATCATCTACTAATAATACGTTTATTGTCATTCATCTCACTCCATTCTATTGGAAGAGTAATTGTAATATTGGTACCTAAATTTAGTTCTGAATAAAGGTCTAGTGTTCCGTTTAGTTGATTTACACGTTTTTGTATGGATAGCAAACCTAAGTGATTTTTTTCGGATAAGCTAGATAGATCATTTGGTACTTCAAAACCTTTGCCATCATCCTTAACATGAATGTTTAATGAATCATGATTCTCTTTTATGGAAACGCATATGATAGAAGAGTCTGCATGTTTAATAGAGTTATGTAACAGCTCCTTTATGATTCGAAACATGTGTATAGAAAGCGATTTAGGAATCATTTTTAAATAAATTTGGAAATCTGTTTGAATCTGAATATTATGGTTCATTTGCAGTGTCCTTTTTAGTGCCTGAACACTTTGTTCCAGTCCTAAGTCCTCAACCATTACAGGGTATAATTCGTTGCACATTTCTCTTATTTCATAAATACAATTAGAAAACATTTCATTTATTTCTAGCCTGGCCTCATCCTCTATTATTTCCTCTTGATGCAACAAAACGAATTTATTTGAAAGAAGGATGATGTTTTGAAGAACTTCATCGTGAAGAAAAATCGATAAACGCTTTTTTTCCTCCTCTTTTTCAATTAAAAGCAGTTGATTGATCTTTTCTACGGTTAAAGCTTCTTTTTGAGATTTTTTTACTTCCGTTTCGATATTATACAGTGATTCAGTGTTTGTTAATAATGCAATTGCTTCCAATTTTATTTTCTCTAATAGAAAAAGTTCTTCTTTAGCCACTTTTGCAGCGTTTTCCTTTTCACCAATAATCATCCAGCCTTTTATTCCATTCTTTACTTCTAGGGGGAATATATGCAATAAATTTATTCGAAAATAATTTTTATTTGTACTGTTCGATAGTTGTTGGATTACTTCGTTGATATCTATAAAACTCTCAGTTTTAGCAAGAACAATAGGTGTTGCTTTGTTCCAAATTATGTAGGCACTGTCTACCTTAATCGTTTTTTGAATTAAATCGATTAACAGTCGAGCACAGGTGGCAATATGCTGTCCCTGTAATAGTTGCTGAAAAATTATTTGTTTTTCTCTTTGAACCATGTCTGTTTTATTCTTCCATTTTTTCTTTTTTAACAATTCTAGGGCCTTTTGAATTCCACTATTAACGACGAGAATGGTAATAATAAAAATGTTTAATTGGTAATAAGATGTTCTTGTTAAATTGAAAAAGAAAGATGCTAATGTATTGAACAAAAGAAGCAATAATAATGTTGTGACCAATTTATAAAATAGCCATTTTAGGCTGATTTTAAAGTCAATGATTTCCTGTTTAGTTAAGAGATAAGCTAAAGTTATAGGAAATATAATGATGCAATTGAGACTGTAGTAATAAGGCATATTCGGTAGATAGAATATATCTTCTGGAATAAGGCTAAATAAAAGTACAGGTAAAAAAGAAATAACTAGACTACCAATTAAAAAATAAAGTTGGTTTTTAACCTTTGCAGAGTTCAATTTTAAATGTAAGAAGATCAGACCAATACAAGCAAAGACTGACAAAGTGAAATTGAAAACAATACCAGTTATAGCTAATTGATGAAATACAGCATAGTTATGTAGCTTAAAAAGGATTAAAGTTAGGATACTTCCACTGATTGTGATAGCAATACACATAATAAATAATCTTATTTTCTTAAAAACGTTTGGTTTAGAGGAAGCAGGAAAGTACTCAAAAAAAAGCATTAAAAAATAAGGGGAAAAGCTAACCGTTAATGCCTCGAATATCTTAGCTAAAAATATTCCCTTACTTGATGGAATAGAGAGACTGATAGCGAATCCGCTTACATACATTATATGTAAAAAATGTAAGGTTACCATCGATTTTGTTTTTTTTAGATAACAATAAAGCCCAACACAAATAAAAAATAATCCGATCAAAAACAAAGAAATATAGTGAGAGATGATAGTCGGGATAAAGCTTAAAGAATCAAATGAAATGGGATTTTTCCATAAACTTACTAAACCGTTCGCTTCTTTTAAATTTATAAACTTATATAGGCTATATATATGTAGAGCAAAAAAAAGTAATATAAGCATTAATGGGTAAACTTTTTTATTCAAAATCCTCACCTATCAAGATATTTAATGAGTGCTTCCATTTGCGATTTGTTATTAGTACTTTGATTCTTAAGCAGTGCAATTGCTTTGTTGATATGAAGTTTAGATAAAATTAAACAATAATCGATAGCACCCGTTTTCTGAATATAATTTCTTATTTTTTTTATCAAATCTTTGTTGTTAGAGTCCATTTGAAGAATGGTTTTAAGCAGCCAGTCTTGATCTTTTTCTTTACTAAACTCTAAAGCTTTTATTAGAGGTAAGGTTGCTTTTTTATTAATTAAATCACTTTTCGATTCAATGAGAATATCTTTAGCATCATTTTTTAATTGACCTGCAATTCCAATGTGAGTAGCTATCATATCCCATCTAGATTCGATTGTTAAATGATGCAGCTCGAAAATTAATCGAACTAAAGAAACTGATTTTTGTTTAATTAAAGCAAAATAATCAGCCTCAGTAGGAATACTTTGTGAAATAGTAAAAGATATATCCTTCCATTGTCCCATAGCTGCAGTTCTTAAATTACAGATAATACTATAAAATTCTTGAATTGTATTTGTTTTTGAATACTGTAGAAACAAATATAATGATTCCATTAATAATACATTGGAGATAGTAAGAGCTTTTGGAGTTGGTAGCTTTGTTAAAATCTCACTTTCACTGTCATTATCTACAATATCATCGATAATGTCTGTGGCTAAAATAAGAAATTCAACAGCTCCTGCATATGCGATTTTTTTCTGTTGATGAACATCCTCATTTAAAAAAATGGAGGATGCATAGTAGAAAAATTCACTCCATGTAAAATAAGTTTCATCATTGAAGATTTTTCCTTTTATATGTAAAAGATCATAAACCACTTGTTGTATATTTTTATCCAATTCATCATTATTCAAATAGCCATGAAGATAAGTACTTATACTTTTTTTTATATTCATTTGTATACCATTATAACCAAGGGTCTACCATCATTGTAATCCCTTTTTCAATGTGTGCTTTTAATATTGAAAATACATTAGGGTCTAAATACTCTTCAGCAAGTGCCATATCTGCTGAAGCAATTTCTTCTCTTTCTGATAGTAGTTTAATAATGTCCCATAATCTTTCATCCATGTTAATTACCTCCTAAATATGTATGTGATTACCTAGTTTAATAATAACAGATTTTCCCCTTTTTATTCTACAAAAAATCACTTTTAAAAAAATATTTTGCGTGAAATATAGTTTGGATTCTACATTATTTTGTAAAGAGAAAATAGGAAAATGGTGTCATAGAGATAAAATAGAATTTGTGTCTGTTTTTTGAATGGTTATTATTTTGCGTGAAATACGGATAAAAGATTAAAGGTAATTTGTTATATTCAAATTGTACAAAATGAAGATGAATTACTACAAGATTATCATAACATGTTTCTTTTGCTGAAAATAAGGAAGATTATTATAAAAAAGTAAAGAGAGATGTAGAAATAAATATTTTATAACTATGATATTAATTCAAGTAATTCTCCTGCTAAATACATTTTGGGGTGTAAGTGCACACTTTTATAAAGAAGGTTTTCTTATTTGAAAATTTGTTTTTTATTTTTAAATGAGAAGTTAATTAAAAGTACTGTTTAAAATTTCTGTCAGTTTAGTTATAACAATATGTTAAAAAGGTGATTACATGAGGCAAAAACAATTCGAGTGCGAAGAAATCGGGAATCTATACAAAGGAAAATTTTTTTTTGATTTTCATTGTACATCTGCTTCAACTGTTTTTTCAAATAATAACATTTTAACCCGAACAATGCCTATTGAAAAAATTAATATACCGGAAGATTTTATCGACATTATGGTAGAAGAAAAAAATTCTATTCTAACATTGAGTTTGAAAGAATTTATTTGTGAGACATGGGAACAATTACAAAAAGAGGATATTTTTTTAAACGTATATATTAACAATAAAAAGAGTTATATAGAAATTAGCTCTGACAATTTTCTCAAAGTTGATGATCGAAAATATAATATTGCTCGTATTATATTAACAGATAAGAAAAATAAAAAAAATACAGTTTTTAAACAAATTGAGCTTTCTAGTTTAACTGTCGATTTCTTTTCCAGCCTAATAGCAGAATTTAGAAAAGAGTTAATTTACTTACGTAATGAAACAAAAAGGATAACTTTACAAACAAATATACTACTTACAAAGGCTACTGGAGGATATTTTATTCATGAAACTGTAGGACATTTACTTGAAGAAGATTATTTCTACAATTATAAACTAGAAAATGTGTTTGAAAATGTAGAATTTCCACAATTTTTATCAGTAGAAGATACACCTTTACGTTATGAGAATGCACTTAACTTAAATCGTTATGATGATGCAGGTACAAAATTATCAACAATTAAGTTAATAGAGAATGGAAGTTTAAAAGAAATTATTGAAAGAAACAAAGGTGTTTATAGAAGAGAAAGTATATATTCTAAGTTATTACCAAGAATGAGGGCGACCTTCGTTCAGCCATTTAATCATGGAAATTCAATTAGTATAGGAAATAATAATCATTATGTCATTATAACTGATATTTATAACGGACAAGTAATACCATCAACACAACAATTTTTTTTACAAGGAAAAGGATACTTAATTCATGACGATGGAAAATCCTTATTTTCAAATAATATTTTAATTACAGGAAATTCTATAGAGACGTTAAGAAACGTAGTTTATATAGGAGATTCATCCAATTTTGAATGGAAACCAGTTTTATGTCATAAGATGGGACAAACAATTCCAGTAGTTGTTGGATCTCCTGATATCGAAATAGAAAAAATCAACATACAGGGTGATTTTGTTGAAACTAATAAATGAATTAAAATCAAAAAATAAATCTATTAGACAAATAAAAAAATCTGTCTCAAAGAAAATATATAATTTAGATAATAGTAGTTCGGAGACAATTAATTCCACTGTTAATAATTGTTATTCTATAGGAATAGATGAAAAAAATATGTATTATAGGAATCACTATCTAACTCCAAATTTTAATACGATTAGCATAGAAAAAAACAAGGATAGCTTAAATGGTGAAGGAATATACAATTTGATGCATTCACAATATTTAAAAAATAGATATGCAAATAAAGAAATAAATAAGTATAAGACCTCACAGTATGTGATAAAAGATGATATTCAAAAACTAATAGAATATTTTCAACCATCTTCCGTTAGGTATCATTTGGAAGAAGTTAGCATACAAAAAGAAGTCAAAACATACATAAATCAACATAATGCATTAGTTGCGGAACAGGAAATATTTACTATTGAACAAGCACTATATTTAGAAATTCAATCTAAGCCAGTTCTTATTAGTGATTTTAAAAATATAAATGACTTAGAAAATACGAAGAAGATTATTACAGCAATTGTACACAAAGACGTACTATCTAATTCAATATTAAAAACACATGATTATTTAAAAATTCATAAAAGAACACTAAACAAGTTAATAAATAATGCTTTGTTACCATTTCATGCTCATTTAATAATTAATCAAAAAAGTTATTTTGATTTTAAAGACAAAAATCGCGAATTATTAAAAAATCAATTAACAATTTCAATTAAAAATCTATATCTAGATGATGATGGCTATATGCCCAAATTTATTCCTATTTTTGAAAAAGGTAGACTTATTAATTTTATTAGTAACGAGTTTTATGCTGGTATAAATAATGATGAAAGTCTTGGATTTGCTAATTACTCTAATTTATCTTTACTAGAAAATCAATATAACATTGAATTATGTATTAAAGAAGATAAGTATTTAAATAAAAATATACATGAATACTTAGAAATATTGGATTTAAATCTTGTGGTCAACTATATGACTCTTGATTGTATGATAACAATGATTACAGAATTGGGAATAATTCATATAAACACGAATGTTCTAAATCTATTGAATTCTATACATTGTTGCAAAGGGGAAATGTTTTTATTAACTTTGAAGGAGATTATAGATGAAAAAAGCAATTAATTTTAATAAGGTCTCATTCTTTTATGATAAAAATAATAGCATATTTAATAATTTTTCAACCTCTGTTCCAAGTGATGGAATTATTACTGTATTAGGGCATAATGGTGCAGGAAAAACTACGTTCATTCGTTTATTATTGAATCTTCTTCAACCGAATCAGGGGTCTATAGATAAAAATAATATTACTTTTTCCTATCTTCCTTCTGAAAATCCTATCTATGCAGATTTAACTGTAGATCAAAATATAAATTTTTATAAAAAACTGTTCGGGATTAAGGAAGTTGGATCAACATTAAATACCTATTTTCAACAATTACAAATTAATTCTTTTAAAAGACAAAAAGTGAAAAATTTATCTACAGGACAAAAGCGAAGACTTGGTTTATTCATTACTCTTATGAAGGAAGCTGATTACATAGTTTTAGATGAGCCAACAATTGGAATAGACCCCGAAAGTCTAGAAATAATTATTAGAATTATAAAAGGCCTTACGGAAAATCAAAAGACAGTAATATTAGCAACACATGATTTATATTTTGTACAGGAAATTGCCGATTATATCATGATTTTGGATAATGGTAAATTGCTGTTTAATGGAAATAAAGACGAATTAGGATTTAATATTCGCGAAACGTATTTATCTATTATAAAAAGTAATATGGAAGAAGAGGGAACATGAAACGAAAAGTTCATCCTAAATGCTGAAATTTGTACTATGTAATAGGAAATTGTGATTTTTTAATGACTGAAGGAGGTCTTTCAATCATTTTGTAGATGGATACAATAGCAGATAGCTAGAATCTTTAAGTAGAAAAATTTAACGATAATGAATTGGGAACCCTGTCAAGATAATAATAATGTCATTGCATATGAAAGGAGGTGAAAAAGATGGAAGCACCAAAATTTTTAGAAGCAAACGTTGGAATCTGTGCTGTTCAACCTGAAATTGCCATACCTGTAATTGTAGAAGGGGTAGCCATAGCAGCAGTTTGCAGCTGGGTCGCAGTAGCAGCTGGTTAAAATTATTAAATAGTGAATAGAAGTTAATTGGAAAATTGAGCATTCTTGCCAGAAACCAAAAAAAGGTTGCATATACAAGGAGTTGAGAAAAATGGAAGCACCAAAATTTTTAGATGCAAACGTTGGAATTTGTGCTGTTCAACCTGAAATTGCCATACCTGTAATTACAGAAGGGCTAGCCTTAATAACACTTTGTGGCTGGGTTGCAGTAGCAGCTGGATAAAAAATTGGACTCTTAAGTAATCTGTTATTTAAGAGCCCTCAAATAGTTATTACCCTTAGGCTGTATTCCTACGTCTAAGGGTCCCCTTATAGTATATACATAAAGGAGCGATTTTGTGTACTATTATTTAAAAAATGGATCGAGAATTAAAAAATATAATAATAGTGAGTATTATTTTTGTTATAATGACAAAAATACTTTATTAATTCAAAGAGTTAATCAATCTGCTTATGATACTTTAACTCTTTGTAATGGAGAAAATTCTGAAGAAGATATATGTACTTATTTGGAGAACCTTCACGGAAAGGTTAATGAAATTGAGGTTATTGAATTTCTTAAACAATTAGTTTCATTGGAATTATTGGATTTTTCTGAAATTCCAAACAGGTGTAAAGGGGAGGTTTTCGATGGAAAAGAGTTTTACAGCCCATTTATTGCTACATTGGAATTAACGCGGAGATGTCCATTAAAATGTCAACATTGTTATATAAATGCTGGTGATGGTCCTTCAATGAGTAGGACAGAATTACATAGTATACTAGGAGAGTTAAAAAAGATAGGCGTAAATATTATTCAATTAACTGGTGGAGAGCCCTTATTCTATAAGCATATTCTTGAGTTGCTTGATTTACTAACACATGAATATGATTTTGGAGTTGAAATCACCACCAGTGGATCGTATTTTAATACTGCTATTATCGAAAAACTAAATTTATTAAATAAGAATAGAAAATTATCTATTCAAGTTAGTATTGATGGTTTAGAAGAAACCCACAATTCTATAAGGGGACGAACAAAAGCTTTTCAAAAGGCTCTTGAGTTTGTAACACAGGTAGTTGATAAAAATATCAAAACAACGGTTGCCTCTTGTTTAATTGAACAAAAAAAATCAGAAATAGAACTTTTATGTGATTTATTATTTAAGAAAGGCGTTAACAAATATAGATTAGGTCTTTTAAATGAACAAGGAAGAGCATCTAGTAACGACCTAGAAAGCAAATGGAATAGTGTAAGTTTAAATAAGCTAATAGAATCTTTGAATAGCAAGCATAATAATTTTGTTGTTCTTCAAGATGAGATAGATATATCAACTGAGTCTAAAAAAAATTGTGGAGCTGGCTATAAAATATTTAAGATTGATGCAATTGGCGATGTATATCCTTGTGCTCCACACTTATTAAAAATGGGTAATATATATGATCAAAGTTTAACTACTATATTAGGAACAATTGGTAGACAATTTGCTAAGTTATCTTCTCCTAATCAAAATTCATGTGAAAAATGCGAAAATAAACAGATTTGTGAAGGTTGTTCTGCGCGTACAATGGTACAGAAAAATAAAGTGCAAGAATGCTGGTGGTATAATGAAATTAAAAACTCAATTGTTTAATTTAATAGAGGCATATTATCAAAAAGAATATTATTTATATTTAGGGAAAATTAGAAGCGTAGCTTTTTTCTTAATGGCTAGTTCACTTATTACATGGTATTCCGCTTCACAAAAATCAGCGTTTTTACTAATGGAAGGATTTCTATTGTTAAGATTAACTATACTGCCTATAGTAATACCTTTCCTTCTATTATCAGAACATAGAAAAGCCGATCATACACTGATAGATTTTTTAAAAATAGATAAAATAAACATACTATATTTTGTTCCGTTTATTATTAGTTCCTTTGAGATAATGGTAGGGAGTATGTTTTTTTTACTTAATTTCATTGTATTGAGTTTTAAAGTACATTTAAGCGGATCGATGTTGTTAGTGGCTTGGATATTTATTCTAGTAAATATACTATTTGTTGTAACTTTAATGGAGTATATAAATACGTATAAAAAATTATGTGTGTATCCAATGATCTTAATAGTCCCAATACTTACTTTATTTTTAACACATATGAATATTACTGTTACAAATACGATTATGTTTTTTCTATTTTTAGCGGTGTACTTGTTATTTAGCTTTCGAATTCATAATTACGAGAGGGAAAGAAAATGAAAAAAATTAATGCTTCATCCACTTTAAACGCTTTTTTTTATAAAGATATACGGTTATTCTTTAATTTCAAGAAAATTATCTTATTTTTATTACTAATTTTATTTTTTATTGCGCTGTTATGGTGGAAATTACCTAAATATCTCCCATATAATCTAATGTTATCTGTTTTTGTTTCCTTAGCGGGAGTGATCTTTACATTTGGAGTGCTTGAGGAAATAAATCGGGAAGAACAAGTAAATTCAGATGTTTTTCAATTACTAGATGTCCCCTTTTCCATAATACGCATTCAGAAGCTTTTTCTGGCAAATGGGAGTTCTTTCTTCTTTTGTGTACTAACTTCTTTATTTATTTACTTCCTTTTTGTAGTGCCAAATCAAGGGAATTGGGATTGGTTTTATGCTATTTTCATTGGTTATCTCCCTTGCGGATTCATTATTTTCATTAGTTCTCTATTCAAAAATTTACGAATGAATTTTTCTAAACATTATAGTATCCTAATAGCAATAATTGCTGCTACTTATTTTATTTTAAAACATATTAATACACTAGAAATGAATATGAAAGTCATAATCATTATTACTGATTTATTATTATTACTTGTTTTTCCTTATATCATTCAATGGTTTAGACAAAAAGCGAGTTCAAAGATGATTAAAAAAAGTACTAGTACAAAAATAGTGCATTAGGAATGTAGATTAGTGTGACTGCCTTCTTTTTAGTTTCTCAATATTATTTGGATTAGTTATTTTTGATTGGAACGAATATACTCTTAGATATGTCTATAAAACAGCAGGAGATATGTAAGAAGGATTAATCTATATTATTTTCTAAAATTAATGGCTGTCCTTCAACGCTTAGACAGGCTCCCTTAGCCAACTCGTATTATTTAAGTATATTAAAAAAATCTCTATTTCTTTTAGGAGTTGAGAATTTTTTTAGTTGAAACTTTTTAAAGGATAAGACGTAAAATCTAATGGAAAAAGGAAAATTGTAGAATGAGGGGAGGTTTTTGAAAATTACCTGCAAGTTATTCTGCGTGTTACAAAAAAAGGAGTTCAAGTGCTATGAGTAGGCAGAAGAAGTAAAAGTAGGATTCAATATTTTCTAAAATAATCTGCTTGGGACGATTGATATTTTTAACAAAAATGGTATCATTTAACTTGGAAGAATTAAAGGAGGATTCGTAATGAAACGTACAGGAGAAATAGTTTTAGGAGTAATTGGTGTTATATTGTCAGCATTTTTTGTAATTCTTGGGGTTTTTAAATTGATTTTACAATATAATGAAAGTACGCAATCGAAAATAAGATCGAGTTTGCAAGATTCTGGAATTTCCGGTGCTGATTTAAATAGTTTTATGCATTCGATGACAAGTGGAGGGTGGTTAATTAGTATTGCAGCTCTTTTAGTATTCATCCTTGGTATTGTTGCAATAGCAAGTGTGAAAAAGAATAAGAACCCTAAAAAAGCAGGAATATTGTTTATCCTAAGTGCACTTATTATCGGTATTTCTACCCTTGGTGGAGGATTTTTACCAGCCATTTTGTATTTGATAGCAGGAATAATGAGTTTAGTAAGAAAACCGAAGGAATCATTTAATGCGAATAGTTCATTTTAATGATCAGGATTTTGATGTGTGAGCTATATCACATTTTGAAAACTTAAGTAATGTAAGCGATTCTTCATTAAAGAAGGTCGCTTCTTTTCATTTATTACTTTGAGAGGAGCACCTTTCATTTTAAATCCTATTAATTGATTGAATATTCTGTGAAAAATATTGTTTAGGCAGGCTTAATAAGCTATAATTCAATGGGGTTAAAAAAAGAGTGTGTCTATGAAATCGTCAAGCTATAACCATAATATGAAGCGAGGGATTTGTATGAATAAGTCAGGAGTACTGATTGCAGGATTATTAGTTTCATGGTTATTAATGTTTATTGTTGTTCAGTTTATTATCAATTCGAAAAAGCATGCTGCTGCAGAACATTATGTAATCAATCAAAGAAGACCACTTACTCATGATTTGGAGTATATTCTTCCGTATAAGCAGCCTTATATGGGCAATGCGTCCAATGTCATCATTTTATTTAATCATTTACCACTGAACGAAGTCGAAAAAGACTTTCAACTACTTTCTGATATATTCACAATAAAAGTAAACTACCATCTTCCGAGCACAGAAATTGGTACGAAACTTGTGAATCAGTCTATCATTTATAACTCCACTGCTACCTTTTTATTAATTGGAAACTTAGAGAAAATCGAATTAGGCTTTCTAGATAAATCTGTTATTGTCAACAGGGAAATGGTTAAAAAATTATATAAAGATTTTGATCGATTGCTTAAAAGCAAGAAAGTCTGGGAGCAGCAAGTTCGTAGTCTATTAATGGACGAATACTATATAGAGAATGGTTTAGGGTCTCTATCCTAATAAGGTTGCCTGTCTCCAGTGCTTTAAAAGCGCTGAGAGACAGGCAACCACCGCGAGAAAAACGAAACCACCGCGAGAAAAACGAAACCACCGCGAGAAAAACGAAACCACCGCGAGAAAAACGAAACCACCGCGAGAAAAACGAAACCACCGCGAGAAAAACGAAACCACCGCGAGAAAAACGATAGGTTTGCAGATTAGCATAAGGGCTATGGGAACAGGCACCCATAGCCCTTTCTACGTCTTAGGTCGTAGTTATAATTAAACCTCTGGTGCATTATACAAAATGTGGAAAGTTTAGTATAATAAAGCAGGCAATTATTAAAGTTTTAGGAGGATGCAATGAAATCAATTATTCGTTTTAGTATGAAAAACACGGTCGCTTTATGTTTAATTGTGGCGATGCTGATTGGAGGGGGTATTTATTCCGTACAGAAAATGAACGTTGAAAAATATCCTGGAGTGGATATTCCTTATTTAAGTGTGTTCATTTCCTATCCTGGGGCATCGCCGGAGCAGGCATCGAAAGATATTGCTGAGCCTGTTCAGAAGGAAGCGATGAATATTAATGGAGTGAAAAACGTATACTCCGAAGCTTCGGCATGGGGAGTTTGGATCACACTCGAATACGAAATGAGTGTAGATATGGATGACGGGGAGGATCTAGCAAGACAAGCCATCTCCAAAGTAAAGCTGCCAGAAACAGTAGGTCAGCCTGAATACATGCGCCAATCTCCTGACGGTGAAGCAGTTTATAAAGTGGGTATTTATGCCGATGGAGAACAGAAGGATGTTCAAAACTATGTAAAAACAGAAGTGGTTCCTGCTTTAGAAGGAATTGAAGGAGTAGCAGAGGTCAAGGCGGCAGGCATTGATGAAAACAAGCTGTATGTCGAGCTTTTACCGGAAAAGCTAACCCAATATGGATTGACGCTTGATGAAGTAAAGCAAACAATCATGGCCAATCATTTATCCATTCCAACAGGTGAAGTAGCAGTTAATGACGAAGTATTGCCTGTACGTGTGAGCAAGGAGCTTAACTCAGTCAAGGACATTCAAAATATCAACGTTCTTTTACCTAATCAAGCAACGGTGAAAGCGGGAGAATCAGCACCGTCTATTCCATCGATAAAATTAAAAGAAATTGCAAATGTCAGTAATGGGAATGGGGAGCAAAAAAGTTTTACAAGGATCAATTCCAACCCAGCTGTCATTATTGATTTAACGGTAGAATCGGGAGAAAATACAGTTGCGATTGTAAAAGAAGCAAATAAAACGTTAAAAGAAATGGATATCCCATCAAACTATAAACTGATTACTCTTTCCGATCAGTCGATATCCATTCAGGAATCGGTTTCATCGATGCTGCGTGAAGCGATATTAGGTGCTGTAATGGCTGTTATTGTTACGCTGCTATTCTTGCGCAACATTCGTTCAACCCTTATTGCGATTATTTCTATTCCACTTTCCATCCTTTCGTCGTTTTTATTGTTAAAAATGTTAGGGTACACCTTAAACATTATGACACTAGCAGGGATTGCAGTAGCGGTTGGTAGAGTCGTAGATGACTCCATCGTTGTCATTGAAAATGTATTCCGTCGAGTGAGTGCTTCCAAAAATCGTGATCAAAAGCTAGTTGAAGAGTCGACAAGAGAAGTGGCATCCGCCATCACGTCATCGACGATTACGACGGTTGCTGTCTTTTTGCCAATGGCATTCGTCCCTGGCATTGTAGGGAGATTCTTTGCACCGCTTGCATGGACAGTGGTTATTTCGTTATTGTTCTCCTTATTGACAGCAGTCACAATTGTTCCATTGCTATCTAGAATCTTTTTACTAAACATTAAACCGAAGGAACATAAAGAGAACGGGATTCAAAAAGCATATCGAAAGGCATTGGCATGGGCACTTTCTCATCGAGCAGTGACCTTAATAATCGCTGTACTTTTATTAGCTACAAGTATAGTGACGATTGCGCCAAGACTTGGAACGACCTTTTTGCCACAAGAAGAAACGCTTGAATACCGAACTTCTATTTCTATGGAGCAAGGAATTGGAGCAGAGAAGACAAATGAACTTGCTAGTCAAGTAGAAAGTATTTTAATGACTAGAAAAGAAGTGAAGCAAATTGCAACTTCAGTAGGGGAAGGTTCAGCATCTGTTTCTTTTGTTATGAAGGATTCGGTGAAAGATCCTAAAAAATTAGCTAAAGAGCTTCGAAATGAATTTAAGGACATAAATGGTGCAAAGGAAATCACGTTAACTAGCACTGGAGACATGACTGGTGGCGGTCAATCTTACTTAGAGATTATTGTAAATGGTCCAAATATAGAAGATATAAAAACTGGAAGCGAGCAAATGACTCAAGCGCTTAAAAAAATAAATGGATTAGCAGATATCAGCACAAACCTTGAAGGAGAAAAGCCTGAAATTAATATGGATTTAGACGAGAAAAAGCTGAGTGAACATGGCTTTATGCCAGGAATGGTTGCGCAAAGCCTTCGCACCCTTATTACGGGTGATACGGTAACAGAACTTGAGATGGATGGCGATAAAACAGATTTGCAATTAAAGCTTCAATTAGACGATGTTTCATCCATTAAAGCACTCGGAGAGCAAAAAATTAAGAACCCATTAGGTCAAGAGGTTGCTTTAAAAGACCTTGGCACGCTTAAAAAAGTAAAAAATAGAATTTCTATTAGCTACTTAAATGGCAAAGAATACGTAATGCTTCGAGCAGCCATTACAGATTCTAATACAGGAGAAGTAAGCAATAAAGCCAATGCAGCACTAGAAAAACTAGATTTGCCAAATGGAGTATCCTGGTATAAAGAAGGAGCTTCAGCTGCGATGGATGAAGGCTTTAAAAACATGACGATCGCTATTGCGGTTAGTATTTTACTAGTTTATATGGTTATGGTTATCTCTTTTGGAGAAGGAAAGGCACCATTTGTGATTCTTTTTGCAATTCCATTCTCTTTAATTGGAGCTTTGATTGGATTGTTTGTTGTAAAAGAACCAATTGGAATGCCGGCCATGATCGGCATCATGATGCTAAATGGAATTGTTGTAACCAATGCGATTGTGCTGCTAGATCGTGTAAAGCAAAACGAAAAGATTGGTTTAAGCATCCACGAAGCCTTGCTTGAAGCAGGTGCTGTCCGAATTCGCCCGATCCTTATGACAGCCATTGCAACAGTCGGAGCCTTGATTCCAATGGCTGTTTCAAGCCATGCAGGACTCGTATCCCGATCTTTAGCTGTTGTTGTAATCGGAGGGTTAACAACATCAACGATTCTAACGTTAATTATCATTCCAGTTCTATACAGCCTCTTTCATCCAAAAAGAAAGAACAAACGAAATAAAAAGAGTGAGCATGAAGTTGCATAAGTAAAAGGAAAAACCGAGCGTAATGGCTCGGTTTTTCTTGTGGAATTAGGTGCATGAGCACCATCAAAAGGTGGTTGTTTTTTGTCGGCAATTTTTCGACAAAATGGACAGTCACAATTAATACCTTCAGCATAGGATAAAGTACTATAGTGAAAGAAAGGAGATGATTCAAATTTCAAGCTGGGTGATATATGCCGTTTGGGCTGTGTTTGGATTTATGTTGCTGGATTTTCTTTTTGGCCTTTTTAAATCATTTGTGACTTGGAAACTTTCTCCGGAAATTATAACCAATTATTTAAAGGATATTTTATACTTTGTGATCCCGCTAATTACACTTACATCCTTATTCCCGATTGATCCTACAGGATGGATCCTGCTTATTTTTTACTATATTTGTTCTGTTGGTATAATATGGATGTATATAATACGATTAATTGATAAATGGAGGGCTTAAGGCTCTTTTTTTTTCTGGGCTTCATCATACGAGAGGCTTAGATAGTTAATCTTCTTTTTGACAGATACCCCTAAAGCTTTGTATCCATGTTTTTTCTGAAAAGTAAATGGATATTTAAAAAATATGTTGAAGAATATGTTGCTACATACTCAGCAAGATGTTTTTTGTTTTTCGACTTCAAAGTACTGTTTTGCTTCCTCGATAAAATAATGTACGATTGGAGAAACCCATCTGCTTTTATGGTAAAAAAGGAATGTAGCAACTTTGCCATGCTTTTCATGTAGACGTTTCGCTGCCAGCTTTCCTTCCTTTAATTCATTCTGAATCGTAATTTCAGGAACAAGCGCCATGCCTAATCCACATTGGACACACTGCTTTATGGCCTCGATGCTCCAGAATTCGTGAAAGGATGTTGGAGACATCTTTTCCTCTGCGATAAATTTATTCATTAATGAACGATATGGACAGTTTCCTTCTGAGTAGATAATGGAATTAGGCTGAAGATGGTTTGGCGAAAAAATAATACTCATATGCTCGTCGATCATTTTTTCCATTTCAAGGGTAGGAGGTTTTTTAAAATCTAAATTGAGCAGTAGGGCAATATCTAAATCGCCAATTTCCACTAAATGCTGGATTTCCTCACATGTTCCAACTCGAACCGATAAATGTACATCGGGATACTTGTCTTTATAAGACTGAAGGATAGTAGGCAAACGATAAACGGTTAGAGACTCTGAGGCACCAATTGTAATTTGCCCTTTTTTTGTAACAGAAGACTGGTGAAGCTCTTTTGCTCCTTTATGCAAGCGCAGCATTTCATTTGCATACGGAAGAAAAGACTTTCCTAGCTCTGTTAAGGCAACACTTTTGCCAAGTCGATCAAACAGTGGTCCTTCCAGTTCATGTTCTAATGCTTGGATATGGGCTGTGATTGTGGATTGCGCATAGCCGAGCTGAAGTGCTGCCTTCGCAAATCCGCCAGCCTCTACTATTGATTTAAACGTTTGTAAATGACGAATTTCCAACCTAATCCCTCCAATTATCGGAATATCCGATATCATCTATCATACATATCTATTTTACTGAATGATGACCTGTGAATACAATAAGGATAAAGAAAAAAATACGCGTGTTTTCTCGAGGATTAAAACATTATTATTTTGAAAAGGGGAAGGAATATGAATCAAAGAAAAATTGGTGCACTTACGTTAAGTGGTTTAATAATCGGACCTCTACTAGGGTCAGGCATTATTTTATTGCCGCCTATTATTTATGATACTTCTGGAGATTATGCGATTTTTGCATGGCTAATCATGTCAATTATTGGCGTGTTTTTCGCCTTTCTTTGCGGGGAGTTGACGCTGATGTTTCCGGGGGAGGCTGGCATCGGCAATGCGATTGCAGAGGCATTTGGACAGCGAATGAAAAATCTTTCGTCAATTTTTTTAATGTCCGCAGCATTTATGGGACCGATTGCTGTTATGATGACGGCTGCTGAATATTTGGATACTTGGTTATTTAAATCTGCGATTAAAACGGAGTGGATTGCCATTGCCCTTTTAGCCTTAAGTGGATTAACCTTGCTATTTCGATTGACTTTTCTTGGGAATCTTTCCCTTATTATTTCGTCTATTGCCGTTTTCATTTTAACAAGCGGGAGTGTGGTTTCCTTGCTGTTTTATCATCGCAGTGAATTCATGTTGCAGGAATTTCATGCACCTTCATTTGGACATAGCTTATTGCTGCTTTTTTGGATTATGGTTGGGTGGGAAATCGTTGGGAACTATTCGGCTGAAGTGAAAAATCCAAAAAGTACTATTCGCAAAGCGGTTTTTTTAAGTGCTTTTGTGGTTACGGCAGTCAATCTGCTCATTGCTACAGCTGTACAATGGACGGATTTTTCAAGCAACCAATTTTCGATTAAATTAACTGGCGTTTTGTACCCTCTGTTTGGAGGGGTATCCATTGGTTTATTGACGATTGTAGCGGTGGGGCTTTGCTTAACGACTTATTTGATGATTGCAGGGGGAGTATCAAGACTAATTGCGTCTCTTGCACAGTCGGTTCCTGCACTCCATATCCTAACAAGAAAATCCAAAAACGGAGCACCAATCGCTTCTATCCTACTGCTCATTATCATTCATATAACTGTTGCAACATTTGTACTTCTTCATATTGTTACAGTCGAAAATCTTGTGGCTTTAGCAAATGCATTTTTCATCTCAAATGCTTTAATTGGCATTCTTTCGGCAATCAAATTATTCAAGAGTCCGTTTATGAAAGGGGTCGCCGTTTCATTGAGCATTTTATTCGGACTATTGCTGTTTAGGTCATCTTTTGTAGCGCTAGTTATTATCGTTATTCTCACAATATTGTTTGCTTTCTATAAAAATGGTTCCAAATGGATGCGATTTCGGAAAGTAGGGTGAATGTGCTCATAAAAAAAATAGATCACATTTTTTCATATTGAGTATGAGTCATATAAAAAATTTGGATTTTTATATTCTGAACTCTCTTTAATGTTAAAGATAAACAAAATAGTTTAAACAACATTCGATTATCACTTATCACTTATAATAGGAGTAATGAATAAAGGTGTCTGTCTCCCAATGCTTTAAAGCATGGGGGGAGAGACACCTTTATTGGCAAAAAAATAGGATTAATTTTAAAAAATGATACTTGTATTTTATTCCAAAAAGTAGTAATGTTGATTTAACCGATAAAATAAATCGGAATTAAATTTGGATGGAGGAACGAAAATGGCTAATAAAGTAACTAATATCGCAACGAATTTAACACAATTGATTGGTAACACTCCATTGTTAGAACTAGTCAAATTTAATGAAGAAAATAAAGTGGGAGGGAAAATTCTTGCCAAACTAGAGTACTTCAACCCTGCTGGCAGTGTAAAAGATAGAATTGGTTTTGCTCTAATAAAAGATGCAGAGAGTAAAGGACTTATAAATAAGGACTCAGTGATTATTGAACCAACAAGTGGAAATACGGGTGTGGCTCTAGCTTTTGCAGCTGCAGCTTTGGGATACAAACCCATTATTACCCTTCCAGAGAGTTTTAGCATTGAGCGAAGAAAGCTGCTGATTGCATTAGGAGCAGAGCTCGTTCTTACACCAGCTGCAGACGGTATGCCTGGTGCAATCAAAAAAGCTGAAGAACTTGCTGCAAAGACACCAAATTCGTACATACCGCAGCAATTTAAAAATCCAGCCAATCCAGAAATTCATAAAAAAACAACAGCGGAAGAAATTTGGAAGGATACAGATGGAGAGGTAGACATTTTTGTAGGTGGAGTTGGTACTGGAGGTACTATTAGTGGAGTGGGGGAAGTTTTAAAAGAGAGAAAAAGATCTGTAAAAATAATAGCAGTCGAACCGTATAGCTCTCCTGTCCTTTCTGGAGGAACGAAGGCACCTCATAAAATTCAAGGGATTGGACCTGGCTTTGTTCCAGACAATTTCAATCAAGCTGTAGTGGACGAAATTTTTACAGTAAAAGATGAAGAAGCCTTTGAAACAGCTAGATTACTAGCAAGAAGTGAAGGTCTCGTTGTAGGTATTTCTTCTGGAGCAGCAGCATTTGCAGCAGTTCAAATTGCTAAGAGACCTGAGAATGCAGGCAAAAAGATTGTCGTATTACTTCCCGATACAGGAGAAAGATATTTATCTACAGCATTGTTTCCAGAAGAGTAGATAAGTGGAATTGAGTGGAGATTGTCTGTCTTGCTTTTAGAAGAAATAATATTGAAACATTGGTATAATTACAAAGGATTAGTTGATTTAATTATAACTAAATGATAGGGAGATAGAATTATAGCTGTAAAAAAAACTAAATATGTTTATTTCTACTTGATCAGGAATACATGGAAGAAAGCTCTTCTTAAGCTATAGAAATACGAATCGAATAGATTTTTATATTCGGATAGGTAATGTCTATAGCTTAATGAAGCAGCTTTTTTGTTGTTATGCGAAAATCAGTAGTGGATTGGAACAAACAGATGGGAGATTAGATAATCTAGTTTATTCACTCATTAACAATGGGAAGTAAAAGAATGCAAAGCGAGCAGGTATTCCACGCTCGCTTTGTATTCTTTACTGCTCCGCCAAAACATCGGCAAAGGCTTTTGCATATGGTGGAAGATCGGGTGGTCGGCGGCTTGAAATAATATGACCGTCGACAACAACTGGCTCATTATGCCAAACGGCTCCAGCATTTTCCATATCATCTCTAATTCCTGGTGTACTTGTTACATTGACTCCGTCTAGGATTTTCGCTGAAATCAGCACCCAGCCAGCATGACAAATTTGTCCGATAGGCTTTTTATGCTCATGCATATAACGGACCATATCTAAAACTTCAGGGTAGCGGCGTAATTTATCTGGTGCCCAGCCGCCAGGGACAAGAATGGCATCATAATCAGATGCTTGAATGTCCGAAAAAGCATAGTCGGACACAGCCGGCACTCCATATTTTCCGATATAGGTTTCGTTCGCTTTTTCTCCAACTAAATGAACCGCCGCCCCTTCTTCCTGAAGACGCAAAACCGGATACCAAAGTTCCAAATCCTCAAAATCAGGACTAACAAGCGCAATTACCTTTTTATTTTTTAAACGCATAAAAAACACCTCCAAGGTTAAGTATAGCATGTTCAGGTATGGACTTAAAAAGAATTAAAAATGGGTGGACATTCTGATATAGAGCAGCTAGTATTTCGGCATTTCTCGAATAGTTTTGGTTTTTAATTAGCCAATATTTGTTAAAATATTATTTGCCTTTTTCATATTAGCTTTACTAATACGTTTTTTAATCTTGATTGGTAATTTTTCGATAGTCGACAGGTGTATAATTTGTTTCTTTTTTTTAGCAATGTAAATACGAAGTTCGAAGTTAATAGAAAAAGATAGCGCTAACACTAAAGATTTTTATATAAAAACATTGTTTGTAAGCGGTTTCTCTGATATAGTAATAAAATAGAATTAATTTACTAAATTTTTAGTAAATAAGTAAAGTGAGGGGATCGGTGCTTTATATGACAAGGATTAAGGATATTGCAGAAATGGCAAATGTTTCAACTGCTACGGTATCTAGGATTTTAAATAATGATCCATTGCTTTCTGTTTCAAGTGAAACAAGGCAAAGAGTGCTGAATATTGTAAGTGAGTTGAATTATCAACCAGGCAGAAAAAAGAAAACGAAATCGATTAAATCAGAAAGGTATAGCATTGGGCTTGTCATAACAAATGATGAGGCAGTTGATCCGTATTTTATGTCAATAAGGCAAGGGATTGAGAAGGTTTGCCAAGATTATTCTTTTCATATTTCCTCTATATTTCATTTAAGGAAAACTCATTTATCTGTTGAGGATATGGCAGAATTAGATGGATTGATTGTTCTTGGTGATGTAAATATGAAGGAATTACAAGAAGTTTATAAAGGAAATAACCATATCGTGTATGTAGATTTCTTCCCAGAAGGAGAAAAATGCGATGTGGTGCTTTCAGACTTTGAAACAGCTACTAGTGAAATAGTAAATTATTTATTTAATGGGGGACATCGCCAAATTGCCTATATTGGCGGAAAAGGTTCCATTTGGAGTATCCATAATGGAAAAAGGATGGATAAAGAGGATGTGCGAAAAAAGACTTTTGAAAAAGTAATGAAAGAAAAGGGGATCTATAAAGAAGAAAATGTCCTCTTGGGAGAATTTGGTCCGTCGAGCGGATATGCCTTAATGGAAAAATTAATAAAAAAGGGTCCATTGCCAAGTGCAGTAGTTATTGCAAGCGACCCGATGGCAATTGGTGCAATGAAGGCGTTACAAGAAAATGGAATTAATGTTCCTGAGGATATTTCGATTTTCAGCTTTGATGATATTGACGCTGCTGCTTTTTTAAATCCAGCCTTGTCTACTGTAAAAGTTCATACAGAAGAAATGGGAAAATCAGCAGTAAAGCTGCTGTATGATCGAATCAAAACGGGAAGAGACATCCCATTAAAAGTTATTTTGCCAACAGAGCTTGTTATTCGAGACAGTACAAAGTCTAAGTTTTGAAAATAAGCCAGCTGAGACAGAAAACGAAAATAGTGTCATAAGAAGGAGCTGTTTGATAAATGGGAATTCACTTTGATTCTGCAAAAAGATTGTTTCATCTGCAAGGAAAAGACACAAGTTATGTCATGGAAATTGTTAGAGATGGATATTTGCTTCATCTTTATTGGGGGAGAAAGATAAATGAATACCACCATTCGAATAAAATTCAACTGTTGGACAGAGGGTTTTCTGGCAATCCATATAAGGAAGATCGGGCATATTCATTAGATACGCTACCACAAGAGTTTCCTCAATATGGAAACACTGATTTTCGCAAACCTGCTTATCAAGTACAATTAGAGGATGGCTCCACTATCTCGGATATACGGTATCATTCACACAAAATAAGAAAAGGCAAACCCTCGCTGGAAGGTCTGCCGGCTACTTATGTGGAGACGGATGAGGAAGCAGAAACGCTTGAAATTATCATGGAGGATCAAGTAACTGGCTTGCAGGTTGTCTTATGTTATACCGTATTCGAAAACTTTAATGTGATAACAAGATCGGTTAGATATGTCAATACTGGCTCTCAATCTATTAAACTATTAAGAGCATTAAGTTTAAATATTGATTTTCATGATGCAGAGTTTGACTTTCTTCACTTATATGGGGCGCATGTGAAAGAAAGACATATAGAAAGAACTCCACTTAGACATGGTATTCAGTTTGTCGATAGCTCTAGAGGCGCCAGCAGTCATCAGCACAACCCGTTTATGGCCTTACTTAGAAAAGATACAACGGAAACAAGTGGAGACGTTTATGCTTTTAACCTTATATACAGCGGAAATTTCCTTGCACAGGCAGAAGTGGATCAATTTCGACAAACAAGAGTAACAATGGGGATTAATCCTTTTGATTTTAGTTGGAAGCTAGATCCAAATGAAGCGTTTCAAGCGCCGGAAGCGGTAATGGTTTACTCATCTGAAGGGCTAGGAGAGATGTCAAGAACGTTTCATTCCTTATATAGCACACGGCTGACAAGAGGGAATTATCGAGATAAAGAGCGTCCAATTTTAGTTAATAACTGGGAAGCAACTTATTTTGACTTTAATGCACAAAAAATCTTGGATATTGCAAAAGTAGGAAAAGAACTTGGGATGGAATTAGTTGTACTGGATGATGGCTGGTTTGGAAAAAGAAATGATGATTTGTCTTCATTAGGGGATTGGATTGTCGATATAGAAAAACTTCCGGATGGTTTAGAAAGTCTTGCCCAACGTGTTAATGAGATGGATCTTCAATTTGGACTTTGGTTTGAGCCGGAAATGATTTCTGTTGATAGTGATTTATATAGGGCGCATCCAGACTGGTGTCTTCATGTGCAGAATCGGCCTCGTTCGGAAAGTCGCAATCAATTAATTCTCGATTTCTCTCGTGACGATGTTTGTGATGAGATGATTAAACGGGTAAGCGCTATTTTAGATGCGGCACCTATTTCTTATGTAAAATGGGATATGAACCGTCATATGACAGAAATTGGCTCTGCTGCCCTTCCTGCTGATAGACAAAGAGAAACTGCTCACCGGTATATGCTTGGTTTATATAAAGTGATGGATGCTATTACTTCAGCTTTCCCAGATGTGTTATTTGAAAGCTGTTCAGGTGGAGGAGGAAGATTTGATCCAGGAATTCTTTACTATATGCCGCAAACGTGGACGAGTGATAATACAGATGCTGTTTCCAGGCTTAAAATTCAGTATGGAACAAGCCTTGTCTACCCAATTATCACGATGGGCGCCCATGTATCAGCTGTTCCAAACCATCAAGTGCATCGAAGTACATCTCTGAAGATGCGCGGCGATGTAGCGATGTCTGGCAATTTAGGCTATGAACTGGATTTAACTCAGCTGACAAATGAGGAGAAAGAAACGGTTAAACAGCAAATCTCCACATATAAAGAAATAAGAAAGATTATTCAATTTGGAGATTTTTATCGTTTGCTTAGTCCATTTGAAGGAAATGATACGGCATGGCTGTTTGCTAATTCAGATAAATCAGAAGTGATTGCCTTCTATTTTACTATTCTAGCTGAACCAGCAGCACCTTTGAAATTTTTAAAATTACAAGGGGTGGATGTAACGAAGAAATATCAGCTTGCTGGAACAGATCAAGTTTATGGAGGAGATGAGCTTGCATATGTAGGTGTAAGTATCCCTGTTGAATTGCATGGCGACTTCAAAAGTCATGTTTGGCGATTTGTTGAGGTTTAAAAAGAAGATCATATGATTAGGCTATTTTCGTATAGGTTGTTGCTTTTAAACCCGCAGCCCGAATACACTCCGTCCGTTTAGCGAGCGTCGAGCCTCCTCGTCGCATACGCTCCTGTGGGGTCTCGTCTTTCTCGCATTCCCACAGGAGTCTACGTGTATTCCGTCTGCTGAGAACGTCTTCTCCCATTTTTTTTTGTGAAAAACAACAAACTTTGAGAAAATAGCCTATGATAAAAAAATGTCTCAAAAAAATTGAGGCATTTTTTTATGGAATGGTATATAAAATAAATAAAATTCATTTTATTTTAGTAAAAATTTCAGTAAAAAACTAGTTAAGTATAGACTAGTTTTTATAAAAAATAATAAAAATCAGAAAATTATGTATGTAAGCGTTGTATTTGATATACTTATTTTAGTAAAAAAAATACAAGTTAACTAGTTATCTTTTTGAAAGCGTTTTACCGATAGTTATTCTAATTGTTTAAGGAGAAGATCAAATTGAAAAAACTAAACAGAAATTATTGGATTTTCGGTGTATTCTTTATGATTTATTTCTTCATATGGGCAGCTTGTACCATGTTTTTATCCTTATGGTTAACAAAAGAAGCTGGTTTAACTTCTACTCAGACGGGTATTATCTTTTCGGCAATTTCGATTGCTGCAATTTGTTATCAACCGTTTTTTGGAATCATTTCCGATAAGCTGGGGTTAAAAAAGAATTTGCTTTGGGTTTTTATTTTCTTGCTTATCTTTATCGCACCATTTTTTGTCTATATATTTCCCGCATTGCTAAAAGCTAATATTGTAATAGGGGCTATAATTGGCGGCGCTTATCTTGGAGCAATTTTTAACGGTGGAGTTGGAGCAATCGAAGCGTATATTGAAAAAGTTAGTCATGCCAACTCTTTTGAATATGGACGTGTTCGAGTATTTGGTAATATTGGTGCTGCGACAAGTACATTTGTAACAGGGCATTTATTCAACTCAAATCCAAATTTAATCTTTTGGATTAGTACGGTGATGGCCATTATCTTGGCAGTAGTATTTGTTTTTGCTAGAATGGGAGATTCCCACATCGTTTCAGATAATAAGGAAGCACAGCCTGATTTGCCAAAAGGATCAACAAAAGCGCTTTTCAAAAATAAAAAATTCTGGTTTTTTATTATTTATATGCTTGGAGTTGGTTGTGTTTATGACGTTTATGATCAACAATTTGCTGTCTATTTCACCCATTTCTTTTCATCACCTGAAAAAGGAACAGCGGTTTTTGGAAATCTTGTAACATTACAAGTTTTTCTTGAAGGGATTATCATGATATTAGCTCCTTTTATTATCAAAAAAATTGGTGCGAAAAATGCTTTATTGTACGCAGGATTTATTATGTCCTTTCGAATTATAGGCTCTGGTCTTGCTGAAGGACCAATTGCAATCAGTTTACTGAAACTAATGCATGCTTTAGAGGTTCCGATTCTATTAGTGGCAGTATTTAAATATATTTCTGCACATTTTGATATGCGTTTATCAGCAACCATCTATTTAATTGGTTTCCAGTTCACTAAACAAATTGGTGCCATCTTTTTATCAACGATTGCCGGAAATATGTATGATACGGTAGGCTTCCAAAGCGCTTATCTTTTACTAGGATCCATTGCTTTTGTATTTACCGTTTTCTCCATCTTCACCTTATCAGGAAATAAACTATCTTTAGTGGAAAATGTAAGCGCTAAAAAAATGGGGAAAAGGATTGAGATATAAAAAATGGCTCTTTGCAATAGATAGTTGTTATTTACCCCTCAGCCGGCATACACTTCGCTTTTCGCGGACGAGTGCCGAGCCTCCTCGTCGCTAGCGCTCCTGCACAAGTCTCGTCTTTCTCGCTTTTCTAAGCAGGAGTCTACGAGTATTCAGGCTGCTCAGTGTTTCAACCATGTTTATTGTTTTATGCAAAAACAACAAACATTTAGAAAACAGCCTAAAAAAATAAAAAAGGGACCAAATCTATGATTTTTAACGGATATGGTCCTTTTTTATTTTTGCTACCCTGAAAAGTGTGATGTTCTTGTGAGTAGTCCGCAGCCGGCATACACTTCGCTTTCCATGGGGCGGGCGTCGAGCCTCCTCGTCGCTAGCGCTCCTGCGGGGTCTCGGCTGTCCCGCTAATCCCATAGGAGTCTTCGTGTATGCCGGCTGCTC
>NZ_JBQTCX010000026.1:0-64264 GCF_052663115.1 Niallia yueguangensis
GGATAAGTTAATCCAAAGTACACCCTTTTTTTATTTTTCGGTCTCGATGCTTTTCACTTGCAGAATATCAAGAAGGAAAACAAATACTGGAATCCCGATAATTAACCCCCATACTCCAAAGAAATGCTCAGAAAAAATGAGGACGATAAATGTAAAGAAAACGGGTAAATCTGTTTTAGAAGACATTAATTTAGGATTAAGAATATAGGCTTCTAGTGCATGAATAATACAGACAAAAATAATAATGATAATAACATACACATAGCCGCCGATTGTGTATCCGATCGTTAACAGGGGGATAAGCGAAATGATAACACCTGCTACTGGGATAAGCCCTAATAAAAATACTAAAATACATAAACCAAGCAGTTGTGGAAAATCAAGAATCCATAAACCAATGGTTGTTAAGATACAATTAACTAATGCAATGATAAATTGTGCTTCTAAAACTTTTCCGAAAGTTAATACGAATTTTTTTCCGAAAAACTCTATTTCGTTATAAAAGGCTGCTATTTTGCTTTTTTTGAAATTTTCTTTATATTTTATTAATCGTGGTTTCTCTAATAAAAAGAAAAAGCTTAATATAATCGCTAGCATAAATTGTATGCCAATTGCACTGATATCAGTAAAGTATTTTACAACTAAACCGAGCCCTTGTTCCAGATAGCTGTTGATATCACTGTCTTTAATGGCGTTTACAATATAATTAAGGACAGCGTTATCGTGCGGCCTTGTATAAAAATCGATGAGCTGTCTAATTAATGAAGTTATTTCTTCTATTAATATTGGCAAATATTTTACGAAGCTATAAGATAATAGCCCGATAATAGCTAAGTAGAGCACACTAACTATGATATTCCTTTTAATGGAAATTCTTTTGGAAATAATTTTTTCTAATCGATCCATTAAAAAGGAAAGTATAAAGGTAAAAAGCATTAAATTAACCATGCTTCTTAATAGATAGATTCCTAAAATGATTAATGCAAAGATGCTAATCCGCTTTAAGCTTTTACTCGATATTATTTTGTTCACTAATTCCACAGCATGTTCCCCTTATCTTTATATGTTATCTTCTTTTATTTTACCTTAAAAACAAGTATAAATAACTAAAAAAGATTTAAGAAATGTCTTCTGCTGTTTTTTTTGCCGGTTTCGGTTTTTTCCATTTGAAAATTTTATTTAAAAAATGAAAAATTTTCGAAGATTCTTTTGTTAATAAAGGTCCTAAAATGGCAAGAATTAGTACATATAATGCGGAAAAAGGCTTTAACATGGGAAGGAGTCCACCTGCAATACCTAAATTTGCTACAATAATGGAAAATTCGCCTCTTGAAACGATAGTAAGACCAATATTGGAAGATGCCTTATGCGATAATCCAGACCTACGGCCAGCAATCATTCCTGCTATAAAGTTTCCAACGATGGTGAGGATAACGGCTCCAAGTGTAAACCAAATTGCCCCGCCAAGCTCAAAAGGATCAATGGTTAAACCAAAGCTAAAAAAGAAGATGGCACCAAAGAAATCACGGAATGGAACGACCATTTGTTCAATTCTATGACTGTGTTCTGTTTCAGAAAAAACAAGCCCTAACAAAAGTGCACCAATTGCTTCGGCAACATGAATAGTTTCTGAAAATCCTGAAATGAAAAATAAGGAAGCAAACACTACAATAATAAATATCTCATTGGAAGTAATGTCTAACAGTTTGTTTAATAATGGAGTTGCTTTTCTAGCGACGATAAAAAACAGCAGCATATATCCTAATGCTGTACCAATGCTTACAAGCGTACCGATTAAAGAGGTAGAGTCCCCTAGTACAAGACCAGAAATGACAGATAAATAAACGGCAAGGAAAATATCTTCGAACATAATAATGCCAAGGATTAATTCTGTTTCTGCATTTCCTGTTCTTCTTAAATCAACTAGTACTTTCGCGACGATGGCACTGGAGGAAATAGTGATAATTCCAGCGATAATAAGAACTTCTAATATTTTGAATCCATTTAAGACCCCATATAAAAGGCCTAAAGAGAAATTAATAAGGATATAAATGGTACCGCCTGTGACAATAGAACGTCCTGATTTAATTAATTTTCCCACTGAGAATTCAAGGCCTAAATAAAATAAAAGGAAAAGTACGCCGATGCGACCCATAAAATTGATAATTTCTGCACTCTCAATAAAGCGTAGATCAATAATCCCGAAATGGGGGGCATGTGGTCCGACTAACATTCCGACGATTATTAAAAAAGGGATAATGGAAAATTTTAGTTTACCCGCAACGATTGCAGCCAATGCTACAAGAAGTAGTGCGGTTCCTACTTCAAATACTAAATGATCCATTAAGTTTCACCTCCGGCATTTCGTGAAAGAAGTTCTAAAATAAGCTTTTTAAGCGATTGTCTTTCTCCAGAAATTACTAATGTATCTCCTGCTTCAATAACTGTTTCAGGTCCAGGGCTTAACATTTTTTCTGTATTTTTTTTCATGATGGCAATCACATTTACGTTATATTTATTGCGAATATCGCTATTTCCGATTGTTTGGTTGACTACTTTTGATCCAGATTCTACTTTATACCATTCGATTATTAAATCATTAAAAGCGACTTCTATTGTTTCCAATGCTTTAGGCTTATATGCCATGCCGCCTAAAATACCTGCAATTTGTCTTGATTCTATATCATTAAATACAACACAAGAAATACTCTCTTCATGATCATCGTCATCGAAATGAAACACTTCTCTTCTTCCGTCATCATGAATAACGATGACAACTTTATCATTGTTTTTTGTAACTAATTCATACTTTTGTCCAATACCTGGTAATGCAATTTCTCTAATGTTCATCTGTATATCCTCCTAAAAATGGCTTATAAATTAACGTCAATTCGTGGAATCGAATGTTCCTCTTTTGTTATTCCTAAGAAGTTGTATGTTTCTTGTTTTGTAGAGTGATTAAAACGCTTTTGCAGCAAAGATATCGCAACACCACGTTTATATGCATGGTATCCAAATGTTTTGCGCATAGAGTGAGTGCCGATTTTTGCTTCCAGCCCGATTGCTTCTGCAGCTTGGTGAATAATTCGATATGCTTGTTGCCTGCTTATGTGATGATCTGTTTTTTTTGACTGAAACAAATAGTTGTCTTGTGCTAAACAAGTCGTTTGCACATAATGCAAGATCGCTTTTTGAACTTTTTGATTTAAATAGATGTTATTTTCTTCTTTGCAGTGATCTTTATTTATTTTGTAAAAATCTTTAATAGTTTTTCCGTTAAAAAGATCTTTAACACGAATATCCAAAAGTTCGGTAATGGTTAATCCGGTATTAATGCCTAAAACAAATAGTAGATAATCTCTCTCGGAGATCTTTTTTAAATACCGCTTCATGCTGTTAATTTGTTTAATATCTTTTATTGCCTCCACAAATTCCATGTAAGCATCTCCTTTTATTTATGTTACTCATTATGGTGAATATCAAGTGATGAGTAACATAAGTTAATTATAATGGATTCAATAAAAACGTCAATTAATATGATGTAAGGGTTTTTGAAAGGCTGTTTTCTCAAAGTTTTGTTTTTACGTAATAAAATGGGAGAAGAAGTACTCAGCAGACGGAATACACGTAGACTCCTGTGGGAATGCGAGAAAGACGAGACCCCACAGGAGCGTATGCGAGGCCACTGAAGAAGTGTTTTATTATATAAATTATAGGTAAAAACCTTATATTTAGTAGGATAAAAATGGTACAGAGAGTTTGAAAACGACTATCATGTTGGTTAGGAGAGGCGTCCGCACGACTCCTGCGGGATTAGAGAGAAAGACGAGACCCCACAGGACCACAGGAGCAAAGCGACGAGGAGGCTCGGCGCTCGCCCCGCGGAAAGCGTGTGGTAAGCCTCGGAAAACCGAACGAAAACCTCGGATTGCTTGGATTGTTACTATCTTTATTTCATAGCATCCACTTTTTCAGTGACCTTAGCGTATGCGACGAGGAGGCTCGACGCTCGCCCACGGAAAGCGAAGTGTATTTGGGCTGCGCGTTTAAAAGCAACAATCTATACGAAAACAGCCTCTCAAAAAGATAAGGATAAAGTTTTTTTCTTGAATATAGTGAAGTGAAGCCTATATAATTTAATGGTAATACTAAAACGTGATGATTAGGGGTGAAACCATGGGGATGTGAAATTAATATATGGAGAAGCAGCAAGAATAACAGATGTGACTAAAGTAAACCATTGTTTGTTAAACAACCCTTGGTCTTCTGCTAAGCTGAACGTTCTAGTGCAAAATATTATAAAAGTGGATAAACAAGCAAATTTCATTTAAGCATGTAAACAGATAATAATTATCTTCAATGGATATAACCACCACCTTTATAATTAAGAACTGAAATACTTATTGTAGAACATAAAAAAAGGGAAGTTACAAATACTATGTCTAATAGTATTTTTCTAATACAAACTTTGTTGCTTCTGTTAAATTAAATTTGTTTTAAAATATCAGGAGGTGTAAGCCTTTTATAGGCTGGTTATTGGAAATTTTTAATTTGCTTTTGTTTGTCATTTTAATAGCATTAACAGGTTTTTTTGTTGCAACAGAGTTTGCGATTGTAAAGGTAAGAACCTCTAGGATTGATCAATTAGTTGCTGAAGGGAAAAAAGGTGCATTAGCAGCTAAAAGAGTAACAACTCATTTAGATGAATATTTATCTGCATGTCAGCTCGGAATAACAGTGACTGCTTTAGGGTTAGGATGGATAGGGGAACCAACAGTAGTTGCTATATTAGAACCACTATTTAAACAATTCGAGCTGTCTGAATCTGTTTCTCATCTTATTTCTTTCATTATTTCATTTCTTGTTGTTACTTATATTCATGTAGTTGTAGGAGAATTAGCACCAAAAACAGTAGCTATTCAAAAAGCTGAATCGGTTACTCTACTATTTTCTCCGCCAATTATTTTGTTTTATCGCATTCTATATCCGTTTATTTGGCTGTTAAATGGTTCGGCTAGAGTATTATCAGGTTTATTTGGACTAAAACCAGCGTCAGAGCATGATTTGGCACACTCAGAAGAAGAGCTGCGGATCTTATTGTCTGAGAGTTATAAAAGTGGAGAAATTAATAAAAATGAGTTAAATTATGTAAATAACATCTTTGAATTTGATGAAAGAATAGCAAAAGAAATTATGGTTCCTCGTACGGAAATGGTAACCATTAATATTGATCATACTTTTGACGAGATAATGAATATTTTGGAAGAAGAAAATTATACTCGATATCCAGTAGTAAATGGAGATAAAGATAATGTATTAGGATTAATCAATATAAGAGAATTTTTAACAGCTAAAATTCAAAATAAGGACCAACTTCAAGTGGAAGAATATATGAAACCAATTATTCGGGTAATTGAAACGATTCCTATTCGTGAATTGCTGATTAAAATGCAAAAAGAAAGAACGCATATGGCGATTTTACTTGATGAATACGGTGGAACTTCAGGTATAGTGACAGCCGAAGATATTTTAGAAGAAATAGTTGGAGATATCCGTGATGAATTTGATGAGGATGAAGTGGCAGATATCCGAAAAATGAATGAAGACCATTACATTGTAAGCGGAAAAGTTTTAATCAACGAAGTAAACGACCTTCTTGGAACAAACTTAGAAGAAGAAGAAGTCGATACAATTGGAGGATGGTTCTTAACGAATAACTTTGATGCAGTAGAAGGCGAAGAAATTATAGAGGAAGGTTATGTCTTCAGGTTAAAAAGTATCGAAGAACATCATATTCATTTTATTGAAATAATGAAAAGTTTTGATGAAAATAATCCAATGTACGCAGAAGTTCAAGCAGGAGAATAACAGATCAGGCTGCGAGTTTAAAAGCAACAACCTCAGCCATTTAAAAAAGCTGCCAAAAGGTATCAATCCTTTTCGGCAGCTTTTTTGCTCTTTAAAATAACGGACTAAATGAAAAAAAGAAACAAATAATAATGGAAAAGATTAATTCTTGAATTTATGGAAAAAAGAGCATATAGTTTTTTTAGAAAACGTCTCTGTTTTGCTGAATAGAAAAAGTGATGTGTCATCTCATTAGGAAGCATGAAGATAAAAAGTAAAGGATAGATAGTTGAATGGAAAAAATAAACCCCTATTTAAAGAATATCCGTTGTTTTTGGAAAAGAAGACATATCACGCAAATTGCCCTCTTAGTCCTTTTATTAGTTGTTCTACTTTCCATTTTATATTTTACGTATTTAGCTTCTCAGGCCAATGTTAGTTCATTAAAAGCCGGTCTTAGCCAAGCTGCAGTTATATATGATAAAAATGGAGAAGAAGCAACAAAGATAAAAACGGATCGAACGGAAGCAATAACATTAAAAGACTTGCCGGATTATGTCCCGGAAGCAGTTGTCGCAATCGAGGATGAAAGGTTTTATAAGCATCATGGTTTTGATGTAAAAGGAATTGCTCGCGCCTTCTTTAAAAATCTGCTTGCCGGAAGAATAACAGGCGGAGGAAGTACGATTACACAACAGTTAACAAAAAATGCATTGCTTTCATCGGAGCAAACATACAAACGTAAAGCAGAAGAGTTGTTTTTAGCAGTAGAGATTGAAAAACATTATAAAAAAGATGAGATTCTGCAAATGTATTTAAATCATGTTTATTTTGGCAGTGGGGCTTGGGGAATCAGTTCTGCTTCTCAAAAATATTTTCATAAAAATATTCAAGACGTTTCAATAAGCGAGGCTGCACTGCTTGCAGGATTATTGCAGGCACCGTCTGCTTTAGATCCATACGAAAACTATGATGGTGCTGTAAAAAGGCGGAATGTTGTATTACGTAAAATGAAAGAGCAGCAAATAATTACAAATGAGGAGTATAAAGAAGCATTAGCTGAAAAAATAACGCTAAAAGATGGCGGAGGAACATTTATTAAAAGAGAGTATCCTTATTTTGTTGATGCAGTAATAGACGAAGCAATATCTAAATATGGACTAACACAGGATGAGTTATTAAAAAGAGGATATAAAATTTACACCGAAATGGATCAAAATTTGCAGGCAACCCTTGAGAAAACATTTGCAAGAGATTCATTATTCCCATCGAGCTCGGATGGCACATTAGTGCAAGGAGGAGCTGTATTATTGGATCCGGAAACTGGCGGTGTAAGAGGTATGGTTGGAGGCAGAGGAGAACATGTTTTCCGTGGTTTTAACAGAGCGACACAAATACAGGCACAGCCTGGATCAACAATAAAACCTTTAGCTGTATACACACCTGCATTAGAAGAAGGATATAAAACAACCTCAATTTTGCAGGATAAACCTTTTAAAAAGGGTGATTATAAGCCCCAGAATTTCACTAAAACATATAAAGGTGAAGTTCCGATGTATGAAGCATTGGAGCAATCATTAAATGTACCGGCTGTTTGGTTATTAGATCAAATAGGTTTGAAGAATGGGTTGAATTCTTTAGAACGCTTTGGCATTCCATTAGAAAAAGAAGATGAATATTTAGGCATCGCTTTAGGCGGAATGCGTAAAGGTGTTTCACCGTTAGAAATGGCAGAAGCGTATTCCACCTTTCCAAATGAAGGAGTAAGAATGGAGAGTCATTTAATAACAAAAATTGTCGGGCCTACAGGCAATGTATTAGCAGAGTATAAACCGATATCAACAAACGTTACCTCAAAAAAAGTAACAGATGATATTACCTCCATGTTATTAGACGTGATAAAGTCAGGAACGGGGCAAGGAGCTAAAGTGACAGGATTTCAAATTGCCGGAAAAACAGGTTCCACACAACTGCCATTTCCTAACGTTTCCGGTACAAAAGATCAATGGTTTGTCGGATATACGCCGAACTTGGTTGGCGCCATGTGGTTAGGGTATGATAAAACAGACCGAACGCATTATTTGCAAAGTAAAAGCTCAGGGGATGTTGTCCCTATTTTTAAAACAATGATGGATCAGGCTGTCCAATATGTAGAGCCAGAAAATTTCCACGTATTATCAGTTAGTGATCAATTAAAAAATGATGGAGAAAAGAAACAGCGTCTAGAAGATACAAAAAAAGCGATAAAAGAAACAGCGAAGGAAATGGAAAAAACAATTAAAGAGAAATCTTCAAACTGGGATTGGGATCAAGTAGTTGGAGAGATGAAAAAAGACGCAAAAAATGCAAATGAGAAAGTAAAAAATAAGGTGAAAGAAATAATTGGGAACTAAAAAGAATAAGCATCCTAAAGTGTGATTTTGGGATGCTTATTTTGAAAAAGGTGTGATAAAACTAATAGCATAAAATTTAATAAATAAATATAGTAGTAGATACTATTGGAGTTTTAGGGAGAGAATCTTCATGCTTTTTCTTAAAAGTTGGAGAAAAACTACTGAACTTACAAGATTGTAATCGTTTTCTTGATAAATTTTTTCCTCTATGAAAATAGCATTTCATAGTTTCATCTGCTATAATAATTTAGTTGGTATAAGGGCATCTGAGTAGAGTGAATTGGTAATTTTATCCTTACGAATTTTGTCACATTTACAATATTGCAGATGTGTTATTATCATACAGGTAGTAATAATAGATATTTTACCTTATGAAAGTGAATGTTCTATGGCTAAATTTCGAACATTCTGTGAATATTTTAACATTTAACATGAACTGGAAGGAGCTGTACAAAATGAAGGCGAAAAAGGGCTTTTTATTATCGCTCTTAAGCATCGTTCCTATCTTAATTCTAAGTGGGTGCGAATCAATGGTCGTATTTGATCCACAAGGGCCTGTAGCAAAAAGCATCATGGACTTAATTAACTGGTCCATCGTATTTATGGCAATTGTTTGTATTGTCGTATTTGCATTATTTGGTTATATAGTTTGGAAATATCGTGAGAAGCCAGAAAATAAAGACTATGAACCACCAGAAGAACATGGCAGTACATTGCTTGAAATTATCTGGACAGTTATACCACTTTTAATTATTATTGCATTAACAATTCCTACGGTAAAAACAATCTACGCTTTAGAAGAGATACCGAAGGATTATAAAGATAAAGAACCTGTTGTAATTAATGTAACTTCAGCAGACTGGAAATGGATTTTCAGTTATCCAGAAGAAGGCATTGAAACAGTTAACTATGTAAATATACCTGTTGGTGTGCCAGTTGAATTTAAATTAACTTCTGCTGGAACGATGCAGTCAATGTGGATTCCTGCACTTGCTGGTCAAAAGTATACAATGTATGGTGCAGAATCGGATTTATATGTTGTAGCAGATAATGAAGGTTCATACTTAGGGCAAAATACCAACTTTAATGGTCAAGGCTATGCAGAAATGCAGTTTGATGTAGAAGCGAAAACTCAAGAAGATTACGATAAGTGGGTGCAAGAAGTAAAAGATACTGCGCCGAAGCTTACAGAAGATAAGTATAAAGAAATTTTAAAGCCGACTCATCTAGGTCGTATGACATTCTCTAATACTCATTTAGAATGGATTAATCATGGAAAAGGCGGCGACTCTAATTACTATTTAAACCCTGAGCTATATAGAGTGCATGGCTATCAAGGAAAAACTTTTACTAATGAAAATGTAAAGGGTACAGATGGTAAAGAATCTGACGGAGGTGAACATAAACATCATGGACATTAAATGGGAAGATATTGTTATTACAGGTGATCCATTGATTCTTTCCGCTCAAATCGGCATACTTCTTACAATGATTGGTGCTGTTGTTGGGATAACATATTTAAAGAAGTGGAAGTACCTTTGGGATGAATGGATTACAACAGTTGATCATAAGCGCATTGGGATTATGTATATTATCGTTGCTGTCTTGATGTTTTTCCGTGGAGGAGTCGACGGATTAATGATGAAGGCGCAAACAGCTACGCCGGATATGAAATTTTTAAATGCACAGCATTATAATGAAGTATTTACAACACATGGTGTTATCATGATTTTATTCATGGCAATGCCTGCGTTAATCGGATTAATGAACGTTGTTGTGCCTTTGCAAATTGGTGCAAGAGACGTAGCGTTTCCACAGTTAAATGCGCTTAGCTTCTGGCTAACATTTAGTGGTGCGATGTTATTTAATATTTCTTTCGTTATTGGTGGTTCGCCTGATGCAGGCTGGACATCTTATTTCCCGTTAGCAGGTAAAGAATTTACACCAGGCGTTGGAAATAACTTTTATGCAATTGCTTTGCAGATTGCAGGTATTGGTACATTAATGACGGGTATTAACTTTGTTGTTACGATTTTAAAAATGCGTACAAAAGGCATGACATTAATGAGAATGCCAATGTTCACTTGGACAGCATTAATCACAAATATTATTATCGTTTTTGCATTCCCGATTCTTACGGTTGCATTAGCATTAATGACATTTGACCGTTTGTTTGGAACACATTTCTTTACCATTTCTGGTGGAGGAAATGCGATGTTATGGAATAACTTATTCTGGTTATGGGGACATCCAGAGGTTTACATTGTTATATTACCGGCTTTCGGTATGTTTTCAGAGATTATTTCGACATTCTCTAGAAAAATGCTATATGGTTATAAATCTATGATTATCTCAATTGTTGGGATTGCAGTTTTAAGTATGGTAGTTTGGGTTCACCATTTCTACACAATGGGTTCAGGTCCGGTTGTTAACTCTGTATTCTCGATTACGACGATGTTAATTGCAGTACCTACAGGAGTTAAAATATTTAACTGGTTGTTTACGATGAGAAAAGGTCGCATTCAATTCACAACGGCAATGTTATGGTCGCTTGCATTTGTTCCGACTTTTACAATTGGTGGGGTAACTGGGGTTATGCTTGCAATGGCTGCGGCTGACTATCAATACCATAATACATTATTCTTAGTGGCGCATTTCCATTATGTATTAATTCCTGGTGTAGTGTATGCAGTATTTGCTGCCTTCTATTACTGGTGGCCAAAAATGTTCGGTCATGCATTAAACGAACGTTTAGGAAAATGGCATTTCTGGTTATTTAATATTGGTTTTAATTTGACGTTTATGCCAATGTTCTTCTTAGGATTAAAAGGTGCAGTAAGACGTTCTTATACATTCTCAGTTGAATCTGGATTTGCTCCATTATTCTTATTATCAGCAATAGGTTCTCTTATTTTAGCAGCTGGTTTTGCTGTATTATGCTATAACATTTATTATAGTGCACGTAAAGCAGACAGAAATATTTCTACTGATCCATGGAATGCAAGAACGTTAGAATGGCATACAGCTTCACCTGTTCAATTCTATAACTTTGCACAAGAACCAGAAGTAAAATCATTAGATGCATTCTGGTATATGAAAAAGAATAATGAAGGTTTAGTGTTAAAAGAAGATGAGTTAAAAGAAATTCATATGCCGAGCAATTCATGGCTGCCAATTTATATGTGTGTCGTATTTGGTGCAGTTGGATTCTTTATGATATTTGAATGGCATCTACTCGCGGCAATTGCAAGTATCGGTATTTTTGTAGGATTAATTCTGCGTTCCTTTGATTATGATGATGGCTATCATGTGAAGATAGATGAAATTAAGAAAACGGAACGTGCATGGAGAGGTGAGAAATAATGGCTAAAGTAGATACATCTTTACCGTTAGAGTATCAAACGGAACAAAACCGCTTGAATATTCTAGGTTTCTGGATCTTCCTAGGTGCTGAGGTAGTATTATTTGCAACATTGTTTGCAGCTTACGGTTCGTTGGCAAATAACTTTGCTGGAGGCCCAACTCCTAAAGAACTTTTTAAAATGAAGGATGTCATGATCGAAACACTGCTGTTATTAACAAGTAGTTTTACTTGTGGAATCGCAATCTGGCAAATGCGCCGTCATAATGTAAAAGGGTTAATCACATGGTTGGCAATCACTTTATTGCTTGGTGCTGGCTTCGTGTTTTTTGAAGTGAATGAATTTATTCACTATGTTCATGAAGGAGCAACGATGCAAACAAGTGCGTTCCTTTCTAGCTTCTTTGTTTTGTTAGGTACACATGGACTGCATGTGTCAATGGGTATTGGATGGGCTATTTTAGTAATCATGCAAATACTAAAACACGGTTTAACGCCGACTACTGCTCGTAAAACATTTATTATAAGTTTATATTGGCACTTTTTAGACGTAGTGTGGATTTTTATTTTCACATTCGTTTATTTAGCAAGAATGTAAGGGTGGTGTAATAAATGGCGAAAAATCATGAAAATGAAAAGTTTCCAATCGGACATATTGCAGGATTTATCGTTTCCTTATTGCTTACATTTGCAGCAGTAGGAGCGAAATATACTGATTTACCATTTAAAACGATCATGTGGATTATTGGTACTTTAGCAGTAATCCAAGCTCTTCTTCAATTGGTTATGTTTATGCACTTAACAGAAGGAGAAGGAAAAGTTCAAGTGATTAATATTGTGTATGCTTTCTTTTGTGCCATTGTCGTAGCAGCAGGTACTATTTGGGTAATGACATCAGGACATGTGCATTATTAATAAGAATAAAATAAAAACATATTAACAAGTAAGTTATGTTTTCAGGTCTAATCTATTATCGTCTACTAGAATAGCTAGTTGCTATATTCTTGTGAGTCGGTTTAGATTAGACCTTTTTTATAGTTACAAACGCTATACAAGTTGTGAATGTCAGTAGTACTAGTGAGTGTTAAAATAGCATATGTTGGCAGCGGGATAGGGAAGTATAAATTACATAAGACGGAGTATAAAAAACTGCATATATATGATTGCAATTTTTTTATAAAGTATACAAAATAAAAGAAGAAATTGATAAATATCAAGCTTACTGTTTTTAAAAAAAAGGAGGAATAAGATGACTGTTCGATTCGGTATTATAGGTACAAACTGGATAACTGATTCATTTATCCAGGCTGCAAAACAATTAGAAGATTTTTCATTAACGGCAGTTTATTCACGAACAAAAGAAAAGGGAGAAAGCTTTGCTAAAAAACACGGGATCGCAAATGTATTTACCGACTTAAAAGAAATGGCAGAAAGCGACTGCTTGGATGCTGTATATATTGCAAGCCCTAATTCTCTTCATGCGGAACAGTCTATACTTTTTTTAACGAATAAAAAACATGTCCTTTGTGAGAAAGCGATTGCATCAACAGTAAAAGAATTAAAGGAAATGATTTCTGCAGCAAAAGAGAATAATGTTTTATTGATGGAAGCATTAAAAACAACGATGCTGCCAAATTTTCAAATCGTCCAAAAGAATTTGCATAAAATTGGGAAGGTTCGCCGTGCATTTGTGAGTTATTGTCAATACTCCTCCCGCTATGATGCATATAAAGAAGGAAATGTTTTGAATGCATTTAAACCAGAGCTATCCAATGGTTCACTAATGGATATTGGCGTTTACTGCATCTATCCAATGGTTTATTTATTTGGCAAACCTTTATCCGTTAAAGCATCTAGTTATTTATTAGAGACAGGTGTCGACGGTGAAGGAAGCATAATAATGAGCTACAAAGATATGGATATTATTATGATGTATTCAAAAATCACCAATTCTTATATCCCTTCTGAAATACAAGGAGAAGAGGGAAATATTTTATTGGATCAAATAAACACACCGCAAAAAGTGAATATTTATTATCGAAATGGCGAAAAGGAAGACGTAACACAACCGCAAAAAGAAGAAGCGATGTATTACGAAGCAAAAGAATTTATCGAATTAATTAAAGCTGGAAAAGTAGAATCTGCTATTAATTCGCATGAAGTATCTTTAGCTGTTATGGAAATAATGGAGGAAGCAAGAAAACAAACAGGCATTATCTATCCCGCCGATAGTCAATAACCAAGAAAATGATCTATTTGGAATGAAAAGAAATATGTGTAAATAGATATATCGAAAACGAAGGGACTGCTAAATGGCAGTCTCTTCGTTTATTTTTTCTAATTTTACGAGTTGCAACCCGTTTTCAACTTCAAAGATTTTTACTATCTGAAATCCCAATTTTTTATATAATTTCAGGGCCGGTGAGTTTTTAGCAGCTGTACAAACGGTCATTTGTTTTGGTTGTTTCTGTAAAAGATGATGAAGCAGCTTTGTTGCAAAACCTTTGCCGAATGAAGAGGGATGAACAACAAGTCGACATATTTCTATAGAATCTGTTATTTCTTTATAAGAAATAACGGCAACTAAACGATTACAGCTGTAATATCCTACGAAGGTTTCCATGCATGTTCTAATACTCGAACAATCTTCTTTTAATGGCGGCAAATCTTTATAATTAATAATTTTTGATTCTACTTTATATGAGGCTGATTGAATGGCTAAAATCTCTCTTGCTATTTCTAAATCACTATTATCTAACTTTATAATCATTGTTTTTTCCTTTCTTTTCTTAAGTATATCGCAATGAAGAAAAGAACAAAAAATAGAAATTATGAACAAATTATTTCCTAACCATTAACAATGATTTAAATATATAGAAAACGGATTGCGAAAAATCTAAAATATCGGTTTAATGAGAAGAAAATAATGAATAAAAGGCAAAGGTAGGGTGCAAATATGAAAGTGCTAGTAATAGAAGATAATGAAAGTGTTTGCTCCATGCTCGAAATGTTTTTTGAAAAAGATCATTTTGAGGGAGTATTTATTCATAACGGCTTAGATGGATATCAGCATTTTTTAACAAATAAGTATGATCTTATTGTACTTGACTGGATGTTACCTGGAATGGATGGTATAACAGTATGTAGGAAAATAAGGGAAGTAAATAAAGAAATCCCTATTATTATGTTAACGGCAAAAGATTCAGAATCTGACCAAGTACTCGGTCTAGAAATGGGTGCAGATGATTATGTAACCAAACCTTTTAGTCCGTTGGCATTAACTGCTAGAATGAAAGCAATAGCGAGAAGACTGAACAAATCAGATGGGGACGAAATAAAAGAAACCAATGGTGTTGTGATGGTTAATAAAGAGACGAGGGAAGTGTTTATTGAAAATAAACGAATTCCTAATTTGACGCCAAAAGAGTTTGATATCTTGTCCTTTTTTGTACAGCATCCAAGACAAGTTTTTTCAAGAGAACAGATTTTGGATCAAGTATGGGGATTTCAGTTTTACGGTGATGACCGGACAGTAGATGTTCATATCAAAAGGTTAAGAAGAAAAATTGGCCGCGAAAACCAGCCTTTTTTCCATACCATATGGGGAGTAGGCTATAAATTTGATGAAACGGTGGTAATTAATGAGGATTAAATATATTTATCAGCAATTAATCAGCCATATTAGTGTGATTATTGTTGCCTTTTTAGTGGTTAGTTTGGTATTTACTCATTTTGTTGAACAATTGGTATTAGAAATAAAAGGACAGGAACTACTTGAATATGGTGTTAATATACTATCAGATTTGCAAGAAAATCCATCCCCTGCCGAGTATCAATCTACACTTGTAAAATATAATGATGTTTTAGGAAGCAGAGGAATAGGCTTTGGGATGTTCGATACACAAAGAAATCGGCTTTATGCAGTTGGAGGAAACTTTTCCATAACAAATAAAGAGTGGAATGAAATAAAGAACGGACAAGGAAGAATTATTAAAGATAAGACAAGACGTGGAAATCAAGAGGTTACGCTTGTTGCTATTCCTTATTGGGTGAATGGGGAGGTTGCTGGAGTCATCTCCCTTACCGCTCCCTTAAGTGACTCTAAAGATATGATTAATAAAATCAATAAATACCTAGTTTATACGGTGTTTTTTGCTTTTAGTGTAGCGTTATTATTAAGTATTTTATTATCACGTATCCACGTAAGAAGGTTAAAAAAATTACAGGAGGCTACAAGCCTTGTTGCAGTTGGTGATTACAATGTAAAAGTCCCTTCCTCAAATTTTGATGAAATAGGGGAATTAGCGGATGATTTTAACAGCATGGTTGGAAAACTGCGTGAATCAAAAGAAGCGATTGATGCATTAGAGAATAGAAGAAGACAGTTTATGTCAGACGTATCCCATGAAATGCGTACACCTTTAACGACCATAAGCGGAGTGATAGAAGGGTTAAATAATAATATGATTCCAGAGCAAGAAAAGGAAAAAGGGCTTAACTTAGTAAGTCAGGAAACAAAACGACTTATCCGTTTAGTAAATGAAAATTTAGATTACGATAAAATTCGTTCCAATCAAATTGTGTTAAGGAAAGAAATGATTGAGCTGCAAGAGGTATTCGAAATTATCCAAGAGCAGTTATATACACAGGCGGAAGAAAAAAACGTGAAAATTAACGTTTCTGCTACAGATGATGTCATGATATATGCAGATTATGACCGATTAATTCAGATCATTATTAACATTACAAAAAACAGTATTCAGTTTACTGAAAATGGGTTGATTTGGCTGCGGGGATGGGTGGAAGAAAACAAAACCGTTATTGAAATAGAGGATACAGGAATTGGCATTGAAGCAGAAGAAATAGAGAATATATGGAAAAGATTTTATAAAGCGGATATTTCCAGAACAAATACACCTTATGGAGAGTTTGGATTAGGGTTATCGATCGTAAAGCAGCTCGTGCAATTCCATCAAGGAATCATTACTGTCGAAAGTAAAAAAGGAAAAGGAACTAAATTTACGATTATATTTCCTATGGATGAATAGCTGACGTCTCTATTTGTTCTTTGATATTTCTAGGTCTTTTCAAAGTTTATTAATAATTTATTCATATATTCTGGCTATGATGTAACTATAAGGCAACAATCAACTTTGAGGATTAAATAAATGGCCTGATCACCTCCAAAAACGAAAAGTCGTTACGAAGGAGAGACAGTTTTTAATAGATGAATAAAGGAGGCACTTATAATGAGTGAATTTGATAAAAAAAAGGAATATGCTTCAGCGGATGCAACGAATAGAGAAGAGGAAGGTTTAATCAATCATACAGAAGTGACGGCAGAAGAAAATAACCAGGCAGAAGCTGAAATGGCTGCAAGGAATCAGGATGGCCACGAGCCATCCGTATCTAATGAGAACAAGGAAGTTGACTCAAAGGAAGAATGGGAAGCAACTGTACAGGCAGCGCAGCAAGATAGATTTCAAGAAGCAAAGCCGGAAGAAATGGTTGCTGTCTCGATTGAAGAACCGGCAGCGCAGCGTTCTAAAGCAGGTGCAGAGAAATCTAAATTAAAAGGCTTCTTTTCCTTATTAGCAGCAGGAATAGTTGGATCGGCATTAACGGTCTTTACGATTCCGTATACCGGTTTATATCAGGATCAATATGCAAAGGTTGAGCAGCGAATCGATGATTTATCAAATAAAATAGAAACGAACAACACTAGTGCTATAACGGCTCAAACGACTACTGCAAATGTATCTAATAACAGTTCAAAGTCCATTGCGGATATGGTGGAAACTTCATCAAAAGCAATTGTTGGCATTGTTAATTTACAGAAACAAACCAATCAATTTTCCCCAAGCTCACAGGATGATGTGCAAAGTGGATCTGGGTCAGGAGTTATCTTTAAAAAAGATGATAAATATGCGTATATTGTGACGAATAATCATGTGATTGAAGGTGCTAATAGTTTAGAAATCTCGCTGTATAATGGCGATAAGGCGGAAGGAAAACTAATCGGTGCAGATGCACTTACTGATTTGGCGGTAGTAAGAATTGATGCAAAACATGCTTCTGATACGATTGATTTTGGAAACTCTTCTACCTTAAGACCTGGGGATCAAGTTTGGGCAATTGGAAACCCACTTGGCTTAGATTTTTCTAGATCAGTTACACAAGGGATTGTCAGTGCAGTTGATAGAAGCATCACGGTAAACACTTCTGCTGGAGATTGGCAGTTTAATGTTATTCAAACAGATGCAGCGATTAATCCTGGAAACAGTGGAGGAGCTTTAATTAATGCAGCCGGCCAAGTTATTGGCATTAATAGTTTGAAAATCTCTGAAAATGGGGTGGAAGGCCTTGGGTTTGCGATTCCAAGTAATGATCTTATTCCAATTGTAAATGAAATTATTGATAAAGGAAAGGTGGAACGTCCATATATCGGGGTCGGCTTAGCCAGCTTAGAAGAAGTACCGCGTATGTATTTGGAAGATCTTCCTAATAGTGTGACAAAAGGTGTGATGATAACAAATATTGATCCAAATTCTACAGCAGCGAAAGCAGGATTAAAAGTTCAAGATGTTATTGTTTCGGTTAACGGCACAAAGCTTGAAGGGTCATCTGATTTAAGAAAATATTTATACACAAAAGTAAAAATAGGAGACAAAATAAAACTAGAGGTTTATCATGACGGCAAGCCTAAAACAGTAGAATTGACTTTAGCGAGCAATGCGAATACGAACTAGTTAGGGAAGAGCTTAATAAAAATGCTGTTTTCTCAAAGCTTGTTGTTTTTTACGTGAAAAAATGGGAGAAGAAGTACTTAAACAGACGGAATACACGTAGACTCCTGTGGGAATGCGAGAAAGACGAGACCCCACGGAGTATAGCAAGGCCACTGAAGAAGTGTTTTATTATATAAATTATAGGTAAAACCCTTATATTTAGTAGGATAAAAATGGTATAGAGAGTTTGAAAACGACCATCATGTTGGTTAGGAGAGGCGTCCGCACGACTCCTGCGGGATTAGCGAGAAAGACGAGACCCCACAGGAGCAAAGCGACGAGGAGGCTCGGCGCTCGCCCACGGAAAGCAAAGTGTATTCAGTCTGCGAGTTTAAAAGCAACAATCTATACGAAAAGACCCAATAAAATAAAGATGAGTTGTTTATAATTTGGTAATATTTTCATGGTAATATTATTGCATGTACTCATACTATAGTAAATTAAAGGGAAAATAGAAAGGAAAGACAATGATAAAGAATAAAAAAATATTTTTACCAATATTAGGGGCGGTTTTAATTGCCTTAGTTATAGGTGCTGTATATTTAGTGAAAAAAGATGATGCAGCAGCAACAGTTGGCGGAGAAAAAATCACCAAAAACGAATTGAATGAAGCATTAAATAAACAATATGGAGCAGCCACTCTTGATAGTCTTATTGCTGATAAAGTAGTGGATTTAGAAGCGGAAAAGGAAAAAATTAAAATAACGGATAAAGAGAAAAAAGAAGAATTAAATAAATTAATGGAATCGTACGGTGGCGAAGAGGCTTTTAATACTGCATTAAAATCCAACAATGCGTCAAAAGCGGATATTGAAGAGCAAATGGTACGCTATTTAAAAATAAAAAAATTATTAGCACCAAGAGTTAAAATAACAGATGATGAAATCAAATCCTATTTTAATGAAAATAAAGCGGCGCTTGCACAAGCGGAGCAAGTAGAAGCAAGTCATATTTTAGTAAAAGATGAAAAAACGGCAAAAGAAGTAAAGAAAAAATTAGACAATGGAGCTGACTTTGCTGATTTAGCAAAAGAGTACTCGACAGATACAGCTTCTAAAGAAAGTGGCGGCGAACTTGGTTATTTTGGTAAAGGGGAAATGAAACCAGCATTTGAAAAGGCGGCATTCTCGATGAAAGTCAATGAAATCAGCGACCCAGTAAAAACAGATTTCGGTTACCATCTAATTAAAGTAACAGGCCATAAAGAGGCAAAAGAGGCAGAGTTGGAAGATCATAAAGAAGAAATAAAAGCGGCATTGGTAGAACAAAAAATGAAAACAGAATACAGCACATGGTTAGAAGAGAAAAAAGCAGACTATAAAATCAAAAATTATCTTAATAAGTAATCTGCAAACTTAAAAACATACGTGAAAACGAAAAGAGGCTATCTAAAGAAGTGAGGAAAGTTAAACTTCTTTTAAGATAGCCTCTTTTTTTCTTATGCTGTTTTCTAAAAGTTTGTTGTTTTTGAAAAAAACAATAAACATAGTTGAAGCACTGAGCAGCCTGAATACACGTAGACTCCTGCGGGAAAAGCGAGAAAGACGAGACCCCACAGGAGCAAAGCGACGAGGAGGCTCGGCACTCGTCCGCGGAAAGCGAAGTGTATTCAGGCTGCGGGTTAAATAGCAACAATCTATACGAAAAGAGCCTTTTCTTATGTTAATAAAATATGATTATGCTGTTAATGATGAAAGTAGATTACAAAAGATTATTACATATTTAGTTAAATATAGGAAATGATAAAAAGGAGAAAAAAATTGGCAGTTTAGGAGGAATATTAGAATGAAACATCTATTCATACTCTTATTATGTATGGTCGGACTTGTTTTACCTAGTCATGGAGGAATGATACAAGCTGCTCCACAATCCCCAGAAGCAGGAGAAAAAACAAATGAAGAGGATCAGGCCTTTTTAAAACAATTGGCTGAAAGTCTAGGGATAAAAACAGAAGGAAAAGATTATATAACAATAAAAAAAGAAGTTCATGAAGTATTAATCAAAAAAGAAGCGGAGAAATTAGGGATAAAAACAGAAGGAAAAGATATTAAACAAATTGCAATGGAAGTTCATGAAACGCATATAAAAAATGAAGCAAAAAAGTTAGGGATTAAAACAGACAATAAAGATATAAGAGTGTTAATGAAAGAAGTATTCGAAGCAAAACTTCAAAAAAAGGCAAAAGAATTAGGTATTGATACAAAAGGGAAAAATATGCAACAACTAGGAAAAGAAGTTCAAGAGAAAATCATATATTCGGAAGCAGAAAAAATGGGTATTAAAACAGAGGGAAAAGAGCTCGGGAAAATAGCAGAGGAAGTAAGAGAAAAACAAATCATCACAGCGGCTGAAAAGCTTGGACTGGATACAAAAAATAAAACAACAAAAGAGCTGTTAAAAGAAATGATGGTAAACTATCCTGAAGAAGTGAAAAAATTAAAGCTGCTACCATTTCACGAAAAAGTTGGAATGAATGGGCATGTAAAGTTTAATCATTAATAGCGGATATCCGAAAAAATAATCACGGTAGTAATGCTTAGTGGTTATTTTTTTGTTTGTAGAATGGTTTAGCTTGCTGCCTCTATTGTGTAAGACTCTATTTATACATAGTCTCATTCGATATCGGGTTGTCAGTGAAAACTCATGCTAGTTCGTATTAATATCTGCATGTATATAGAAGGAAAAAATATTCAATTAAATAAGTCTTTTATCGTATCTGGTAGCATGAGGAATGTAAGTTATTTTACCTAAAGTCTGTTGTTCTCTCGTTGTTCTCTCAAACTTAATATCTATTTTTGTGAAAAAAAGGCATAATTTCATGTTATTTTTTCACAATGATTAGTATTCTTATAGTGAGAAGGTTTATCAAATGGAAACATAGTAATGTTTTTCTACTTTTATTTATTTTTAATCTAGTCGTTTTTAGGAGGAAAATAAGGAAAAATAAATGAACATGTACATCAAAAAAATTCATAAGTAAAACAACTAGAGATCAGGGGAAAATACATGGGAGGAATACATATTGAAACAACATTCCAAGCTGCGAATTACAGAAAAAGATAATAATATTTATAGAGCTTTATGTGATTTGTACAAGGAAAAAGGCGAAAGTGTTGGAATTGGTCCAACAGAAATTGGCTTAAAGGTTGGTCGAGATCCTTATGATGCTTCTGCCTATTGCAATGCATCATTAAAAAAGCTCATGCACTTTAACAAAATTGAAAAGATTGAAAATGGAAAATATAAACCAATTGTACATTCACAAAAGGTTTAATCATGGAATAAAGAAAAGTGGGAAAGAAAAAAATGTCGATATTCGTATCGGCATTTTTTCTTTCCTTTTAACATGTGAAAAAGTATGGTATAAGTATACGGGAAACTAAATGTTAAAAAACTAGGGAGGTTTTATTTCTGCAGAAAGAAATATTTAAACACAAAAAAGTATTTTGGTTTATTCTTTCCTTTATTGTATTGTTGCTTATTGCCATTATAGTATACGAATCAAATGATAAAGATTCTAACCAAAAGGAAAAGCCTAATGAACAAAAGGAACAAAAACCTACATATAGAGCAAGTTATCATTTTACTTCGCCTGATAAATGGATAAATGATCCCCAAAGACCTATCTATTTTGATGGCAAATTTCACTACTATTATCTTTATAACCGCGACTATCCTAATGGGAATGGCACTGAATGGCGTCACGCGACATCAGAAGATTTAGTTCATTGGCAGGATGAAGGAATTGCTATTCCAAAATATACAAATAAGAATGGAGATCCTTGGAGTGGTTCTGCTGTAATCGATGAAAATAACACGGCAGGTTTTGGTGAAGGGGCAATTGTTGCGATTGTAACACAGCCTTCAGCAGATGGAGGGAAGCAGGAACAATATCTTTGGTACAGTCAGGATAGAGGAAAATCCTTTATTTCTTACAGTGATCAACCGGTTATGCCTAACCCAGGACAAAAAGATTTCAGAGATCCAAAAATTATTTGGGACAAGCAAAATAATAAATGGATTGCACTAATGGCAGAAGGAGAAAAAATTGGTTTTTACGAGTCTGATAATTTAAAAGACTGGTCGTATATCAGTGAGGTTATTACGGAGAATATCGGAATAGTAGAATGCCCAGATCTATTTCAAATCCAAGCAGATGACGGGACAAATAAATGGGTGTTAGGTGCTAGCGCTAATGGAAAAGCGCATGGGAAGCCGAATACCTATGCATATTGGATAGGCCAATTCGACGGCAAACAATTTATTGCGGATCATGCTGAACCAAAATGGTTAGATTATGGTTTTGATTGGTACGGTGCGGTAACATTTGATGATGGACAAAGCAGCACTAAACGTTATGCTTTAGGCTGGATGAATAATTGGGACTATGCCAATAACACACCTACGTTAAAAGAAAATTTTAACGGCATTAATTCTATTGTTCGTGAAATAACATTGCAAAAACAAGGAAATAATGAATATAGTTTATTATCACAGCCAGTACAAATGCTTAATAATATAGTGAAATCAACAGAGTCTTATAAAGACTTAAAGGTAGATGAGATAAAGACGTTGAAATCAAAAGGAGACAGCTATTTATTGGAAGCTGATATAAGCTGGTCTGATCTTAACAATGTTGGCGTAAGGCTGCGGGAATCTGATGATAAAACAAGACATATCGATGTCGGCATTAAGGCAGATGAAGGGTACTCTTATGTAAACAGGGGGAATACTGGACAGCCTGATGAAAGCAGACGGTTCTTAGAGTCAAAAGCACCATTCGATAAAAAGAAAAAGAATGTTCATTTAAAAATATTTGTAGATAAAACATCCATTGAAGTGTTTGTTGATGATGGGAAAATTGTTTATTCTAGTGAAGTATTCCCTGAACTAGATGACAAAGGAATAAGTTTATTTGCAGAAGGAGGCACAGCTCATTTTAATAATGTGTCAATAAAACATCTCCATTATAAAGAGAAACATTAAAATATGTTCAAAATCTAATTAAACCCTCTTTTTTATAGCATGAAGTAAATCAAGATAGAAAATACTATAAAAAAGAGGAGGATATAATGTTAAAAAAATTTACTTTCTTTTTTGTTGTATTATTTTCCTTTAGTACTGATACACATGCAGAACAAAAAGTGCATAAAAATGTATTGGCAATTGTGATTGATGATTTTGGCAATAATATGAAGGGAACAGACGAAATGTTAAATTTACCTGTTCCAATAACTGCGGCCATTATGCCATTTTTATCAACAAGCAAAGAGGATGCTATCCGCGCCCATCAAAAAGGACATGAAGTTATTGTTCATTTACCATTAGAACCGAAAAAAGGAAAAAAAAGTTGGCTAGGGCCTGGTGCCATTACAACGGATTTAAGTGATAAGGAAATACGAAAAAGAGTGAAGAAGGCAATTGAAAGTATTCCATTTGCCGTTGGGATGAATCATCATATGGGATCAAAAGCGACAGAAGATGAACGGGTTATGCGCATCGTCTTGGAAGAATGCCAAGCACATAATTTATTTTATTTAGACAGTAAAACAACAGGCAATAGTGTTGTGAAAAAATTGGCGGAAGAGCTGCATGTCCCATATTTAGAAAACGATTTATTTTTTGATCATATTTATTCCAATCAGTATATTGTAAAACAGGCAAACAAATTAGCAGGTGAATTGGACAAACAGGAACAATCTATTGCAATTGGACATGTCGGGGTATCAGGACCAATCGTTGTAAATATGTTAAAGGAATACATCCCTGTGTTCCAACAAGAAGCTGCTATTGTACCATTGTCAAAGTTAATAGACGGATATGAGTTATTAAAATAAGGCTGTTATCGTATAAAATGTTGCTTTTACACTCGCAGCCTGAATACACTTCGTCCGGTTTAGCGAGCGTCGAGCCTCCTCGTCGCATACGCTCCTGTGGGGTCTCGTCTTTCTCGCATTCCCACAGGAGTCTACGTGTATTCAGTCTGCTGAGTACTTCTTCTCCCATTAATAGAGCCTTGTTATTATTAGAAACCTTCTTTCTCGAAACGGTATAAATCCTTATTACTGCCAAGTACGATTAATACGTCTGCTTTATAAATAACTTCATCAGCAGATGGGGATACAATGGTTGTTTCTTTTCTTTGAATGCCAATAATCGTACATCCATATTTAGCTCGAACATTTAGCTCAAGTATCGATTTATGATTCATTTTTTTTGTGGCAATCATTTCGACAATGCCATGTTCTTGCGAAAGTTCAATATAATCAATCATTTTTTCTGATACAACATGATGGGCAATTCTTTTTGCTATATCTCTTTCTGGATGAATAACACGGTCTGCTCCTATTTTTTCTAACACTCTTTTATGATAGCTGTCAGATGCTTTAACCCATACTTGGCTGATGCCTAATTCCTTCAAGATAAGAGTAGTTAATATACTGGATTCTACATCATCCCCAAATGAAACAAACGCATGATCCATGTTGCGTAGTCCTAATTGATTAAATGATTCTTCGTTGAATGCATTCAGTTGAACACAATGTGTTGCTATACCTTGGTATTTTTCCACTTTTTCAAGAGATTGATCAATTGCTAAAACTTCTACACCCATTTCATGAAATTCTTCTACAAGGCTGCCTCCGAAATTACCTAGCCCTATAACAACAAATTGTTTATTCATCCCAATAGCCTCCAATTTTGAACATTGTTATGATTATCTTCTTTTTATTATAGGCCTTTTTCGTATAGATTGTTGTTTTAAACTCGCAGCCTGCATACACTTCGTCCGTTTAGCGAGCGTCGAGCCTCCTCGTCGCATACGCTCCTGTGGGGTCTCGTCTTTCTCGCATTCCCACAGGAGTCTACGTGTATGCAGGCTGCTAAGAAACACTTTTCCAAATGTTTTTTATGTAAAATACAACAAACTTTGAGAAAACAGTTAGTTTTTTGGTTAGAGGAAGGATAGTTTCAACTATGTAGGAAGTTTTTTGCAAATAAAAAAGGTTGTCCCTAATACACAACGAAGTGTATTGGGGACAACCTTATCAGAATTTATATGTTTCAAGTTGTCTAGCTTTGGCGCTGAACAAGGTGCTTTCGCTTTTATCATTTTATTCAGATAAATAAGCAGTAAGCATCCATACATGTTTTTCAATTTTTCCAATTAAACCGACAGCAAGATCATTTGTAATAATATCTTCTAATTGATCGGCATGTTCTGCAAGAGCTTTTAATTGTGTATTAATATGGCTGAAGTCTTCTACAACTGATTTTACCATTTCTGTTGTAGATAATGGTTCTGTACTTTCTTCTAAAGTAGACGTTTCGATAAACTCTTTTAATGTAGAGACAGGTTTTCCGCCAATCGCAAGCAATCTTTCTGCAATTTCGTCAACAGCAGCTGCAGCTTCATCGTAAAGCTCTTCAAATTTTTCGTGTAGTGTAAAGAAGAAAGGTCCTTTTACATACCAATGATGTTGATGCAGTTTCGTATAAAGTACACTCCAGTTAGCAATTTGTACATTTAATTCTTTTTGTAAATCTACTTTTGTTTGTAATCCCATTTTAAAAGCTCCCTTCAAGTAAGTGATAATATAATTATAACAAGTTTTAATTTAAAATCAATACTTATTTATAATTATTTTAATTTAGTTTTTATTATAATAAAAAATTTTCCTTAATTTGAACATACCATAAAAACCTTATAATAGATAGACTATTCTGCATATTTCATAGAATAGTCAAATTCATCTTCTATAGCAGAAATAATAAAATAAAACCTTTAGATGAATGATAAATAAACGTATTTATTGATAATACCTCCCCTTTTTCTTCTGTAAACGAACGATTTTAGGATAATAATTCATCCTCTTCATTATTTGATAAAAAACTACTTTCTATTTATAGAAAATCAATTTTATTTTTGCTAGAAGCAGAAAAGCTACAGATGGCTGAAAGACTGAAAAAATAATCGGCAATAAAAAAACAAGAAGAGAAAAAGTCATGCTGTGAACTTTCTCACTCTCTTGTTTTTTAAAATGAAGGAGATGAAAACATATATGATTTATGATGGTACCGGATGCTAAAGATTAATCCCATTGCCAGCATATTAGTCATAAGGGAGCTTCCGCCATAACTAATAAAGGGAAGCGGGATTCCTGTTATTGGCAGTAATTGAATCGTCATGCCGATGTTTTCGAATACATGGAATGTAATCATGCTGATAATGCCGACACAAATATAAATGCTGTAGGAATCATTTGCCGAAAAAGCAGTTCTTATTAGATGATATATTAAAACGAAATAAAGGCTAATTACTATACTTCCGCCAATAAATCCATATTCTTCTCCAATTATGGTAAACACAAAATCGGTATGCCTTTCTGGGATATATACACCAGTATTCCCAATTCCTTTTCCTGATACTAAGCCGGAACCGATCGCCCGCAACGATTTGACGAGCTGTAATCCATCATCACCCGCTTCGAAAGGATCTAACCAAGAGTTAATTCGTTTAAATTGGTAGTCGTCAATGTCCAAATATTTTATGATAAACGCTCTTTCATAAATGGCTAAGTAGAGGACGGTTGAAGCAAATGTAATAACAGTTCCGTATAAAGGGATAATAATTTTCCATGTAATTCCTGACACTAATATCATTCCGACTAGGATGGCCATTAATACAAGCGTTGTTCCTAAATCTTGCTTAATGACTAATCCAAGAGGGAGGATGGAAACTAATATCATTTTTCCTAATAACATAAAATCTGTTTTAACAGATGGATAAATTGTTTTTTCATGATGGTCAAACATGATTTTTGATAATGCCAAAATAAAAAAAACTTTCATGTACTCTGAAGGCTGTATACTGCCGATTCCTTCAATAACATACCAGCTTTGGGCACCTTTAATTACCGGTGTGAAGTCAGTGTCAGGCATCACAAGAAGTCCTATTAAAAGGAAAATGCCAGTTCCATATAAAATCCATGTTAGTTTTCTAAATTGTTCATTATCGAAATACATACATACTGCAATGGCACAAGAACCAACGATATACCAGAAAATTTGGGATGTTAAATACGATTCGCCTGCCTTTTGTGCACTATAGATGGAAAAACAGCTTAATAAACAAAATACCAATAGCAGAAAGCAAAGCGACCAATCAAATTTATCTGAAAAACTATTACGTCTATCATTCATTTTATAAACTCCTTAATTTGTTGCCTTTTTGAACACACACTTATATAGACGACAATTTCTCTATATTTGTTTCCATTAATATAAAAAAAGAGAGATTCTATGCAAGCTATTTTCATTAAATAAAATAGTTAACATAGAATCCTCTCTTTGTCCTACAGTAAATTCGCAAGAAAGACTTTTGCAATGCCAAAATATATAAATAAAGAAAAGATATCATTTATGGTTTATAAAGGAAAACCTGTATATTTAACTTTTATAAAGCAAGGATAAGTATGAATAAGTCATATGATACAGTTATTATATTTTAAATAAGAGGAATAGAAATCCTAAACATTTAACTGTATAATAATCATGGCACTCTTATTTGGAGGGGGATAAATGGACATAGATCTCGAATTACAGGAAAAGGAAGTATTTCGGGAAATTTTGTGGGAAGGAAAATTTGATCAGCTTGCTATTTGGTTAGATGGAGAATGGTCTGTATTTGCTTCCACTCATTATGAGCAAAAAATGAAAGAAGAAGAGCCCATATATGTTTTACATCAACAAGAAGTTATGGATGCTCATTTTTCAGAGGAAACCCTTGAGCTTCTCATACAAGAAATCGAAGATGTGTTAAATACTCGAATGAGGAAAAACGCATAAACAGGAATTAAGTATATTTATCATGAGAAGTTTCCTTTTTATATGAAACTAAAGCAAAAGGAGTTGATATTTTGAGTAGCTTCGGTTCTCTTGAACCTGAACCAGTAAATATTTCGGAGGAAGTCAAAATTGCATTTTACGGAAGGGAATATAAGTTATCGAGGAATATTAACTCCTTAAAAGGTAATAAGTCTTCCTCTATTTAAATGAGGAGGGTAAACCATGTTAGAAATGTATTTAACGGATTCAACTGGAAAACTTCAAGAAGTAAACGAAATTTCTAAAGGGTGTTGGATTAATCTGATTAATCCTACAACAGAAGAAATTGATCATGTCACAAATCATTTAAATATACCAGTTGAGTTTATGAAAGACGCTCTCGACGATGAAGAAAGGTCCCGAATCGAAACAGAGGATAACAATATATTGATTATTGTAGATTATCCGTACATTACACACGATGAAGCAGGCTTTCCTATTTATGAAACGATTCCGATTGGAATGATTATTTCCAATAATTGTTTTATTACCATTTCTTTGAAGGAAACCCCTATCTTAGAAAGTTTTAAACAAAATAAAGTCAAGGGATTTTATTCTTTCAAAAGAACAAGGTTTTCTTTACAAATTCTTTATGCCATTTCTACGTATTACTTAAGGTATTTGAAACAGATTAACAAGAAAACGGACGAGATTGAGAAAGAACTTCATCAGTCCATGAAAAATAAAGAAATTTATGCTCTTTTGGCTTTGCAAAAAAGTTTAGTTTATTTCAGTACCTCTTTAAAATCAAACAAAGCTGTACTTGAAAAAATACTTCGTTTAAATTATTTAAAAATGTACGAAGAAGATCGAGACTTGTTGGAAGATGTTATGATCGAAAATACACAGGCAATGGAAATGGCTGATACCTACACGATTATTTTAAATGGAATGATGGATGTCTTCGCATCGGTTATTTCGAATAATGTCAATATTGTCATGAAGCTTCTAGCTTCTATTACAGTTATCTTTGCATTCCCTACGATGGTTTCTAGCTTTTATGGCATGAACGTCGGGTTGCCTTTTCAAGATTATCCTTATGCTTTTTTCTTTATTCTTCTCGTTGCTATTTTTTTATCAACCACAACAGCGATTATTTTTTGGAAGAAAAAGTTTTTCTAACAGAAGGACATGGATAAATTTACTGATTAGTACGGTTGTAAAAAGTTTCTGGAAAAATACTTTGTAATATTTTCTGACAATATTGTTGAAGCTTTTTGTAATTACATTAAAATAAATGTATACCGTATATAACTAATTCGTATATCCTTAAAAATTGGTTTAAGGGTCTCTACTTAGAAACCGTAAATTTCTAGCTACGAAAAAAATGTGCATGGATAATGCATGTTTTTTTCGTGGCTTTTTTTGTGGGAAAGAACATGCAAAAGGGGGAGCAATATGACGAATATTTTAATTAAAAACGCGCAAATTGTTACGATGAACCAATCGGAGGAAATAGTAACAGGAGATATATTAATTGAAAACAATATTATTAAGGAAATTGGGGAGAATCTGAAGGAAACAGAGGCAGATAAGATAATTGATGCTACAAATAAAACCGTCATTCCTGGTTTTGTACAAACACATATTCATTTATGTCAAACCTTGTTTCGTGGGAAAGCTGACGATTTGGAGTTAATGGATTGGCTGCGCAAACGAATATGGCCGTTAGAAGCAGCTCATGATGAAGAGTCGATTTATTATTCTGCCATGTTAGGAATAGGGGAACTGATCGAAAGTGGTACGACAACAATCGTCGATATGGAAACCGTTCATCATACAGATTATGCTTTTCAAGCCATTGCAGAAAGTGGAATTCGGGCAGTTTCTGGGAAAGTAATGATGGATAAAGGAGACCAAGTCCCATTGCCTCTTCAGGAAAAAACAGCAGAGTCCATTCAGCAAAGTGTGGATTTATTAGAGAAATGGCATCAGTATGACGATGGGAGAATACAATACGCTTTTTCGCCAAGATTTGTTGTTTCTTGTACGGAAACATTATTAAAAGAAGTTAAAACCCTTTCGGATCACTATAATGTAAGAGTGCACACACATGCTTCTGAAAATTTGGGAGAAATCCACATCGTTGAAGAAGAAACGGGCATGCGAAATGTGGTTTATTTGGATCATCTAGGTTTAGCAAACGATCGATTAATTTTGGCTCATTGTATTTGGCTTAATGAAGAAGAAAAAAGAATCATAAAGGAAAAAGGCGTTCATGTCAGCCATTGTCCTGGATCTAATTTAAAGCTTGCTTCTGGAATTGCAGAAACGCATCATCTACTTTGCGATCATGCTTCTGTCAGCTTAGGGGCGGACGGTGCACCATGCAATAATAATTTAGATATGTTTAATGAAATGAGATTGGCAGCACTGATTCAAAAACCGCTGCATGGACCAACTGCCATGGATGCGAGAACCGTATTTCGTATGGCGACAATTGGAGGAGCAAAAGCAGTTGGCATGGAAAAGGAGATTGGCAGTATTGAAGTGGGCAAAAGAGCAGATTTAGCGATATTAAACCTTTACAATTTTCATACGTTTCCTTCTTATGATGTTGATCCTATTTCAAGAATTGTCTACTCCGCAACACGTGCAGATGTCGAAACAACAATTATTGATGGAAAAATTGTGATGGAAAATAAAATCATGAAAACATTAGATAAAGAAATTGTGTTAAGAGAATCTAATACAAGTATTAAAAGGCTATTAAAACGGACAAATATTTAGACTGTTTTCGTAAAGATTGTTGCTTTTAAACGCGCAGCCTGAATACACTTCGTCCGTTTAGCGAGCGTCGAGCCTCCTCGTCGCATACGCTCCTGTGGGGTCTCGTCTTTCTCGCATTCCCACAGGAGTCTACGTGTATTAAGTCTGCTGAGTACTTCATCTCCATTTTTTCATTTGAAAAACAACAAATTTTGAGAAAACAGCCAATATTTAATATCATGCTGTTTGCAAAAAAGAACAGAACGACATGTTCGATACATGGTGTTTTGTTCTTTTTAATTTGTAAAATAAATATTACTTTTGAAACAAATTTGTAATAAGTTATTTTCTTCTCTTTTTGATAAACTAAGATGGAGAACAAATGTCCTTCTTATACTATGTATCATAGTAGGAAAATTTTCGGCTTATTGAGAGGATGCTTCAAAAAATAACTAGGGAAGGCTCCCTTAATCCTCCTGTTTTTTGAAGTATCGTCAATACTATGAAGCGTATAAGAAATAAGCCTACATGGAATCAAGAAAGAAGAGACTACTTTTTAAAGTTAGGCTGTGTTAAAGCTAATTGTTGATTGAAGCGAATGCCTCTCGCTGCAATCAACAGACAAGTTTAACAGAGCCAAAGTTAAGAAAGAATGAAGTTTAGACTAGTGTCTAACTGCGAAGTGCATGCAGGATGTATGAGTGTTGATGTTGAGGCGCTTCCGCTTTTCTTATCACTTGCTATAAAGGTTGGGGGGTACTTTATGAAAAAAAATCATGATATTCGTGATGTTATTTATATTCATTTACATGAAAAGGATCGTTTTGTTCTTTCCTATGGAATTGAATTTCACGAGTTTTATCAGTTTTTAGGGGAATCGATTCCTTCAATATTATTATTAAAGCATCAGTTCGAGGAAGGAGAGTTTCATTCTCATACGATGCTTGAATATGTTCCAAAACATAAACTTTCAAAGTTAGTAAAAGATGATGTGTACGGCTACGGCGATTTTTCTTGGATAGATTTTGAAGAAACAGAGGTTTTGGATATATTAGAAGGGCAGACCATTGCGGAGCTTCTTTATCTTGGGCATATAAAAGATCATTTAAAAGCACCGTTTTATCAGCAGCTAAACAATCAGTTTGTTTATTTAGCCCATGATGATGGATGGTTTAATAAAACATACTATAAAAAATTAGATGTGTTTTACTATTTGTTCTGTGAAGTGATAACAAGCAAATTATCCCATTTGAAATTAGAGAAAACATTGTTTGGAATAAGGAAAAAAAGAACCTATCCACCAATAGATAAACAAACAATCACCATATTGAAAGATTTAATGAAAGAAGGGATGGTTCTTTCTATACAGAAAACAGTGCAAAATCGTTTTCGTCTTGAAATTCCAATTTGGGTGATTGAAGATTTTTCTAACATGGATAGCATGTATGAAGATTATGAAAAAAAGAGCACACAAGCTTGTGATGCAAAACTTATTTTTGATAAAAAAACAAAAGAATGGCAAGTAGATATTCTTTAGTATGGTGAGCTTAATGAAAAAAAGCGTTTCAGTTAAATTTCCAAGCCCTTTGACAAGAATGACATTTATCAGTAGACCGAATCGTTTTATTTTGCATTGTTATTCACAAACTACTCATTCAGTAGAAGTGGTGCATTTAGCCGATCCAGGGAGATTAAAGGAGTTATTAATAGAAGGGGTTGGAATTTACGTATTACCAAGTACAAATCCAAACCGCAAAACAAAGTGGACAGCAGTTTTAGTCGAGGCAAAAGAAGGACTGGTTTCCATTAATACTACGTTTCCAAATATGCTTGTTGATAAAATGGTGAAACAATCCATTATTCCAGAGCTAATTGATTATAAATGGATAAAGTCCGAATACACATATGGACATTCACGCTGGGATTTTTTATTGGAGCATTATAACGGTACATCTCTGCTTCTTGAGGTCAAAAGTGTAACTTTGGCGGAAAATGGGATTGGAATGTTTCCAGATGCAATTACCGCAAGAGGTACGAAGCACGTGAAAGAAATAACAAAGATAGCACAAGAAGAGAACATTCATACAGCGATTTTATTTATAGCCCAACGAGAAGATGTAGAAAGAATAACATCTGCTCCTCACATTGATAAAAAATTTGCGGAGGCTTTAATAGAAGCAGAGAATGCAGGGGTAATGTTGATCGGCTACAACTGTAAACTCTCGACACAAGATATTGCATTAAATAGTGCTGTTCCTGTTATCTCGAAAAACATTTATGATAACTAGACAAATTTCGTGTTGTTTAGTGTATAATCAAACGTGATGAAAAATGAAATAGTTAGAAAATTGGTGTCTTTATTAGAGAGGATATTGAAATGGACATACATCAATTATTTAGGGCAGTATGTAAACTGATGTAACCGTATGAAAAATCCATCTAATGAGAGACTTAAAAGGGAAGTTGGTGAAATTCCAACACGGTCCCGCCACTGTAAATGATTGTGAACTGAGATAACCACTGTATGATACGGGAAGGTTCAGGGAGCAAAAATCATAAGTCAGGAGACCTGCCATTTTCTATACACCTGTAAAACCTACGAGGATAGGAAGGTGTGGAGTATGCTTTGAATCCATTTAAAGTTATCTCAACATCTCTATTTAGTCTGTAGAGATGTTTTTTGTTGTTGGCTGTTTTCGTATAGATTGTTGTTATTTAACCCGCAGCCTGAATACACTTCGCTTTCCGCGGACGAGTGCCGAGCCTCCTCGTCGCTACGCTCCTGTGGGGTCTCGTCTTTCTCGCTTTTCCCGCAGGAGTCTACGTGTATTCAGACTGCTCAGTACTTCAACCATGTTTATTATTTTATTCAAAAACAACAAACTTTTAGAAAACAGTCTTTATTTATCAACTGGCTGTGTTAAACGAATAATGTTGATTTTGGAAGGAAATTTGCGAGACTCCTGCGGAAAAACGGGCTGGCAAGACCCCGCAGTTAGGTACGAGTGAGGAGGCTTGCTAGTTCGTCCGCGGAAAGCGAGTGAATTTCCTGACCATTATAAATCAACACTGAAATTTAACAGAGCCTATCAATTATTATTTGAAAAGGATGGAAGATGAATGAAAAAGCTTTATACTTATATTTTTGCACTTCTTTTGGCTGTCGGCGTGCTTGCTGGATGTGGAGAAACAAAAAAGGGAGATAATGCAGCAGATACTAAAAAAACAGATGCAGTTTCTTTTCCAGTTACCATTAAAGATGCACTAGATGAAGAAGTTGTAGTAGATAAAAAGCCAGAAAAAATTGTCTCTTTAATTCCAAGCAACACGGAAATTGCTTTCGCTTTAGGATTAGGAAAAGAGATGGTTGGCGTTTCTAATTATGATAATTATCCGCCAGAAACTGCGAAAATTGAAAAAATTGGAGATTCTAATTTTAATGTCGAAAAAATTATTTCTTTAAAACCAGATGTTGTATTAGCACATGCTTCTGGTGCACATAATTCAAAAGAAGGATTACAACAATTGCGTGATGCCGGCATTGATGTCATCGTTGTAAATGATGCAGCAAACTTTGAAGGTGTTTATGATAGTATTGCAATGATTGGGAAAGCTACTGGAGAAACACAAGCAGCAGAAAAAGTTATCGCAGAAATGAAAAATAAAATCGCTGAAATAAAAAATAAAGCAGCTAAAATTGCAGATAAGGATAAAAAATCTATTTACATTGAAATTAGCGGTGAACCTAGTATTTATACAACAGGAAAAAATACATTTATGCAAGAAATGCTAGATACAATTAATGCAAAAAATGTTGTAACAGAAGAAGGTTGGATTCAAGTAGATCAAGAAGAAATCATCAAAGCAAATCCAGATGTAATTATTACTACTTATGGCATTTATGCAACAGAAAATCCTGCTGAAACAATCTCTAAACGCAAGGGCTGGCAAGATATCACTGCTGTAAAGAATAAATCAGTAGCAGATGTAGACTCTGATACAGTTACTCGTTCTGGTCCTCGCTTAGTAAAAGGGGTAGAAGAATTTGCAAAAGCAGTATATCCAGATGTATTTAAATAAAAAAGGAGCGGCTTATTTATATGCCGCTTTTTTTCTCTTCTTTTCTATTATTATAGCCATATCGGTTGGAACAGTGTCCATTCCTGTTATAGACGTAATAAAAATACTTGTTAGTATGATCCTTCCTGGAGATTTTCTAACTCATATAGATCCAATGTATGTTAATATTGTTCAAAATATTCGCTTGCCTCGTGTGCTTCTTGCAGGGCTCGTTGGTGCATGTCTTTCCATAGCAGGTGCTGCATTTCAAGGATTGTTAAGGAATCCACTCGCGGATCCATATACGCTTGGGGTTTCGTCAGGTGCATCTGTAGGAGCTGTTATCACCTTGTTTTTTCAAGTAAGCATCCCGTTTATTGGGAGCTTTACGCTTCCTTTATTAAGTATCCTTTGTTCCTTTGTTACCATTTTTTGTGTGCTGCTTTTTGCTCAAAAAATGGACAAAATGATGCGAGTGGAAACGATTATCCTTACAGGAGTTATTTTCAGTTCTTTTTTAAGTGCGTTTATTTCTTTAATGATTGCTTTAACTGGAGATGAATTAAGACAAATCATTGGCTGGCTTCTTGGCAGTGTTTCCATGAGAGGATGGGTCTATATTAAAATTATTCTCCCGTTTTTTATCATTGGATCAGGTATATTGCTTCTGCAAGGAAAAGAATTAAATGCACTAGCCTTTGGAGAAGAACGGGCACAGCATATAGGTGTAAATGTTCAAACAAGAAAAATCCTTATTTTGCTGGCGGGCTCGATTTTAACTGGTGCAGCGGTAGCTGTTTCCGGAACGATAGGGTTTGTTGGGTTAGTAATACCTCATGTAGTTAGAATATTAGTCGGACCGGATCACAAATATTTGCTAGGACTATCGATGCTAATAGGAAGCAGCTTCCTTATTCTAGCTGATTTAGTTGCTAGAACGATTATTTCTCCAACAGAGCTGCCAATTGGTGTAATAACGGCGTTAATCGGTGCACCAATATTTGCGGTGATATTATTAAAGCGTCGAAAAGGAAGGAGCAAAAAGAATGCTTAAAGTAAATAATATCTCCTTTCAATACTCTGGCCGGACCATTTTTTCTAATCTTTCCTTTTCCGTAAAAAAAGGAGAGCTTCTAGGCATATTAGGCCCAAATGGCAGTGGCAAGACAACGCTGCTCAAGCTGATTAGTGGAATACTTAAAAGGGAAAAAGGCGAAATTTTCATAAAACATAAAAGCATGGAAGCTTATACACAGAAAGAATTGGCGAAAGTAGTAGCAGTTCTCTCCCAACATGCAGAAGAGTCTTTTTCCTATCAGGTAAAAGAAATAGTATCACTTGGAAGATATGCCTACCAGCGAAATTGGCTGCAGTCTTGGAGCCAGGAAGATGAAGCAATCGTGCAAGAGGCAATGGGATTAACAGGTGTAGCCCATTTGCAGGATGCATCGATTCAAACATTATCCGGCGGGGAAAGACAAAGGGTGTATTTAGCGCAAAGCTTGGCTCAAGAGCCTGAAATCTTATTATTGGATGAACCGACAAATCATCTTGATTTATCTTATCAAAAAGAGTTGTTGGATAATTTGAAGCAATGGAGTCGTGAAAAAGGATTAACAATCATTAGTATTTTTCATGATTTGAATTTAGCAGGTTTATATTGTGATCGTCTTTTGCTGCTTCATGATGGCAGAATCGAAGCAGATTCTATTCCAGCAGAGGTTCTCCAAGAAGCAGCTATTAAGAAGGTATACAAAACAAAAGTAAAACGAACGCCTCATCCACAAACTGCTGCACCACAAATCGTCCTTTCTCCTGAAAAAATGGAAGGTAGCAGCGCTGTGATAATAGATGAACAATATTTGCAGCTTTCATCACAACATGTTGCTTTAGCATCTCCTAAATCGTTAAAAACGATTTCATCAGGGGTGACAGGTGCTGGAATAGGCTGGTACTCCCATTTTGTAAATAGACATGTCAATAAAAATTATCAGTGTGATGATTATCAGCAAGAAATGAAAAATTATTTGCTTAAACATGATTTTATCCCTGAAAAAACCGTAAGCATGATGACGGCTGTTTATGTAGAAGATGTTGCTTATAGAACTTATAAAGAAGATAATTTTTCTGTTTTTATTGTGATCACAGCAGGTGTTGGTAATGCCGTCGATGCGGCAAGAAGCAAGGAACATTTCTCTTACTTTAATCCAGGTACGATAAATATATGGATTTTTATTAATGGAAAGCTGTCAGACCAAGCATATATTCAAAGTATTATGACCGCAACAGAAGCAAAAGCAAGTGTACTTCGTGATTTGCAAGTGGTCGACCCGATAACGGAAACGATTGCAACGGGAACGTCAACAGACAGTATGTTAGTAGCAGCAACCCAAGAAGGTACAGAGATAGAGTTTGCGGGAACGATAACGCTATTAGGAAAATTGATTGCAACCGGTGTAGCGGAATGTTTAGCAGAGGCATTAAATAAAAGAAATGGCAGGTTACAATCATGATGCTTTATCATCTAATCAGCATAACAATTGCGATTATTATCGATAAAATAATTGGCGATCCACCAAACTGGCCACATCCAGTCAAATGGATGGGGATGTTAATCTCAGTATTAGAAAAGAAATGGAATAAAGGGAATAATCGCAAACAAAAAGGATTATACATGCTGCTTGTTGTATTAGGAATCACGTATATAATAGCGTTTTTTATTGTATATACAAGTTATCGTATTCATTTTAGTATAGGAATCCTAGTGGAAAGTTGTTTGATAGCTACTACTATCGCACAAAAAAGCTTAAAAGAAGCAGCACTTGATGTATACAAACCTTTGAAAAAAAATGATTTACAAAAAGCACGTCTAAAACTTTCTTACATTGTTGGAAGAGATACAGAAACATTAACGGAAAAGGAAATTGTTCGCGGAACGGTTGAAACAGTGGCAGAAAACACTAGTGACGGGGTTACTGCTCCCTTATTTTGGGCTTTTATAGGCGGTGCTCCTCTAAGTCTTGTTTATCGTGCTATTAATACATGTGACTCTATGGTCGGCTATAAAAATAAAAAGTATGAGCAATTCGGCTATTTTTCAGCAAAGTTAGATGATCTCGTAAATCTTCTCCCTAGTCGAATCACCGCATGCTTATTGCTTCTTATTCTACGCTCTCCCTTTTATACATTTAAGGAAGGGTGGCAGACATTGTTTGCAGATGCAAAAAAACATCCTTCGCCAAACAGTGGCTGGGGCGAATCAGCAACTGCCATTTTATTAGGTGTGCAGTTAGGAGGCATCAATTATTATAAAGGAGAAATTTCCAACCGTGCCAAAATGGGACAACCAAAAGCAGAACTGGATAAAGAGCATATTATCCTTAGCAATACTATATTAACGAAAGCGACTTGTTTCTTTCTCTTATTTTTATGGATTGGAGGTTTTTTGATTGAATTTGCCATCACATGGAGCGAATCCACATTATTTATATGAACAAATGGATATAACGCCTCCACAACAAATAATTGATTTTAGTGCCAATATTAATCCATTAGGGCCTCCTGCTGTTTTGCAGCAGAAATGGGCCAGCTTGTATAATACCATCCATTACTATCCCGATCCAAAAGGGAGGATGTTGATTAAGAATATTGCTGACATAGAAAATATAAAAGGAAATCAGCTATTGCTTGGAAACGGTGCCGCAGAACTTATTTCTTTAATTGGAAGAATGTTGACAGGGGAAAAGGTACTGCTTATTCAGCCGACTTTTTCCGAGTATGAACAAGCGTGTAAAGTAAATAACTGCGAAGTGAATTATCATATGGTGAACGATAAAGACTGGCTATTGCAAATAGAAGACATGGAAGCATCATTAAAAAACGTAAAGGCTGTTTTTTTATGCAACCCGAATAATCCAACAGGCATTTATTATGAAAAAAAAGAGCTTCTTCGTTTATTAGATGTTTGCAAAAAATATGATTGCTTGCTTATTTTAGATGAAGCATTTTATGATTTTGTAAAAGATTATGAAAAAATGGCGCCTGAATTAAAGCATTATCCTAACTTGTTAATCTTAAGATCGATGACGAAAATGTTCAGCATTCCAGGAATTCGTTTAGGATACATCATGGCGCATGAACAGATGATTAAAAAGCTTGCTTCCTTGCAAACGCATTGGAGTGTCAATAACATTGCATTACATGCTGGGGAACTGTTATTAGCGGAAGAGGATTTTGTAGCGGATACGATCCAATTTATTGAAACGGAAAAACAAAAACTGTGCGCATTTTATAAAAAAATTGGATTTCAGATGACAGAATCACATGCTAACTTTTATTTATTAAAAGATCCTAATTTCGATGAGCAAAAGGAGTTTTTTCAGTTTTTATTAAAAGAAGGCATTGTTGCACGACATACATATAATTATCCTGGTTTAGACGGTAAATGGCTGCGATTTGCCATTAAAAATAAACAGGAAAATGAGCACTTGCAAGGAGTTATCAAAAAATGGATCAACAACCGACCTTTATTTTTGTCACTGGTGGAGTAAGAAGCGGCAAAACATCCTTTGCAGAAAATTTAGCCTTACATTATGCAAAAAACTACAAGCTTCGGCTTCACTATTTAGCAACAGGTGTCGTAACGGATGATGAAATGAGAGAGCGAGTCGAACGTCATCAAAAAATCCGGAAAAATCAAAAACAACAATGGACTACATGGGAGCAGCCGACTAACTTACAAGAATTGCTGCCCCATTTTAGCAAGAAGGATGTTGTTTTATTTGATTGCTTAACAACATTAGTAGGCAACGAACTTTTTCAGCAAGAACAACAGACCTGGAACGATGATGTACTTATGGAATTGCAGCAGAAGATAGAAGAAATCGTTTTGTCATTAAGTGAGCGATGCAACATTTTTATTGTTGTCAGCAATGAGGTGACATTTGAAGCACTGCAAAATCCTCTAATCATCACTTATAGTAGATTGCTTGGCAAGCTGCATCAATCCTTTGTTCAAATGGCAACAGAAGCATATTTAGTGGAAAGTGGTATTCCGATAAGAAAGAAAGGATGACAAAAGGTACACATTAATGAAAAAAGTATGGATAGGATTTTTATTAAATATACAGTTTTTTACTGCGGTACCCATCAATAAAACGCTGCCAATGGAAAAAGAGTTTGTAAGCAGCAGCATCCGCACGTATCCTTTATTAGGTTTACTGCAAGGCTTGCTTTATAGCTTTTTTGTATATGGATTGCTTCATTTCACACCATTTTCTGTTCTCGCTGTTTCCTTTTTTCTCTGGATACTGATGATCGTGATTACAGGCGGACTTCATTTAGATGGCTGGATGGATGCAAGTGATGCGTTCTTTTCTTATCAGGATTGTGAAAAACGTTTGGAAATTATGAAGGATCCTCGCGTTGGAGCTTTTGGCGTATTATCTGTCATTGTGCTTTTAAGTACAAAATTATTTTTTGTTTATGAAATAGTGAATGGGATTCAAGCTGAAACGTATTTTCTCGTTTTGTTGCTTCCCTTTTTCTCAAAAATAGTAATGGGAACTATCTTAATTCGTGTTCCTGAAGCGAAAAAGGACGGACTTGGTTCTTTTTTCAAAAGGGCGATTACTGGAAATATTACGGCAGTTTATTTTGGATATGTGGCGGTATGTTTCGGAATCATATTTTTATTTTATCAGGAGGCGTTTTTAGAGATTTTGCTGTTAATGATTAGCGGTGCTGTATGCTACGTCTTTTTAGCGAAAAAAATCGTGAAATGGTTTGGCGGCTTAACCGGAGATTTGTTGGGAGCGGCAGTGGAAGGGACGGAGTTAGTATTATGGGCAACCGTATGGTTATTACATTATTTCGTCATGGTTTAACAAAGGAGAATGAAAACAAAGCATATATTGGCTGGATGGATAGTCCGTTGAGCGAAAAAGGGATTTGCCAATTAAAAGCGAAACGGCTGGATGCCAATCATTACGATCAGCTGTTTTCAAGTGACTTGCTGCGGGCGAAACAAAGTGCGTCCTATCTATTTCCTGATCAGGAAATAATAGAGTCTTCTTGCTTTCGGGAACTGAATTTTGGCAATTGGGAAGGGAAAACGTATGAACAGTTAAAAGAAAATACATCGTATCGCAATTGGATCGATCATCCCTTTACTATTACTCCTCCTAACGGCGAATCTTTTCCTGATTTTACAAAACGGATTGAAACAGGCTGGCAAATGTTGATTAATCAAAGTAAAGCTGAACAAAAAATAGCAGTTATGACACATGGTGGGGTCATCCGTTATTTACTGCATCGCTATGGTAAGGAAAAGAACGGTTTTTTTGATTATACAGTAGCAGTAGAAAGTGGCTTTACATTGATATGGGACGATATCGATAGTTTTAGGAGGAGAGAAAGATGCACTTTATTACAGGAGGCAGCTTTAATGGAAAAAAGAGATGGGCGTTAAACTTTTATCAACTTCCGATTGATAGTGAAGACTTGGAAATCGTTTGCTTTTATGAAAAAGATCGAATAGATGTGTTAGAACAATTGACTGAAATGAAAAGGCCTGTTTTATTGTTGGAAGGGTTTGAATATTTGATTCAACATAAGTTATCGACGCTTCAGGAGGAGGCTTTTGATTATTTTCAGGTCTTAATCAAACGATTGATTAATTGGGAAAAGGATGGAGACAATCATCAAGTCATTGTAATCGGAAGTGATATCACAAAAGGGATTGTGCCGCTAAAAAAGGAAGACAGGCTATGGCGTGATTGGACGGGAAGAATTTATCAAGAAGCGGTAAGAATGGCTGATCGTGTTGATGTTGTCTGGTATGGTTTAAATGATCAACTAAAATAAAGGAAGGTAGGGAAATGAATGCGTATTTATACAAAAACAGGTGATAAGGGACAAACAAGCATTATTGGCGGCAGAGTAGATAAAGATGATATTCGCATCGAAGCGTACGGAACGGTGGATGAAGTAAATTCTTTTGTTGGTCAGGCGGTTGTACAATTACAGGGGAAAGCATTTGAAGATATCATCAGTGATTTGGAAAAAATTCAGCATGAGCTCTTTGATTGCGGCGGCGACTTAGCAAGTGTTTTGAAAGATCGTCCGTTAAAGTTAACTGCAAATACAATCGAATATTTAGAAGAAAGAATTGACCAATTTATCGAAGAGGCGCCTCCATTAGAACGATTTATTCTTCCCGGTGGAACACCAGCTGCCTGCAGCATTCATATTGCAAGAACGGTGACAAGAAGAGCGGAACGATTAGTAGTCTCCTTGAAAAAAGTAGATGCGCACGTTTCTGATCTTTCCTTGCAATATTTAAATCGTTTAAGCGATTATTTCTTTGCACTTGCAAGAGTGATTAATTATCGCAGCAATGTAACAGATGTTGAATATGAACGAAGTGCTAAAGTGTTTCGAGGAGGAAAAAAGAATGAACGGAAAGAAAATTAGTATTTTGGCATTATTTATTGCTTTATCAGCTGTTGGGGCATATATAAAAATCCCCGCACATGTTGGAAGTGTTGCCTTGGATAGTTTTCCAAGTTTAATAGCAGGTGTGCTGTTAGGGGGAATCAGTGGTGGAATTGTTGCGGGAGTTGGACATTTATTATCCGCATTGATTATCGGTTTCCCACTTGGTCCATTTCATTTTATTATTAGCGTTGAAATGTCCTTATTGATATGCTTGTTTTCTTATATATATAGAAGTGGAAAAAAATATTTTGCTTATGCTGTGTTTATCATAGTAAATAGTATTATATTACCGATTCCTTTTCTTTTTCTTATAAACAAAGGTTTCTACACAATGATTATTCCATCTTTATTGATAGGGGCAGTCATCAATGCAGCTGCTGCTTATGTGTTAATACCAAGATTGCAGTCCATTTCGTTATGGAGAAAAAGTCGTCTATGAAAGATATTCAAATTGTCCCTTTTAATCAAAAGGAAAACATCATTATTGCCGCTGACAATTGTGGAGCCATTGGGATGAAAGCAGAGGATATAGTGCAAGCCTCTTATGAAACGGTAGCTTATTATTCCTTTCGTGTTGCAGTAATGGAATGTATCGCAGCAGGAGGAAGTCCTTTTTCTGTTATTTTGCAAAATTTTAGTGGAGAAGATGCGTGGCAAAAGCTTTTGGCAGGGATAAATAAAGGCATCGTGGAATTGAACTTAAGTGAGGAATTGGCGATTACTGGAAGTACGGAAAGTAATTTCTCCTTAAAGCAGTCGGCAGTTGGCGTTACCGTGCTTGGGAAAAGCAGTTCTGAAAACGAATATTCTTTTCAAAATAGCAAAATAGCGGTTATCGGCAGCCCGCTTGTTGGAAATGAAGTGGTGGAAGAAGAAGATAAAATCGCACCGTTATCTCTATTCTATACATTAGCTAAAAAGAATAAATATAAACTTCAGCCTGTCGGATCGAAAGGGATTTTGTATGAACTGTCAGTTTTATTAAATGAGTCTGTAAAAGGAAGGATTGATTGTTCATTGGACATCAAAAAATCCTCTGGTCCATCCACTTGTTTTCTTGTAGAGTATGAGGAATGCGAGGAAGAGGAACTGCAGAGCATAACATCAACGTTTTTTCATGAAATAAGCTACCAGTTTGCCTAATTTCGCATAAATTAATCTCAAACATATTTAATTATTACATTTAGATGAAAAGAAATTACCATTTTAGTATTCTTCTTTTGAAGAAGCTTATCTAGTGGTAGAATAAACAAGTGTATTGATAAATTGGAGGTACTTATAATGAAGAAAAAGCTTGGTTTATTATATGGTGGAAAATCTGCTGAACATAAAGTAAGTATGCAAACAGCAATGGCGGTTATAAAAGCCTTAAATACAGATAAATTTGATATTCATCCTATTTACATATCGGAGAGTGGTGAATGGATTCGCGGAGAACAATTAACAGGACCTGTAGAAAATGTGAAGCAATTGGAGTTTCAATCAAAGAATGAAATCCAATCAACTGCACTTTCTTCTCGTTTATTCCAATCATCAGAAGATCGAACTTTCGACGTAATATTTCCGTTGCTGCACGGACCAAATGGAGAAGATGGAACGGTGCAAGGATTGTTGGAATTATTAAATCTTCCTTATGTAGGGAACGGTGTATTGGCATCATCAGCTGGGATGGACAAAGTAATCATGAAGAATATCTTTGAAGTGGCTGGTCTTTCACAAGTTAAATATACATCATTTATAAGAAATGATTGGAATAAAGATAAACAAGCAGCATATGAAAAAGTGGAGCAGGAACTAGGTTATCCTTGTTTTGTTAAACCTGCTAATTTAGGATCAAGCGTTGGAATCAGCAAAAGTACGAATCGTGAAGAGCTGGATGCTGCATTTGCAGAAGCGTTTCAATTTGATCGGAAAATTATTATTGAAGAAGGCGTTACTGCTAGAGAAATAGAAGTGGGAGTGCTTGGCAATGACAATCCAGAAGTTTCTGTTGCTGGAGAAATTGTCCCTAAAAAAGACTTCTATGATTATAAAGCAAAATATGAAGATGGCGATACAGCGTTAATTATTCCAGCAGATATAACAGAAGAGGAATATCAATCTATTAAAGAAAATGCGATAAGAGCGTTTAAAGCATTAGACTGTTCTGGATTAGTTCGTGCTGACTTTTTCTTAACAAAAGAAGGTAAGGTTTATATTAATGAGGTAAATACAATGCCAGGATTTACACCATTCAGCATGTTCCCTTTACTATGGAAGCATAGCGGGGTAGAATATTCTGCATTAATTGAAAAGCTTGTGGAACTTGCGCTAGAAAGACATGAAGAGAAACAGACGATTAAGTATACTATTTAATGGTCTTATTCATAAAGGGTTTGCATGAAATTTATGCAAACCTTTTTAAGTAATTAACTATTTACATAATTTTGAAAAAAGATAGATTGGAGGGTTTAAGGTGATTAAACGTACGTTAAAACAGATTGCCAACATGATTGGCATGGAAGAAGAAATAAATGGTGCAGAGGATATCGTGATTAATGGAATTACAATTGATTCCAGAAAAATTGAAAAAGGAAATTTATTTGTTCCATTTAAAGGAGAAAAAGTAGACGGACATCAATTTGTAGAGGATGCTATTAAAAAAGGTGCAGCTGCTTCTTTTTGGCAAAAAGATGTTCCGAATCCTCCCAAGCATCTTCCGCTTCTTTATGTAGAAGATCCACTAAAAAGTATTCAACAGCTAGCAAAAAAATATCGTAATGAACTTTCTGTAAAAGTAGTAGGCATTACAGGGAGCAACGGGAAAACGTCGACAAAAGATATCACAACAAATCTGCTTTCCTTAAAATATAAGGTGCAAAAAACGGAAGGAAACTATAATAATCATCTTGGGCTGCCATTGACCGTTTTGAATTTAAAAGAAGATACAGATATTGCTGTTCTTGAAATGGGCATGAGCAGCAAAGGAGAAATTGACTTTTTAACCAAGCTGGCAGAGCCGGATGTAGTCGTTATTACGAATATAGGAGAATCACATCTTCTTGATTTAGGTTCTCGTGAAGGAATTACAGATGCAAAATTAGAAATTATAAATGGGTTGAAGCAGGGAGGAAGAGTGGTTTATTTCGGAGATGAACCATTGCTTGCAAATAAATTAACGAAGATCGCACAAATGGATATAAAAACATTTGGAATGGGCGAAAAAAATGATTTATTTCCGGTTGACATTCAGCAAAAGGAGAACGGTAGTCGCTTCCACATAAATAAAACACAGAAAGTCTATAATCTTCCTATTCTCGGAAATCATAATATACTTAACGCGTTAGCAGCAATGTTAGTTGCCGATTATTTTATGATTTCTTTTGAAGACATGGATGAAGGCTTCAAAACATTAAAACTAACTAATATGAGGATGGAATTGGTAACAGGGCAAAATGGTGTGCAAATAATCAATGATGCGTATAATGCCAGTCCTACTTCTATGCTTGCTGCCATAAATGTATTGAAAAACCTCCCAGGATTTAATAAAAAAGTACTGGTGCTTGGTGATATGTTAGAACTTGGACCGGACGAAGAAACGTATCATGAGGAAGTAGGAAAAAGCATACCGAAAGACGAAATCGATTATGTGTTTACTTATGGAAATCTTGGTCAATTTATTGCAAAAGGTGCACAAACCGTTCTTCCAGAAAATCATGTAGTTAGTTTTACGGAAAAAAATGATCTTATTACAGCGTTGAAAAAAATAATCGATAACGAAACAGTTGTCTTAGTAAAGGCCTCAAGAGGAATGAGGTTAGAAGAGGTAGTGAAGTCACTATCATAACGATCTGAATAGTTAATATAAGTATGTGTTCAAAAAAAGTAACAAATTAGAAGCGAAACTAATGAAGAGATTCACACTTTTCATTTGGTGACTTTTTGAACATCCTCTATAAGCAGTTTTAGGACTTCGTCTTTTATGATAGAAGTCCTATTTTATATTTTTGAAGGCTGTTTTCTAAAAGTTTGTTGTTTTTTGAATAAAATAATAAACATGGCTGAAGCACTGAGCAGTCTGAATACACGTAGACTCCTGCTTAGAAAAGCGAGAAAGACGAGACCCCACAGGAGCAAAGCGAGGCCGCTGAAGAGGTGTTTTATTATATAAATTATAGGTAAAACCCTTATATTTAGTAGGATAAAAATGGTATAGAGAGTTTGAAAACGACCAACATGTTGGTAAGCCTCGGAAAACCGAACGAAAACCTCTGAGTGCTTGGATTTTCACTATCTATATTTCATAGCATCCACTTTTTCAGTGACCTCAGCAAAGCGACGAGGAGGATCGGCACTCGTCCGCGGAAAGCGAAGTGTATTTAGACTGCGGATTAAATAAAAACAATCTATACGAAAAGAGACTTTTTGAAAAATTCACAATTTTTTCAGAAATAGCAGAATATTGTCGAAATAAATCATTTATACTAGAAATTATAGGTATAAATTCATATTTGATAGGGGGCTAAACATGGCGAGATGTCCATTTGGTTTTTTGCATCGTAAAAAAGGGGAAGAGAAATCTAGTTATCCATCACATTTTAGCTCAAAGAGTAATAAAGAACCAGCAATCACTTTTAATAATGGAGATTTATCTTTTCAAACAAAGTTTGTAGGGTTAACAGAGCAAGATATGGAGCATTTACTTGAACTTCAACCAATTATGGTGAACAATGCTGATAAAATTGTAAATGCATTTTATGGAAAGTTACAGGGAATTCCTCATTTAATGAACATAATCAATGAACACTCGACCATTGACCGCTTAAAAAAAACACTAACTCAATATTTATTAGAGATGGTATCGGGTAAAGTGGATGAGAATTATATAGAAAATCGTATTAGAATTGGAAAGGTTCATAATAAAATTAAACTATTTCCGGAATGGTATATTGGTGCATATACATTAATACAGAATGAACTTTTTACCATTTTATTAGATGAAAATTTACCAATAAACAAAATAAAACAATTATATTTTTCTTTTCAAAAATTATGTTCCTTTGATATGCAGATTGGGATCTCTACTTATATAGAAGCATATACAGCATCTATGATGAAATTAAGTGAAATTCAAATATTGCAGCAGCAGTTGGATGATTCCGCAGCGACATTGGCAGCGGGAGCAGAAGAAACTACATCTGCTATTTTTGATAAAGAGAAATTGTTAAATCAAATGTTATCCGAAGTAAATGGCATTAGTACTATATCCACAGATACACTTCGGACAGTAGAACTTGGAAAACAAGAGGTAACATCTTCCTTAAAACAAGTAGATGCAGTTGTTACTTTAATAGAAGAGACCCAGCACCTAACCAAACTTTTAACCGCTAGTTCAAATGAAATAGGAGTGATTGTGCAAACAATCAGAGGTATCTCAAATCAAACGAATATTTTATCATTAAATGCGGCGATCGAAGCGGAAAGAGCTGGTGTTCATGGCAGAGGATTTTCAGTAGTTGCTCAAGAAGTAAGAAAACTTGCTACACAAACCCAAGCATCATTAGACAATATTCATGGGCAAATCAGCACTGTTCAAAATACGGTAGACAAATTTGAATCCAGTTATCAACGGATAGCTCAAGATGCCAGCTTATTAAGATCTGTTAATGAGAAAATTATTTCTATACTAAATAACACAGTCGGAAGCGTAAAAAACAATTCCGAGAGAATTAATAATTTCAACACAATTATGGATGAATTTCAACGAACATTTGAAGAAATAACAGGAGCATCCTATCAAGTAGCACAAATGGCAGAGCAGTTAAATGAAGTGAATCATCAGCTTTCCCTTAAGTTGGTAGATGATAAGTTATAATAATGGATATATTTACACTAATAGTATAAAATATAATTTAGGATGTTCGAAAATCCATTAAATGTTAAGCGGTCAATTTCTTCGTTTGATTACTTCTCCGTTAACTAGAGGATCTTCAACTAAAAACGCTCACGTCCTGTGAGCAACGTTGAAGTCACCACATCCTGTGGAAGGCCCTTTTTGAATAAGCATTTATGTGAAGATGGGATTTCGGTTGAATTTATGCTTGGTTCATTGAAAATACTCATATACTATTTAATATATATGTTGGGAAGGAAAGGTGGTATGTCTGATGGTTGCTTGTTTATGTATCCATGGTTTTACTGGATCACCCAGGGAAGTAGAACCATTGGCAAATTTTCTTGAACAGCATACAAATTGGGAATGTGTGATTCCAACACTGCCAGGACACGGGGAAAACCTTCAATTACAAGGCATTCATTTTAATGAATGGATTGAACATGCCGAATATGAGCTGAAAAGACTTCTGCAAAGAGAGAAAACCGTGTATGTAATTGGATTTTCCATGGGCGGGTTAATAGCTAGTTACTTAGCTATTCATTATCCTGTAAAAAAATTAATACTATTGAGCGCTTCTGCTTATTTTGGTAATCCATCTAAAATGTGGGGCGAGATTAAATATATGGCAAATGACTTTTGGAAAGGTAATTTAAAAAACAACGAACTATTTAGTCGATATAGAAGAAAAATGAAGTCTACTCCTATAACAGCGACTGTTCAATTTCGAAAGTTAGTGCATTATATTCGTCCGTTTTTGAGCAAGGTACATGTGCCAACATTTATCGCACAAGGAGAAAATGATGGACTAGTACCTATAAAAAGCGCAAAATATTTATATAATACTATCCGTGCAAAAGAAAAAAGACTATTGTATATAAAGGAATCGGATCATTTAATTTGCCATTGCAATGAAAAAGAAAAACTATTTACAGAAATTCTTTCCTTTTTAAAATAATGTATTTCTTCAAAATTAGAAAATGTACCATAATTTATCTGCGAATTTTCAGGGTGATCGAAAAAGTTTGTCTTTCCAATTATGTAGTCTTGTGAAGAGCAGAGTTAACGTGTTGAGGTAATATGCATCTGAAGAAAGCAAACGATTGTCGACAGCCTGAAAAACCCCTATCCAAAACATTAAGTTCCCTTGTTCCATAATGTATAGGAAAGAAACAAGCAGCCTAGCTTCTGAAAAAGTGCCTATTTTTAAAAAGGCCATATAATTGCAAAGCTAATATGTAAGTGATAAGATTATTTTTAAAGTGTATAGGGAAAAATAGCATGTATTAGCTGTGTAAAAGTATATTGATAATAGAGATTTTCTTTCGTCAAATGAACAAATTTAAAGCGAAAGTGGTCGGTTTTTGGTTGCTGCTGCCCCTCATGCTATACAGTTGTGTATAAAGAAAGTTGTCAAATAGAGAGAAATTTCGCAATAGCAGTTACAAACAAGAAATTTCTTTGTCTTTGGCTAACTGTAAAAACAGTAGCTGTAAATGTAAAAAAATATGGAAGTCATTTGAAATATTTCCTCATAGCAGAATTCAATTTTACGGTATCTCATGCTATTTATATTTGACAAATAAGCATATTGCCTCAAGTTCTCCAGTTAAAGTAAATGATGGATTGATTAAATCTATCAAAACTTTTCATTTCTTATAGTGTGTGTTCAAAAAAGAGGACGATTTGAGCGGAGAAGTCTAAGTGCGGAAGTCACGAAGCCTGGAACGTAGGGTAGTTTTGCTACGGGAGAACTGGGACGACGTAACGAAGAGATTCACAAGCTTGTGTTCTTGAACTTTTTGAACAACCTCTTATATGTAAACTTGTTTAGTTTTTTAGTTAATTATTCGGGGAATAGTGGAATGTGGATAATAAACAACATCCATTTTAATATGTTTCGTTGATAGGAAAAGGGATACATATTAGTAAGATGGCATACCCATCATGTGAATATTTTTAATGACTAGAAGGAGATTGGATATATTGGTAAAGTTTCAAGATCTAGGTATTAGTACTGCCACGATGAAATCATTAAAAAGAATGGGGTTTGAAGAAGCAACACCTATTCAAGCGGAAACGATTCCTTTAAGTCTTCAAAATAAAGATTTAATTGGTCAAGCACAAACAGGTACTGGAAAAACAGCTGCGTTTGGCGTGCCTTTAGTAGATAAAATTGATGTGGCAAATGAAGTGATACAAGGTATTATTATTGCTCCGACGCGTGAGCTTGCTATTCAAGTTTCAGAAGAATTATACAAAATTGGTTATGGAAAACGAACAAGAGTGCTTTCTATTTTCGGTGGTCAAGATATTAATCGTCAAATTCGTGCATTAAAGAAAAATCCACATATTATTGTAGGGACACCAGGGCGTATTTTAGATCATATTAACAGAAAAACACTGCGTTTAGATCAAGTGCAAACAGTTATTTTAGATGAAGCGGATGAAATGTTAAACATGGGTTTTATCGATGATATAGAGTCAATTCTTTCGAAAATACCAACAGAAAGACAAACCCTATTATTCTCTGCTACTATGCCAGCTCCTATTAGAAGAATGGCTGAGCGCTTTATGAAAGAGCCGCAAGTTGTCAAAGTGAAAGCAAAAGAGATGACTGTTTCATTAATTGATCAATATTATATAGAAACACAAGAAAAAACTAAATTTGATATTTTGACAAGACTTTTAGATATACAGGCTCCTGAATTAGCAATTATTTTCGGCCGTACGAAACGTCGTGTTGACGAACTTTCAGAAGCGTTAAATTTACGTGGATATACAGCAGAAGGAATTCACGGGGATTTAAGCCAAGCTAAACGCATGTCTGTACTTAGAAAGTTTAAAGAAGGAACAATTGATGTATTAGTTGCTACAGATGTAGCTGCTCGTGGGTTAGATATCTCAGGAGTAACACATGTTTATAACTTTGATATTCCTCAAGATCCAGAAAGCTACGTTCACCGCATTGGAAGAACAGGAAGAGCTGGTAAAGAAGGAGTAGCGATTACATTTATTACGTATCGAGAGAGATCATATCTTCAAGTTGTAGAAAATACAACAAAAAGAAAAATGGAGAAAATGATTCCTCCAACAGTTGATCAAGCGTTAGAAGGTCAACAAAAAGCGGTGATGGAAAAAATTATGCAAACAGTGGATGAAAATAACTTAGATTCATACAAAGAAAGTGCGGATCAGTTATTAGAACAAAAGGATGCAAGAACCATTGTTGCAGCTGTTCTTAAAATGTTAACAAAAGAACCGGATACAACTCCAGTTAAGTTAACAGAAGAAAAACCATTGCCAATGAAGCGTGACCGCAAGCCTTATGACAAAAACAACGGTTATAAAGACAGAGGAAGAAAAAATTACAATTCTCGTCAACGTCAAGGCTACAGCAACAAACGAACAGGTCAAACAAATAATAAAAATTATTCTAATTCAAAATCTAATTCTTACCGCTAAAAGCCAAGCCCATGTGAAGCAACTAACTTCACAAGGGCTTTTTGCTGTGTTAAAAGGGCTTTCCTCGCACCACCTTTATAATGTTGGAGTTTGCAAGTGCTTAATTTTCTTTTTTTGAAACTATCTAGGGATAGTCACGTAAATAATAAAGGGTGTTAATCAAAATGAACGAGAAAAAAAGGGGGGGATTCCATTTATGTTTAACCAGCCTGAACATCGCTTATCAGAAAAAGGTATAAATGTATGGAGAATATCAGGGATGCTTTCAAGCTTATTTCCATTGATTATAAGTGCAGCGGTTATTACATTTACGATTCTGTTTGACTGGTACATATTATTTTCTATTTTTAGTGTAGTATTTTTTATTATTTGGTTTTATTTTTTTGTTGGATTATTGCCAACATTAAAGTGGAAAAGATGGCGCTATGAAGTAAGGGAAGATGAAATAGAAATACAGCACGGGGTTTTTGTAGTGAAAAGAACGCTAGTACCAATGGTTCGTGTTCAGCATGTTGATACAAAACAAGGACCAGTGCTTCGAAAATATGATCTTGCTGTTGTATCTATTTCTACTGCTGCCACAGTACATGAAATTCCTGTTTTGGGGACGGATGTAGCCGAGGAGTTAAGGAACTATATTTCAAAAAAAGCAAGGGTGGCGGAAGAGGATGTTTGAACCGAAAAAACTTCATCCCGTCACGATTGTCTTTAATATTTTGAAACAGCTTAAAGATATAATTTTTCCATTTCTTGCTGTTATTATAGTAGGCGGCAGTGCTTCAAAATGGGATTCTTATTATAATATCGGCATCATTTGTTTTGGGATAATCACGATTATTAGCGGCATTCTTTCATGGTTTTTCTTTACCTATCATTTACAATCAAAAGAACTGAGAATTGAACACGGCATTTTTGTAAAAAAGAAACGTTATATTCCGTTCGAAAGAATTCAAAGCATTGATTTTACAGAAGGAATTTTACACAGACCGTTTCGATTAGTAAAAGTAAAAATTGAAACCGCTGGAGGAGCTAACGAAGCGGAAGCGATTTTAACTGCCATATCAAAGGAAAATGCAGAGCAATTGCGAGAGTATATAAATAAAGATAAAAATAGGTCAGTGAACCGCGAATTATCGGGAGAGCTGCAGCAAGAAGAAACAAGGCAAGAACTATATAAAATGAATAAAAAAGAGCTCCTTTTATTAGCGACGACATCTGGTGGAGTTGGTGTTGTTTTTTCAGCAATTATCGCAACTGTTTCACAATTTGACGACTTTATTCCATACAAAAAACTATTTCAGGAATTTCAGCATATTGTAGCAAACAGTGTTGCCATTATCACATTTTTGGTCTTTTTAGTGTTTTTAGTATTATGGATTATTTCGTTAATGATGACGATGCTGAAATACGCGAATTTTACAGTTTCAAAAGTAGGGGATGATTTGGTCATAACGAGAGGGTTGTTAGAAAAGAAACAAATAACGATTCCTCTCCATCGTATACAAGCAGTAAAAATAACGGAAAATGTAATCAGGCAGCCATTTCGTCTGGCGACCGTCCATTTGGAAAGTGCTGGAGGATCTTTATCAGATAATGAAGCATCGAGTGTGGCAGTATTGCCTATTATTAAAAAAGAGAAAATGAAAAAGATATTGGGTGTGATTTTGCCCGATTATCATATAACAGATGCTTTGCATACGCCCCCAAAGTTTGCTGCATGGAGATATATATTTCGAAATAGTTGGATTGCACTGCCTGTAATTGCTGCTTCTTTGTTCTTTTTCCCTGTATGGGGTTGGTTATCTATTATTTTACTGGTGATATTACCATTTTGGGGTTATCTTAACTATCGTGCAGCAGGATGGCATTTAGCTCAGAAGCAGTTAACGATTTCTTTTCGGCACTTAGGGAAAATAACCTTAATTATGAGAAAAAATCGGATTCAAACACTTGGTTATAAGGAAGGTTTTTTGCAGAAAAGAGTGGATTTAGCTTCTTTACATGCAATAGCAGCTTCCGGAGTCGGCGGGTCTGGTGGTACAGTTTCTGACTTGCCAATCGAGGATGTTAAAAAGGTTTACAGCTGGTATTCTTATTCCAAAAAAGAGTGAACTTGTTTCGGCTTGCTGATATAAGTTTCAGAGACCCATTTTTGCAGGAACTTCAGGCTGATCGAAAACGTTTGTCTTTCGAGACGAACAACGAAGAAAGCGAGCGTTTGTCGACGGCCTGAAACAAGTTTATTTAAACAATCCTAATAAGGCAAGAATAATAAGAATAGCCCAAATCACTACATTTTTAGTTGGCGTTTTTTTTCGAGAGGAGACATGTGTCTTTATATTAGAAAATTCCTCTTTATAGGCGTTCACTATGTTTTTTCCTTTAGATTGGAAAATGCTCCCTATAAGTAAACCGCATAAAAATCCGGCGAGATGCGCTGTAATATTAATATTTGGCTGAAGAAATGTCATAATTAAACTAAGGACAGCAATGGTTGCGATAGTTTGGGAATTATTCCTTGATATAATATCTTTCCGAAAAACAATTAAAGCAATATAATAGCCAAATAATCCAAAAATGGCACCGCTTGATCCGAGATGAGTATAGGTTAAAGGTTCAATGAAAAGTGTAACAATATTTGCAATGATCCCTGTTGCAAGATAAAGAAACAAAAAAGAAATTTTTCCGAGAATTTTTTCTAAAGCGGGTCCAAATAAAAAGATACTAAAACTGTTAAATAAAAAATGAGAGAAGCCGCCATGAATAAAAATAGGGGTAATCAAACGCCACCATTCCCCATTAACAATATATAAATTAACGCCAATTGTTTTTTCTAAAATATATTGGTTTGGAAATAGAGGGAAAATAGTTAAAATATATAATAGAAGATGAATAAATAAAATGGTTGAAACAACTGGATAGTATGTTATATATTCTTTAAAACTTTCTCTTCTTGTAAACAATTGTATAAAACCTCCTCGTTCTCTCCTTCCTACATAATAGCCAATATAAAGGAAAAGATACAATAAATTTATGCTCTGATTGATGAAAATAGAAGGATGTGCCGCATGATTAAAGGAATTGGAATTGATATAATTGAGTTAAGCAGAGTGCAAGAAATAATAAATAGAAAACCACAGTTTGTTCAGCGTATTTTAACAGAAAAAGAACAAACAATATATAAAAGCTACCAGAAGACTAGACAAATAGAATATTTAGCTGGGCGGTTTGCGGCGAAAGAGGCGTTTAGCAAAGCAATGGGAACTGGTATTGGTAAAAAATTGAGTTTTCAGGATATTGAGGTGGATAAAGATAGTTTGGGAAAACCTTTTATTGCAAAACCATTTCAACAAGGTGTTCATTTATCTATTACTCATAGTAAAGAGTATGCCTTTGCGCAGGTTATTATTGAAAAATGAACGTGAAAAAATAAGCTTGGTTATATTTCCTTAGGTTGTCTCATATATTCATAGAGCAATAGGAGAAATAAGAAAAGATAGGAGTTGTTAATCTTGATAAAGGCGCTTCCGCTTTTCTTTGTCTAGCTCCAGCGCCTAGCCCTTGTGAAAAATAACCCTTTGCCTCTAAAAGTAAAAAGCACTTTTTGAGTCAAATGAACATTTTTCTTCAGGGCTGATCAAGGCGCTTCCGCTTTTCTTATTTCTTCTTCGACGTGAAATGAGAATAAGGGAGTTGAAAAAATGAACAAGAAGTTATGGTTGCTTTTCGTAGGACTGATGGTCATGCTTTTGTTAACTGCCTGTGGTGCCAAATCAAAGGATGCGGTTATGAAAGAGTTGAACGAAAAAGTTGCCACAAAAGGTTATAAAGCAGATGCAAAAATGACCTTAAAAATGGGAACAGAACCGCAAACATATGAAGTGCAAATTTGGCATAAAGATCCTTCTTATTATCGTGTTAATCTGAAAAATGCCAAAAAAGATCAAAGTCAAATGATTTTAAAAAATGATGAAGGGGTCTATGTATTAACACCTGCATTAAACAAAAGTTTTAAATTTCAGAGTGAATGGCCAGAAAACAGCAGTCAAGCGTATTTATATGAGTCATTGGTAAAAGATATACAAGAAGATAAAGAGTCGTCATTTAAGGCAACAGATAAGTATTATGTGTTTGATACAAAAACACGCTATCAAAATAATAAAATGTTGCCAACACAAGAGATCACACTGAATAAAAAAGACCTTTCCCCAGTTAGTGTAAAAGTAAAAGATACAGAAGGAAATGCACTTGTTACCGTAAAATTTTCTAATGTGAAATTTGATGTGAATTTTGATAAGAAGGATTTTGACTTGCAAAAAAGCATGACGGCTGCTAAGTTAGCTGTTCCGGTAATGGGGGAAGTGGAAGACAAAACGTTTTCTGTTAAATACCCTGAAGAGCAATTAGAAGGTGTAAGCTTGGTGGAAGAGAAAAAAGTAGCAACAGAGAATGGAAGTCGTGTTGTATTAACGTATGACGGAAAAAAATCATTCACGATTATTGAGGAAAAAGCAGAAATTGCACCAGCAACTGCCGGACCGATTGTTGTTACTGGTAATCCAGTCGACCTTGGTTTCACAATAGGTGCAGTTACAGCCAATAAAGTTTCATGGACGTTTGGAGGAGTAGATTATATTATTGCTTCAACTGCATTAACAGAAGATGAAATGGTAAGCATTGCCCGTTCCGTTCAAGGAGAAGCAATTAAATAACTTCAAGTAAAGACGGCTTCCATTAAGAAGCTGTTTTTTTTCGTATAGGAAATTATAAACGAAATGGGATTGTGGATAACTTGGCGGTTGTGTCCGCATCCAGCTTCAGCGCCTAGCCCCTGTGAAAGATAACCTCTTAACTCTAAAAGTAAAGGCTGTTTTCTCAAAGTTTGTTATTTTTCACGTGAAAAAATGGGAGAAGAAGTACTTAGCAGACTGAATACACGTAGACTCCTGTGGGAATGCGAGAAAGACGAGACCCCACAGGAGCGTATGCGACGAGGAGGCTCGACGCTCGCTAAACGGACGAAGTGTATTCAGGCTGCGAGTTTAAAAGCAACAATCTATACGAAAACAGCCAAAGTAAAAAATACTTTTTAAGTCAAGAGAAATTTTTCTTCGGTGCTGAGCAAGGCGCTTCCGCTTTTCTTATATTGACAAGCCATACATAGAGTAGAATAATTTAATTATATGATGAAATAGTTGCTGGAAAAAGGAAGTGTTCCATAATGTTAGAGAATGAAAGGCTGCACAGAGATACTTGGGTAGAGGTTGACTTAGATTGTATTGCGTACAATGTTAGTGAATTAAAAAAAAGATTAAATCATGGCAGTAAATTATTTGCGGTTGTAAAAGCAAATGGTTATGGACACGGGGCGCTGCAAATTGCCCGAACTGCATTGCTTTCTGGTTCGGACTATTTAGCAGTTGCATTTTTAGATGAAGCCATTCATTTAAGACAAAAGGGCATAACGGCGCCAATATTAGTTTTGGGTGCGATTCGTTATAAGGATATTAACATTGCAGTAAAATATGATATAACCATGACTATGTTTGAAGTAGAATGGCTTAAGAAGGCAGTAGAAATTTTAGAACCTGCAAATACTTTGAAAATACATATTAAGATTGATACAGGAATGGGCAGAATTGGTTTAAGGGATAAAGAAGAGATAAAAGAAGTAGAAAGACTAATAACCCCCCATAAGAATATAAAGATTGAAGGAGTTTTTACACATTTTGCAACAGCGGATGAATTAAATTCTACTTATTTAGAACAACAGTTGAAACGATTTCAGTTCATGCTTTCTTATTTTTCCAATCCACCTGCTATCGTACACTGTAGCAATAGTGCAGCAAGTTTGTTATATCCAGATATGCAATTTAATGCAGTGAGAATGGGGATTTCAATGTATGGTTTAACTCCTTCTATAGCAATCGAAAAAAAATTACCGTATCCTTTAAAAGAAGCTTTTTCTCTTCATACACGAATTGTGCAGGTGAAAAAACTGCAAAAAGGCGATAAGGTGAGTTATGGAGCAACTTATGAAGCTGCAGAAGAAGAGTGGGTAGCGACGCTTCCCATCGGATATGCAGATGGGTGGTTAAGGAAACTTAGTGGGCAAGAAGTGTTGGTGAATGGCAGAAGAGCACCGATAATAGGAAGGGTTTGTATGGATCAATGTATGATTAAACTACCTTTTTATATGGAACCTGGCACGAAAGTTACATTGATTGGAAAGCAAAACATTGCTGCTATTTCGGTGAATGACATTGCTGCTAAACTGCAGACGATTAATTATGAAGTTACATGTACGATCTCTAATAGAGTGCCGCGTGTATACAAAAAAGATGGAAAAATTGTGGATGTTGTGAATCCATTAATACAATAATTTCTATATTGATTAATATCCTAAGAGGAAATGGTCAAAAGTAAAACAGCCTAAAAAATAAAGTATTTTTACAAAAATAGAGTATATTTAAGAAATTTTCACGTATTTATGCATAAAAGATACATTTTTTGGTGGATAATACATTAGAATTGCTGAATGTACTTTGCAGATTGTGTTATTAATGGTATGATTGAAAAAGTAGAGCTAATTATGGTGTGTAGTGATGGTGGAGGTGTATGTTTGTGTCTGAATCCAGCGCAACGACAGAAATCTTGATAAGATTACCAAAGAATTTGTTAACTGAATTGGATGGTTTCGTAATGCAGGAAAATGTTAATCGCAGTGAATTCATTTACCAAGCAACTAAAATGTATCTTCGTGAACGGAAAAAGAGACATATCAGAGAATCCATGAGACGAGGTTATATGGAAATGGCTAAATTAAATTTATCCATCGCATCAGAAAGCTTTCTGGCAGAATATGAGGCGGAGAATACAGTAGAACGTCTTGTAAGCGGAGGGTAATCCTTTGATTGTTAAACGTGGTGACGTTTATTTTGCAGACCTATCCCCAGTTGTTGGCTCAGAGCAAGGCGGTGTCCGTCCTGTGCTTGTTATCCAAAACGACATCGGGAATCGGTTCAGTCCCACAGTCATTATTGCAGCAATTACGGCTCAAATACAGAAGGCGAAATTGCCGACTCATGTGGAAATTGACGCGAAGCGGTATGGTTTTGAAAGAGATTCAGTAATTCTTTTAGAACAGATTCGCACGATAGATAAACAGAGGCTGACGGACAAAATCACTCATCTTGATGATGAAATGATGGAAAAAGTGGATGAAGCCTTACAGATAAGTTTAGGTCTCATAGAATTTTAAAAAATGGTGCGCTCTTTATAGGAAGGGCGCTTTTTTTGTTATTTTTTGCTTGCTTTCATTCTGATCGTCCTTCTTTTGATGCTTATAATAAAGAAGAGTTGTTTGATACAATATCATTATAATATTAGATTAAATATAATTTAAACTAATTGATTCAGTTAATAATTGGTAATGTTGCAAATTAAGGTGTAATGTATTATTAATGCATCATAGGTGCTTTGGAAAGGAAGAGTGAAGGAGTTTATGGAGAAATTAATGGATAAGAAACAGACTTATTTAGCTGTAATTGCAAAAGAGCAAGCTATTACCGAAAAACAAGTGAAAAATGTTATTTCGTTACTTGACGAAGGGAATACGGTGCCCTTTATTGCTCGTTACCGTAAGGAACAAACAGGTGCTTTAGATGAAGTGCAAATAAAGGCTATTATGGACCGCTATCATTATATTCAAAATTTAGAACAACGAAAAGAAGAAGTTATTCGGATTATTGAAGAGCAAGGGAAATTAACAGCAGAATTACAAAAAAATATAGTAAAAGCTAGTAAGCTTCAGGAAGTGGAAGATCTATATCGACCGTATAAACAAAAGAGACGGACAAAAGCAACCGTAGCAAAAGAAAAAGGATTGGAACCGTTTGCTGACTGGTTATTAACAAATCCCGACAATGCTTCATTCCAAGAAGAAGCGCTTAAATACATATCGGAAGAAAAAGAAGTTTTATCGGTGGAAGATGTCATCAATGGCAGCAAGGATATCATTGCTGAACGTGTTTCTGATGATGCGGAAAGCAGAAAATGGATACGGAATAAAACCTTCTCATCCGGAGTTATTTCTACTGCAGCAAAAGATTCAGAAAAAGATGAAAAAAATATATATGAAATGTATTACGAATATGAAGAACCAATCAATAGAATAGTGCCGCATAGAACATTAGCGTTAAATAGAGGAGAAAAAGAAGAGATTATAAAAGTTGGAATTAAAGCACCGTCCGAATCTATTTTAAGCTATTTAGAGAAAAAATGGATAGTAAAAGATGGAGCTTCCTCGAATGGAATCATAAAAGAAGCAATAGAAGATGGATACAAGCGCTTAATTCAACCTTCCATTGAACGCGAAATAAGAAGTGAATTAACAGAAAAAGCCGAGGAACAGGCCATTCATATTTTTTCAGAGAATTTAAGGAATCTTTTATTGCAGCCTCCTTTAAAAGGAAAAATGGTATTAGGAGTAGATCCTGCCTATCGAACAGGCTGTAAACTAGCAGTAGTGGATGAAACAGGGAAGGTTTTAGAAATTGGCGTAATTTATCCTCATCCACCTGTTTCTAAAACTAAAGAAGCGACAGAGAAATTTCAAAATCTCCTGAAGAAATACGAAATTGAAATGGTTGCGGTCGGAAATGGGACAGCATCCAGGGAAACAGAGCAATTTGTTGTCGATATGTTAAAACAGCAAAACCGAGAAATTTTCTATCTAATTGTTAATGAAGCGGGTGCAAGTGTTTACTCTGCATCAGACATTGCGAGAGAAGAATTTCCTGACTTCCAAGTAGAAGAAAGAAGTGCTGTATCGATTGCAAGAAGACTTCAAGACCCACTTGCTGAATTAGTAAAAATTGATCCGAAGTCAGTTGGAGTAGGACAATACCAGCATGATGTGTCACAAAAGAAGCTGTCAGAATCGTTAACTTTTGTTGTAGAAACTACGGTAAATAAAGTTGGCGTAAATGTGAATACAGCATCTCCATCTCTTTTACAGTATGTAGCTGGTTTATCTAAAGCAGTTGCAAATAATATTGTAAAAAAGAGAGAAGACGAAGGAAAGTTTAATAATAGAAAACAACTGAAAAAAATTCCTAGATTAGGTGCAAAAACATACGAACAAGCGATAGGCTTTCTGCGAATAATAGATGGAGAGGAACCTTTAGACCGAACAGGAATTCACCCGGAACATTATGATGAAGTAAAAAGTCTTCTTAAAAAAATGAAGTTATCTTCAGTAGATATTGGAACAAATGAATTAAAAGAAGCATTATCTAGCTTAGACATCTCAAGCCTTTCAACAGAATTAGGAATTGGAGAATTAACGTTAAAGGATATAGTAGATGCTTTAGTGCGTCCTTCCCGAGATCCGCGGGATGAAGTTCCTGCTCCTTTATTAAGAAAAGATGTTCTTAAACTGGAAGATTTAAAAGCAGGCATGGAATTGCAAGGAACAGTTCGCAATGTTGTAGATTTTGGCGCGTTTGTTGATATTGGAGTGAAACAGGATGGTTTAGTTCATATATCCAAGTTGAGTAATAAATTTGTAAAACATCCATTAGATATTGTAAGTGTTGGAGATGTTGTAACTGTCTGGGTTGATGGAGTAGATCAGAATAAAGGGAGAGTTGCTTTAAGCATGCTTCCACCTAAAGAGCAAATCTAAAAGAAGATGCTCAAAAAGGCACCAAATGATAAGCTGCGAATTTTATTGTTGGCTTTTTGAACACATGCCAAATATGTATCAATAAGGTGTCTTATAAGTTAGAGATCCTATAATAAGCTGGATTTCTACTTAAGAAGGCACCTTTTTGCTGTGTGTTCATTAGGCGATTGTATTGATATTACTTAGGAACAGTATTTTTTCTGTAATAATACCAGCATTGATTCAGTACTATTATTTGATATCTATCTTTTGCATAAAATGCTCTTTTCATTTGATTCTGTAACCAGCTAGGCATTGGTATCCTCCTTTACGAAAAGGTTAAGTGAAAGAAACCTGTAAGATGAAGAGAATTTTTAGGTTGTTTTTAATAGTAGTAAATATAAGTACGTGAATAAAACATAGTGGACATTAATGATACTTATTGAAAAGGCTCTGTATAACGATAACGTTTTTTATGGGAAGGGAATCTGCGAGACTCCTGCGGAAAAACGGATTAGCAAGACCCCGCGGTGAGGTACGAGCGAGGAGGCTTGAAAGAATGTCTTCGAAAAGGGAGTCGATTCCTTGACCTTTTGAAAATCAACAATGGAATTTAACAGAGCTACTGAAAAAAATATATAATATTGTATGCGATGATGGTTTATTTGTTGAGGAGGAGTATTATGACAGATTTGGAATTGCAAATGTTGGTTGAAGATATTTCTACTAAGTATTTTGGTGAAGCGTTTTTACATCGGGCACTATTTAATGGGAGGCTTCGAACAACTGGCGGTAGGTATTTGTTGAAAAGTCATAATATAGAAATAAATAGAAAGTATTATGAGGTATTTGGATTAGAAGAACTAATCGGCATTATTAAACATGAACTTTGTCATTATCATCTTCATTTGAAAAACATGGGATATCAGCATCGAGATGCAGACTTTAAAAATTTGTTAGAAAAAGTGGGAGCTCCAAGGTATTGTTCTAGTTTGCCAGTAGGTGTACATTCAACAAAAAATAAGAAGAAAGTGATTATTTATCAATGTAAGTCATGTCACCAGTTGTACCAAAAACGTAAAAGAATGAATTTGCAAAAATATGTATGTGGTAAATGTAGAGGGAAACTAATGGTAAAAGATATGAAAGAGAGTTAAGTTGGTGTATCTCTATATTTATATGAATAAGGATGATGTTTAAGAATGTAATTTGTTTTTTGGTGAACTTTGTCATATGTTATTAATTTTATTAACTTGATTTATATAGCATACATAGCGATAGTTATTCTATTTATATATGCTATTTCTTCCTAACTAACCAAGCTTATTACGCTGTTAGTATAGTCGTTTTATTTCTTTTGAAATTTTTTTTGAAAAGTTGTTGACTTTTTATTGCTATGTTCTTATAATATGAAGAGTCGACAAAAGCACTAGAAAAGTTATGAAGGAAACAGGAAAGACAAGCTTGAATGTTTCTTGTAACTTAGTGATGGAGCGACAAAGAATTCAACTTTAGTTATTATAACTTATGCATTGAATTGACAGTTAGAAAGATGTTCAATACATTATGATAACTTAAGAGTGGAAAATATTATTCCGCAGTAGCTCAGTGGTAGAGCATTCGGCTGTTAACCGAACGGTCGTAGGTTCGAATCCTACCTGCGGAGCCATATTTGGGGAAGTACTCAAGAGGCTGAAGAGGCGCCCCTGCTAAGGGTGTAGGTCGCGTAAGCGGCGCGAGGGTTCAAATCCCTCCTTCTCCGCCAGAAATTATTTAATTGAGGCCCGTTGGTCAAGCGGTTAAGACACCGCCCTTTCACGGCGGTAACACGGGTTCGAATCCCGTACGGGTCATTTTTATATCATCTTATAAAATTTATTATTTTTGTGGTCCCGTGGTGTAGCGGTTAACATGCCTGCCTGTCACGCAGGAGATCGCGGGTTCGATTCCCGTCGGGACCGCCATTATATTGGGCTATAGCCAAGCGGTAAGGCAACGGACTTTGACTCCGTCACTCGTTGGTTCGAATCCAGCTAGCCCAGCCAAGAGCCATTAGCTCAGTTGGTAGAGCATCTGACTTTTAATCAGAGGGTCGGAGGTTCGAATCCTCCATGGCTCACCATTATTTTCATAGTAAAACCAAGCGGGTGTGGCGGAATTGGCAGACGCACTAGACTTAGGATCTAGCGCCGCAAGGCGTGGGGGTTCGACTCCCTTCACCCGCACCAAGTGAATGAAATCGTTAGTTGAAGATACATCTTGGTTTATCTCTTGTAGTGCGGTCGTGGCGGAATGGCAGACGCGCTAGGTTGAGGGCCTAGTGGGGGCAACCCCGTGGAGGTTCAAGTCCTCTCGGCCGCATCGAAAAAAAGTGTTGACAACCCAAGATAAAAGTTGTATCATTAAAAAGTCGCTTTCAAAAATATGCGCCCGTAGCTCAATTGGATAGAGCGTCTGACTACGGATCAGAAGGTTATGGGTTCGACTCCTTTCGGGCGCGCCATATTGCGGGAAGTAGCTCAGCTTGGTAGAGCACTTGGTTTGGGACCAAGGGGTCGCAGGTTCGAATCCTGTCTTCCCGACCATTCTCAATCAAGGGTAAAGAGATGTGAAGTTTATCTTTAGCCAATTATAAATAACGCGGGTGTAGTTTAATGGTAAAACCTCAGCCTTCCAAGCTGATGTCGTGGGTTCGATTCCCATCACCCGCTCCAACAAAAT
>NZ_JBQTCX010000027.1:0-60712 GCF_052663115.1 Niallia yueguangensis
AGATACTCATTTGAGTATCTTTTTTGTTTCTCTAGGAAATTATAAACGAAACGGAGCCAGAGGATAGCTAAAGCAATTTGGTCTGCATCTAGCTTCATTGCCTAGCCCTTGTGAAAAATAACCCTTGCCTCTAAAAGTAAAAAGCACTTTTTGAGTCAAATGAACATTTTTCTTCAGGGCTGATCAAGGCACTTCCGCTTTTGTTCCTTCATCTTTCCTAATAGATAAAATTTTTATAATCCTCTCGTAAATAACCTTCCTTGTCACAAAATAGCCATAATAAAATAAAAAGTGATTTGAATACGGATAAACAAAGTATTTTTCATAAGAATATAATGCTCCATTCTTTGTATTTTTTAGAGAAAAAGAAATAAAGAAAGAATATGATATTCATCTTACTTGAAAATATAGAAAAATCAGACTATATTAAAGGTAACTTTATCTTAAAAATCCCCCTGAAAGTGAAGAAAATTAGGATAGAGGTTTGGGATATAATTAATATGGGAAAATTAATAAAACGTCAACGTTGCGGTTAATAAGTAGTTTCATGTATAATTATAGTCAAATATAGTCAAAGTCAGAAGGGGGAGGCTTGGTGAGAAATATTTCGGATATAATTGAAAACTACTTAAAAGAAGTACTAGAAATGAGCGAGAAGTCATTAGTCGAAATAAAAAGAAGTGAAGTAGCTGATAAGTTTGCTTGTGTTCCCTCACAAATTAATTATGTCATTAATACGAGGTTTACAATAGAAAAAGGTTATATTGTAGAAAGCAAACGAGGCGGCGGCGGTTTTATTCGAATAATGAAAGTTCAATCCTATGATTACGCTCATTTAATTGACCAATTACTATCCCTTATACAAAGTCGTATACCTCAAAGTAGTGCAGAGGATGTTATTTATCGTCTTGTGGAAGAAAAAGTTATTAACAATAGAGAAGCTAAAATTATGCTTAGTGTAATTGACCGATCTGTTTTGTATCTTGAATTGCCATATAGAGACGAATTACGTGCAAGAATATTAAAAGCAATGATAACTACATTAAAATATAAATAAAACTCAGTAGTGTGAGGTGAAAATATGATTTGTTCAGAGTGTAATAAAAGACCTGCAACACTTCATTTTTCCAAAAGCATTAATGGAACAAAAACAGAATCACATCTTTGTGAGCAGTGTGCATCTGAAAAAGGTGAATTATTTATGATTAATGGTTCATCAGGTTTATCGATTAATAGCTTATTATCCAATTTATTAAATATTGAACCTAGCTTTCAGCAAATTAGACAAAATCCTTATAAAAAGGAGGAAGTATTACAATGTCAAAGATGTTCGATGACATTTCCTCAGTTTATAAAAATAGGCAGATTCGGCTGCCCGAATTGTTATGAAACATTTAAAGAGCAATTGCAGCCTGTTTTAAAAAGACTGCATGGTGGAAATATTGAACATAAAGGGAAAGTACCTGAAAGAATAGGCGGCCATATTTTAATAAAAAAAGACATTGGAAAATTAAAAGAAGAGCTGCAAGAATTGATTGATAAGGAAGAGTTTGAAAAGGCAGCAGAAATACGTGATGAAATTAGATATAAAAAAGAACAATTATCGGCGTTTAATGAGGGAGGAGAATAGGGATGTCTTTGGAGAAATTTATCAATAAGGCAAGAACATCCTGGATGTGTTCAGAAGGTCCTGATTCTGACATTGTATTAACCTCTCGTATTCGTTTAGCTAGAAATATAAAAAAAATAAAATTTCCAATATTGTTTTCTAATGAGGAAGCTGCTGAAGTCATCCAGACAATAAGGACGCAATTACATGATCAGGAATCATTATGTATAGGTGATTTAGAATTACTTCCCATGGATGATCTTCAAGCTCTGGAGAAAAGGGTGCTGGTTGAAAAGCATTTGATCAGTCCCCAGCTTGCAGAAGAAGCAGCACATGGTGCATGTGTACTTTCAGATAACGAAGAAATAAGTATTATGCTAAATGAAGAAGATCATATTCGCATTCAGTGCATCAAGCCAGGATTACAGCTGTTTGAAGCATTAGCAATGGCAGATAAGATTGATGATTGGTTAGAACAACAAATTGATTATGCCTATCATCTAGAAATGGGTTATTTAACAAGTTGTCCTACGAATATAGGAACAGGGTTAAGAGCTTCTGTTATGTTACATCTGCCAGGAATGGTACTAACTCAGCAAATGAAACGTATTATTCCTGCTATTAATCATTTAGGTTTAGTAGTGAGAGGAATTTATGGGGAAGGCAGCGAAGCACAAGGAAATATCTTTCAAATTTCGAATCAAGTTACATTAGGAAAATCAGAAAAAGATATTGTGGAAGAATTAAAAAGTGTTGTGCATCAGCTGATTGAACAGGAAAAGCAAGCAAGAGAGGCATTAGCTGAAACTTCCAACATACAATTAGAAGACAGAGTATATCGATCATATGGAACACTTTGTCATAGTCGAATCATCGAGACAAAAGAAGCTGCAAAATGTCTATCCGATGTTCGTTTAGGAATAGATATGGGCTATATAAAGAATATTTCTAAAAATATTTTAAATGAGCTTTTAATATTAACACAACCTGGATTTTTACAGTTATATGCTGGTGGTCAAATGAATCCTAATGATCGTGACATTCGTCGCGCATCTTTAATAAGGGAAAGACTAATGATGGAATCAAAATAATGAGTATAGGGAGGATGAAAGCATGATGTTTGGACGTTTTACTGAAAGAGCCCAAAAGGTATTAGCACTTTCACAAGAAGAGGCAATTCGTTTAGGTCATAATAATATTGGAACAGAACATATTCTACTTGGATTAGTACGTGAAGGTGAAGGAATAGCAGCAAAAGCCCTACAGGCATTAGGGTTAGGACCAGAAAAAATACAAGAAGAAGTAGAAAATCTGATAGGTCGTGGACAGGATGCTTCTCAAACTATTCACTATACACCACGAGCAAAAAAAGTAATTGAATTATCGATGGACGAAGCTAGAAAGTTAGGACATTCATACGTAGGGACAGAACATATATTATTAGGCCTTATCCGAGAAGGAGAAGGCGTAGCAGCAAGGGTATTAAACAATCTTGGTGTCAGCCTTAACAAAGCCCGTCAACAAGTATTACAGCTTTTAGGAAGCAGTGAATCCAGCAATCATCAAGGTGGTTCTGCAGCAAGTGCAAACACGCCAACATTAGATAGTTTAGCAAGAGATTTAACCGCAATTGCTAGAGAAGGAAGTCTTGATCCAGTGATTGGCAGAAGCAAAGAAATCCAACGTGTCATTGAAGTTTTAAGCAGACGAACAAAAAATAACCCTGTCTTAATTGGGGAGCCTGGTGTTGGTAAAACAGCTATTGCAGAGGGGTTAGCTCAACAAATTGTTCAAAATGAAGTACCTGAAATCTTACGAGATAAAAGAGTAATGACACTGGATATGGGAACGGTTGTTGCAGGAACAAAATATCGAGGTGAATTTGAAGATCGTCTGAAAAAAGTAATGGATGAAATTCGCCAAGCTGGCAACATTATTCTGTTTATTGATGAGCTGCATACTTTAATTGGTGCAGGTGGTGCTGAAGGAGCAATTGATGCTTCTAATATATTAAAACCATCTCTAGCAAGAGGAGAACTTCAATGTATTGGAGCGACAACTTTGGATGAGTATCGTAAATATATTGAAAAAGATGCTGCGTTGGAAAGACGTTTTCAGCCAATTACAGTAGATGAACCAACTGCTGATGAATCAGTTCAAATATTAAAAGGGCTGCGGGATCGATATGAAGCACATCACCGTGTATCGATTACAGATGAAGCAATAGATGCAGCAGTAAAATTATCCGATCGTTATATATCTGATCGATTTTTACCAGATAAAGCAATTGATTTAATTGATGAAGCTGGTTCAAAAGTACGTTTACGATCATATACTACTCCGCCAAACTTAAAAGAATTAGAAGTGAAGCTGGAAGGAGTTCGGAAAGAAAAAGATGCCTCTGTGCAAAGTCAAGAATTTGAAAAGGCAGCATCATTACGTGATACAGAGCAAAGATTACGAGAACAATTAGAAGAAACGAAGAAGAATTGGAAAGAAAAGCAAGGCCAAGAAAATACAGAAGTAACAGTTGAAGATATTGCAAGTGTTGTATCTAGCTGGACAGGAATCCCTGTTTCTAAATTAGCTCAAACAGAAACAGATAAATTGCTTAATATGGAAGGTATCCTTCATAATCGAGTAATTGGGCAGGAAGAAGCAGTAAAAGCTATTTCAAAAGCAGTTAGACGTGCGAGAGCAGGTTTAAAAGATCCGAAACGACCAATTGGCTCCTTTATTTTCTTAGGTCCTACAGGGGTAGGTAAAACAGAGCTTGCTCGTGCCCTAGCTGAGTCGATGTTCGGCGATGAAGATGCAATGATTCGTATTGATATGTCCGAGTATATGGAGAAGCATTCAACTTCTCGACTTGTTGGTTCTCCTCCGGGATATGTAGGCTATGAGGAAGGCGGTCAGCTTACTGAGAAAGTTAGAAGAAAACCATATTCGGTTGTATTATTAGATGAAATTGAAAAAGCGCATCCTGATGTTTTTAATATTTTATTACAAGTTTTAGAGGATGGTCGATTAACAGATTCTAAAGGAAGAACCGTTGACTTCCGCAATACTGTTTTAATTATGACATCCAATGTTGGAGCATCTGCTCTAAAACGCAATAAATATGTTGGATTTAATATTCAAGATGGAGATCAAGATTATAAAGATATGAAAGGCAAAGTAATGGATGAGCTGAAAAGAGCATTTCGTCCGGAATTTTTAAACCGCATTGATGAAATTATTGTATTCCATTCACTTGAGAAAAAACATTTACAAGAAATAGTGTCTTTAATGGCAGACCAATTAGTAAAAAGATTACAAGAACAAGATATATATTTAACGATAACAGAGGCAGCAAAAGAAAAAATTGCAGATGAAGGCTACGATCCTGAGTACGGCGCTAGACCACTGCGTCGAGCAATCCAAAAACATATTGAAGACCGCTTATCAGAAGAATTGTTAAAAGGAACAGTTTTAACAGGTCAACATATTGATTTGGATGTACAAAATGGTGAATTTACCGTAAAAGTAAAAGAAACAAACTCAACTCCAAATTTACAAAAGTAGTTGTATGTTAGACTAAGCGGCACACGTATATTTTTAAATGCGTGTGCTATTTTTCTGTTTTTTTGATGGTGGAAACGAGGGGTGAGTCTTCTTGTAGGTTTGTATGAGAAACAAAGAAAAAAATAACATGATAAGATAGAAATAAAACATATATTAACGTGCAATAATGAACGCTTAAGGTAGGGAGGAAATGAAGTATGGCAAAACGTAAAACAAAATTTCTTTGCCAGGAATGTGGATATGAATCTGCGAAATGGATGGGGAGATGTCCAGGTTGTGGAAATTGGAATACAATGGTGGAAGAAGTAGAAAAAAGCACTCCTCAACGAAAAGGAGCTTTTGCTCATTCACAAGGGAGTACGCTAGCGGCAAAGCCCATTCCGATTACAAATATTGAAACAGTTAATGAACCAAGAACATTAACTGATTTGGCAGAGCTCAACCGTGTATTAGGTGGAGGTATAGTACAGGGTTCTCTTGTGCTTATTGGAGGCGACCCTGGTATAGGGAAATCCACCCTTCTTTTACAAGTGTCATCTCAACTAGCAAAAAATAAACATAACGTATTATATGTGTCAGGAGAGGAATCTCAAAAACAGACTAAATTAAGGGCAGATAGGTTAGGAGTAACAACAGAGCACCTCCTTGTATATTCGGAGACAAATCTGGAGGAGATAAGCAGAACGATAGAAAATTCAAATGTTCAATTTGTTGTTATTGACTCCATTCAAACCATTTACCACCCAGAAGTAACATCGGCCCCTGGCAGTGTATCACAAGTAAGGGAATGTACTGCAGAACTAATGCGAATCGGAAAAACAAAGGGGATTGCTATCTTTATCGTTGGACATGTTACAAAAGAAGGGTCTATTGCAGGGCCAAGACTGTTAGAACATATGGTAGATACAGTTTTATACTTTGAGGGAGAACGACATCATACTTACCGAATTCTGCGGGCAGTTAAAAACCGTTTTGGTTCTACGAATGAAATGGGAATCTTTGAAATGAAGGAATTCGGATTAGAAGAAGTGGAAAATCCTTCGGAAATATTTTTGGAAGAGCGTTCACAAGGTGCAGCTGGCTCAACAGTAGTTGCATCGATGGAAGGTACTCGCCCTGTTTTAGTGGAGATACAAGCGCTAATCTCGCCAACTAGCTTTGGAAATCCTCGGAGAATGGCCACAGGGATTGATCATAATAGGGTACCACTATTAATGGCTGTTTTAGAAAAAAGAGTCGGCATGCTATTGCAGAACCAAGATGCTTATTTAAAAGTAGCAGGAGGGGTGAAATTAGATGAGCCGGCAATTGACTTAGCTATTGCGGTAAGCATCGCTTCGAGTTTTAGAGATAAACCTACAAGGGCTACGGATTGTATTATTGGTGAAGTTGGCTTAACAGGGGAAGTTAGAAGAGTGTCAAGAATTGAACAAAGGGTACAAGAAGCAGCTAAATTAGGGTTCGAGCGGGTAATTCTTCCGGCTAATAATGTAAGTGGGTTAAAGGCTCCTAGAGGCGTAGAAATAATAGGAGTAGCTTCTGTCAGTGAAGCATTAAAAGCTGCATTAGACTAAAAATAAGGTGTTTTTCACTATTTTTCTAAAAATACATTCATACAGTTTTATAAAAAGACTGTATTCGTATAGAATGTTGCTTTTAAACTCGCAGCCAGAATACACTTCGTCCGTTTAGCGAGCGTCGAGCCTCCTCGTCGCATACGCTCCTGTGGCGCCAGAGTCTTTCTCGCATTCCCACAGGAGTCTACGTGTATTCAGTCTGCTCAGTACTTCTTCTCCCATTTTTTTACGTATAAAACAACTAACTTTGAGAAAACAGTCTATAAACATCAAAAGGTGGATTTCCAAAAAAATCAATTGATGTTAAGGGAATGGTGTGATAAAATGTACTGTTTAATTATTTGACATTTTATAACTATTAGTGCTACTCTTAACATATTCTTTAAGAAGAATAGGGTAAAAATTCAAGAATATAACTTTTTCATTACAAATAAGAAATTCTCAGTAATTTAAGGTTTTAAATCTGAGAATTTGTTTATAATGTGAAGGAGGAGGTGAAAGTATTGTTAAAGCGCATTATACAAGCTTGTTTCTTAATTATTGGAGGGACGCTTGGAATCATTTTTATTCCAGACTTATTAGATGTAATGACCATTGATTCTCATTTAATAAATAATCCGTATGTTTCTGCAATACTTGGTGCCATTATTTTTTATTTTATTACTTTTTGGGCGGTTGATTATGTAATTAATTTTGTAAAAATAGTGGAGGAAGCTCTTGTAAAGGCTCCAATCACAGATATTATATTTGGAAGTGTAGGATTAGCCTTTGGTTTAACATTAGCTTTTTTAATAGGCTATGCATTAACAGCGATAAAGGTACCAATTATTAATACGATAGCTCCTATACTCTTAACATTACTTTTTGGATATTTAGGATTTCAAGTCGGTTTTAAAAAGCGAGATGAATTATTGACTCTGTTTACTGCTAAAAGGAAAAAGGCAAGTGAAGAGGAAGTTGTTAATCAGGAAAAAGGCAATCTGAAAATACTTGATACAAGTGTTATTATTGATGGAAGAATAGCTGATATATGCCAAACAGGCTTCTTAGAAGGTACGATTGTAATACCTCAATTTGTTTTAGGAGAATTACAGCATATTGCTGATTCCTCCGATGCTTTAAAACGAAACAGAGGAAGAAGAGGCCTCGACATACTTAATAGAATTCAAAAGGAATTAGCAATTAAAGTAGAAATATATGAAGGTGATTTTGAAGAAATTGTAGAAGTCGATAGTAAGCTTGTTAAACTTGCTAAATTAACAAATGGTGTTGTGGTGACAAACGATTTTAATTTAAATAAAGTTTGTGAGTTGCAAAAAGTCTCCGTATTAAACATTAATGATTTAGCAAACGCTGTTAAACCGGTAGTACTTCCGGGAGAAGAAATGAAAATCCAAATCATTAAAGATGGAAAAGAGCACAATCAAGGTATTGCCTATTTAGATGATGGAACGATGATAGTAGTAGAAGAGGGGCGAAACTACATTGGGAAACATATCGATGTGTTGGTTACCAGTGTATTGCAAACCTCTGCAGGCAGAATGATATTTGCAAAACCGAAGTTATTAGAAAAAGCACTGTAATAGAATAGGAGTTTTTTTATGACTTATGAAGTCATTATACCAGCAGCTGGACAAGGAAAAAGAATGGGAGCAGGAAAAAATAAACTGTTTCTTGAAGTGGATGGTAAACCGATATTTATCCATACATTAAACGTTTTTGAAAAGGATGCTGACTGTAAAGGAATACGGCTAGTAACAAATCCTCAAGATAAAACAGAGATGAAGGAATTAATAAAAAAAAATAACATAACAAAAGTTTCTGCTTTTATTGACGGTGGAAAAGAAAGGCAGTACAGCATTTATAACGCAGTAAAAGATTTAATTAATGATAGCGTTATACTTGTCCATGATGCTGCAAGACCTTTTATTAATAGGAGTCAAATAAAGAAGTTGACAGAAGTTGCAAAAGAAAGCGGTGCAGCTGTTTTAGCAGTCCCTATTAAAGACACCATTAAGAAAGTGAATGGTGATGTAGTGACAGAAACAGTCGAGCGTTCTAGCTTGTGGGCTATTCAAACCCCACAAGCTTTTCGTATTTCTTTACTAAAGGAAGCTTATGAAAAAGCGTTGCAAGACGACTTTTTAGGGACAGACGATGCAAGTTTAGTAGAGCGTATCGGGAAAGAAGTGAAAATTGTTCGGGGTAATTATGACAATATAAAATTGACAACCCCAGAAGATTTATATTTTGCAGAAGCGATCATAAAGAAAATAAAATCTAATAGGGAAAAGGAGCCAAATAGATGTTTCGAATAGGTCAAGGATTTGATGTACACCAACTTGTAGAGGGAAGGCCTCTTATCATTGGAGGAATTACAATACCATATGAAAAAGGATTGTTAGGTCATTCAGATGCAGATGTGCTTTTACATACGATAGCAGATGCTTGTCTTGGCGCAGTAGGTGAAGGGGATATCGGCAAACATTTTCCAGACACAGATGAAGCGTTTAAAGACGCAGATTCTGCTAAGCTTCTTCAATATGTTTGGGAGATTGTAAAGTCAAAAGGATATGAGCTGGTTAATGCAGATTGTACCATTATTGCCCAAAAGCCGAAGATGGCACCTTATATCCTTGCCATGCAGGAAAGAATAGCAAGTTTGGTAGAAACGGAAGTAAGCAATATAAATGTAAAGGCAACAACAACAGAAAAGTTAGGTTTTACAGGCAGGGGAGAAGGAGTTGCTTCTCAAGTAGTAGTTCTCTTGAAAAGAAAGTAATGATCGCTCTTTTAAAGAAAAAAATGAAATGATAGAATAAATAAGAAAAATTCAATGAATGACAATCAAGGAGGCAACAGTATGACTAACGAAATCCGTGTTCGTTATGCCCCTAGTCCAACAGGACATTTACATATAGGGAATGCACGTACTGCATTATTTAATTATTTATTTGCAAGAAATACAGGCGGGAAATTTATTATCCGTATTGAAGATACAGATAAAAAGAGAAATATAGAAGGCGGAGAGCAAAGCCAGTTAAAGTACTTGAAATGGCTAGGAATCGATTGGGATGAAAGCATCGATGTAGGCGGTGTTTATGGTCCGTACCGTCAATCGGAAAGAAACGATATTTATGAAAAATACTATACAGAACTGCTAGAAAAAGGATTAGCATATAAATGCTATTGCACGGAAGAAGAAATTGAAGCAGAACGTGAAGAGCAGTTAAAAAATAATGAAACACCAAAATATTCTGGGAAATGCCGTCACTTAACACAGGAAGAACAAGCAAAGCTGGAAGCAGAAGGCAGACAGCCAAGTATCCGCATTCGTGTTCCTGAAAATGTCGTTTATGAATTTGAAGATATGGTAAAGGGACAAGTTTCATTTGAATCGGAAGCAATTGGCGACTATGTTATAGTTAAAAAAGACGGGACTCCTACTTACAATTTCGCAGTAGCAATCGATGATCATTTAATGGAAATCACCCATGTATTAAGAGGCGATGATCATATTACTAATACTCCTAAACAATTAATGGTATACGATGCATTAGGCTGGGAAAGACCGATTTTTGGTCATATGACATTGATTGTAAACGAAAGCAGAAAGAAATTGAGCAAAAGAGACGAGTCTATCATACAGTTTATTGAACAATATGAAGATTTAGGTTATTTACCAACTGCGTTATTTAACTTTATTGCTTTATTAGGATGGTCACCAGAGGGAGAAGAGGAACTTTTTTCAAAAGAAGAATTTATCCAAATTTTTGACGCTGCTCGCCTTTCGAAATCACCGGCGTTATTTGATCAACAAAAATTGGCTTGGATGAATAACCAATATATTAAAAAGGCAGAATTAAGTAAAGTCGCAGAATTAGCAATTCCACACTTAATAAAAGCAGGCCTGATTGGCGAGAATCGTTCAGAAGAGGAAGAGGCTTGGGTTCAAAATTTAATTCATCTTTATCAAGACCAAATGAGTTTTGGAGCAGAAATTGTGGAACTTTCCTCTTTGTTTTTCAGTGATGAAATTAGCTATGATGAAGAAGCAAAAGAAGTGTTGGCAGGAGAACAAGTCCCTGTTGTGTTAAATTCTTTTAGAGAAGAATTAAACAATATGAGTGAATGGAGTCCTGAAAACATTAAAGCAGCTGTTAAAAGTGTTCAAAAGGCTACTGGTCAAAAAGGGAAAAATTTATTTATGCCTATCCGTGTTGCGGCAACAGGACAAACGCATGGTCCAGACTTGCCAAAAGCAATTGCATTATTAGGACAGGCAAAAATTGAAAAGCGATTATTGTCATTAAATAGTTAACATATTATGCAAAATGTAATATAGTAAAAGAAAAAGAATGAATGTAAAACGTAGATGAGGAAGAGTAAAAAAAGGAAGCTTTCAAGAGAGAATCACCATTGGCTGAAAGTGATTTATGCAAATCCTTTTTTGAAGTGCCCCTCAGAGTCCTATATCGAACAGTTTTCTTTAAAGGCGCATGTGCTTTTCATTGTCTAGCTCGAGCGCCTAGTCCCTGTGAAAGATAACCTCTTGTCTCTAAAAGTAAAAAACACTTTTTGAGACAAGAGAACATTTTTCTTCGGGGCTGACAAGGCGCATGCGCTTTTCTTAGTAGATAGAGGCGGAACCTGTCCGTTAACAAGGAGGAGTGGAGATTATTGCTTTGGCATTAATCTAAACAGAGTGGAACCGCGCAAAAAAGCGTCTCTGTCTTTTTGACAGAGGCGCTTTTTTTAATAGAAAAAGTCAGTTTTTTTTCTCCTAAATGTGGAAATTGGACTTTTTATAATCTTTATTTTAAATAAATATTAATTCATGAACAAAACAACGGTTTTCTTATAAAGCATTAAAAAAGTAAATGTTGTTTTTGGTTGGGAGGGATAAAATGTTTCAGCGTATAAAAGAGGATATTACAGTAGTATTTGAACAAGATCCAGCGGCAAGAAGTTATTTAGAAGTTATCTTAACGTATTCCGGTTTGCATGCTATTTGGTATCACCGAATAGCACACTGTTTCTATAAACGCAACTTTTTTTTCTTAGCACGAGTCATTTCACAATTCAGCCGGTTTATGACAGGCATTGAAATTCACCCTGGAGCAACAATCGGAAAACGATTATTTATTGATCATGGCATGGGAGTAGTTATTGGGGAGACTTGTGAAATAGGAGATAATGTCACGATATATCAAGGTGTAACGCTAGGTGGGACTGGGAAAGAAAAGGGGAAACGACACCCGACAGTTAAAGATAATGCATTAATTGCAACAGGTGCTAAAGTATTAGGATCTATTATAATTGGCGAAAATGCTAAAATAGGTGCAGGATCTGTCGTGTTAAGAGATGTACCTTCCAATTCGACCGTTGTTGGCATTCCAGGAAGAGTGAAGGTTCAAGATGGAAGGAAAATAAATAAAGATTTAAATCACTGCGATTTGCCGGATCCATTTGCGGAGCGATTAAAAGAAATGGAAACAGAAATTTTGCAATTAAAACGACAATTACGGGAAATGCAAGAAGAAAGGAGTTATAAATAATGGCCATTCAAATTTATAATACGTTAACTAGAATAAAGGAAGAGTTTATTCCATTAGAAGATGGAAAGGTTAAAATGTATGTATGTGGTCCTACCGTTTACAACTATATTCATATAGGAAATGCAAGACCTGCTATTGTATTTGATACAGTTAGACGCTATTTAGAGTATCGAGGGTACGATGTTCAATATGTTTCTAATTTTACAGATGTAGATGATAAATTAATTAAAGCCGCGAATGAGTTGGGAGAAGATGTGCCAACCATTGCAGAACGTTTTATAAATGCTTATTTTGATGATGTCACTGCACTAGGATGCAAAAAAGCGGATTCGCACCCTCGTGTAACAGAAAACATGGATATCATTATCGACTTTATTGCAGTATTAGTGGATAAAGGATTTGCTTATGAATCGGATGGGGATGTTTATTACCGTACTAGAAGTTTTGAAGCATATGGGAAATTGTCCCATCAATCAATTGATGAATTACGTTTAGGTGAAAGAATAGCGGTAGGCGAGAAGAAACAAGACTCGTTGGATTTTGCTTTATGGAAAAAGGCGAAAGATGGCGAGATAGCATGGGAGAGTCCGTGGGGGCAAGGTCGTCCGGGGTGGCATATAGAATGCTCCGCAATGGCTAAAAAGTATTTGGGCAATACGATTGATATACATGCTGGTGGTCAAGATTTAACTTTCCCGCATCATGAAAACGAAATTGCTCAATCAGAAGCTTTAACAGGAGAGACATTTGCACGATACTGGATGCATAACGGATATATTAATATTGATAACGAGAAAATGTCTAAATCACTAGGAAATTTTGTAACGGTGAATGATATTATTAAAATACATGATCCTCAAGTGTTGAGATTTTTTATGTTATCTGTTCATTATCGAAATCCTATTAATTATAGTGAAGAAGTGTTGGAGAATACACGTGCCGGCTTAGATAGATTACGAACATCATATGAAAATTTACAGCATCGTAAAGCAGCAAGCACAGATTTGACAGATACAAATAATGATTGGCTAGAGAAAATTAACGACTTGCACGAACAGTTTGTTAAAGAGATGGATGACGATTTTAATACGGCAAATGGTATTTCTGTATTATTCGAATTATCAAAACAGGCTAACTATTATTTATTAGAAAAAACAACTTCTGCCGTTGTTATCAATGCATTTATTAACGAATTTGAAGAACTGTTTGGCGTATTAGGAATGTCCTTAGCTAAACAGGAATTATTAGATAAAGATATTGAAGCGTTAATTGAAAAAAGAAATCAAGCTCGTAAAGCTCGAAATTTTCAATTAGCAGATGAAATTAGAGATCAGCTCAAATCAATGAATATCATTTTAGAAGATACAGCACAAGGTATACGATGGAAGAGAGGATAAAGCATGCTCCTCTATGATAAAAATATTGATGAAAAACAGTTGAACAGCCTAGCCCTAGCCTATATGGGTGATGCTGTTCTTGAAATATATGTTCGAAGACACTTGCTTTATATCGGAAAAGTGAAACCAAACCATCTTCACAGAGAAGCGACAAAGTATGTTTCTGCTAAAGGACAAGCAAAAGCAGTGCATCAGCTTCTCGAGGAAAGTTTTTTTACCGAAGAGGAGCTTACTGTGTTAAAACGAGGCAGAAATGCAAAATCTGGATCTATTCCAAAAAATACTGATGTGCAAACATATAGGTATAGTACTGGGTTTGAATCCGTTCTAGGTTATTTATATTTAGCAAGTAGAGAAGAACGGTTGGAGGAAATAATTAAAGCTACTTTTTCAATCATTGAAAATAGTTGGAGGAACAATACGTGAACAGCGATTATATTGTAGGAAAAAATGCGGTTATTGAAGCATTAAAATCAGAACGTGATGTAAATAAGATTCTTATTGCAGAAGGGTCACAAAAAGGACAGATGCAAACAGTCATTGCCTTAGCTAAACAAGCAAATGTGCTTGTCCAGTTTGTGCCAAAGAAGAAATTGGACAGTCTTATAGACGCTAATCATCAAGGAGTAGTAGCACAAGTTGCAGCATACCAATACCGTGAGATAGATGATTTATTTGCATTAGCAGAAAAGAAAAAGGAAGTTCCTTTCTTTTTGCTGCTAGATGAGATAGAAGATCCCCATAATTTAGGGTCCATTATGCGTACAGCGGATGCAGTTGGAGCGCATGGAATCATCATCCCTCGTAGAAGAGCGGTTGGATTAACAGCGACCGTTGCAAAAGCATCAACAGGAGCTATTGAACATGTCCCAGTTGTTAGAGTAACGAATATGGCTAGAACAATAGATGAATTAAAAGAGAGAGGAATTTGGATTGCAGGAACAGACGCAAAAGGAAGTGAAGATTATCGACATTTCGATGGAACCATGCCTTTAGGTTTAGTAATCGGAAGTGAAGGTAAAGGAATAGGGAGACTGATACGGGAAAAATGTGATTTTCTTATTCATTTACCAATGGCTGGATCTGTTACATCTCTAAATGCGTCTGTAGCAGCTGCACTTTTAATGTATGAGGTATATCGTAAACGCTATCCAATTGAGGGATAAAAATGGATATACTAATTGTCGATGGTTACAACATTATTGGTGCATGGCCTTACTTAAATAAACTTAAATCGAATGATTTAGCTGCAGCAAGAGACAAGCTTGTTGAAAAAATGGCAGAATACCAAGCTTACTCTGGGTATCATGTCATTATTGTTTTTGATGCTTATTACGTAAGAGGAACAGAAAAGAAATATAAAAATTATAAAGTGGACGTAATTTTTACAAGAGAAAACGAAACAGCAGACGAAAGAATTGAAAAACTGGCAAAAGAATTAAGCAATAGAAAAACACAAATTCATGTAGCGACATCTGATTTTACAGAACAGTGGGCCATATTTGGCCAAGGAGCCTTAAGGAAATCGGCGCGAGAGTTGTTTATTGAAATGGATGGAATCGAGCGAAATATTGGAAAAAAAGTAAAAAAAATAAAAGAAAAGAAGCCTGTTACCAAAATTCAATTGACAAAAGAAATCGAAGAAATATTCGAAAAATGGCGCCGTGGAGAGAAATGAGCAGTTGACGCTAAAAATTACGCTACTGTATAATGGTTTTATCCATGAATGCACGGTCGGGGGGATCTGAATGAGTGCTGACAACGGGACAAAAAGTAACGAAATTGTTGAGAAATATGTTGACCTTGAAGATGAAGCAATAGTGGAACTAGTGCATAAAGGTGAAAGTGATGCATTAGACTATCTTATTCAAAAATATCGAAACTTTGTACGTGCCAAAGCCAGATCCTATTTCCTTATTGGTGCAGATAAAGAAGATATTGTACAAGAAGGCATGATTGGTTTGTATAAAGCAATCCGTGATTTTAAAGGGGACAAACTGTCATCATTTAAAGCATTTGCTGAATTGTGTATTACAAGACAAATTATTACAGCAATAAAAACGGCAACTAGACAGAAGCATATTCCTTTAAATTCATACGTGTCTCTTGATAAACCCATTTATGATGAAGAATCAGATCGAACTTTAATGGATGTTATATCTGGTGCAAAAGTATTAGATCCAGAAGAGTTAATCATTAATCAAGAAGAGTTTGATCATATTGAAATAAAGATGTCAGAGTTGTTAAGTGATTTAGAACGAAAAGTGTTGGCCTTGTATTTAGATGGACAATCTTATCAAGAAATATCAGAAGAGCTTAATAGACATGTGAAATCAATCGATAACGCTCTTCAAAGAGTAAAAAGAAAATTGGAAAGATATTTAGAAATTAGAGAGTTTTCTCTCTGAAAAAACATTATTCTAGAAAAGTATGTTCTCTTGACTGACATTTGACATTGATATATGACCATGATACAGTTTGGTAATGTATAAAGAACGTAGAAGGTGTCAAAAATGAGGAAAAAGCTTGTTTTAGCATGCGGAAATTGTGGTTCGAGAAATTATTCTACAATGGGTAACAAAGAGGCTGAACGATTAGAAATAAAAAAGTTTTGCCAAAAATGTAATGCCCACACTGTTCATAAAGAAACAAAATAATTGTTTCAGGGTGAAGACAAAGTGATTTTAGCAGAAACTTCAGGCTGATCGAAAACAAAAACATCTGTCGACAGCCTGAAACAAAATAATCGTTTTCATCGCTTTAAGATAAGCTACCCGCTTTAAATATGGAGGTAACGAAATGCAACGCACTGTTAACTTTTTTCGTGAGGTAGGCAGAGAGTTAAAAAAGGTAAGTTGGCCCAATAGGAAGGAATTAACCAACTATACCATTATTGTTATTGCGACAGTAACGTTCTTTGCTGTATTCTTCGCGCTTGTTGATATGGGAATTTCTGAACTAATTCGATTAATACTTGAATAACAGTTGTCTACTCATGGTATAATGGTAAAACATAAGAAACATTTACAAAGCCCGGTAACGGGTTTTTTCATTGCTTTAATAGAACAAAAGCGGTCAGCCCTGAGGCTGAACATAGACATATATAGGTTCCGTTTGAACAACTATATCGCGTTTATAGAGACCGAACCCTTTGATCAGCTAAAGAGTTTGTTGAGACAAAGAAATTAACAATAAAACTGCAAAAATTAAGTGCGGGGAGGGAAGGACGAAATAGTCCTCTACTATGGAAAAAAATTGGTATGTAGTGCATACGTACTCTGGATATGAAAATAAAGTGAAAGCAAACTTAGAAAAGCGAGTAGAAACAATGGCAATGCAAGATAAAATATTTCGCGTTGTTGTACCTGAAGAAGAAGAAACGGATATTAGAAACGGAAAGAAAAAAGTAGTAAAAAGGAAGGTTTTTCCAGGTTATGTGTTGGTTGAAATTGTAATGACGGATGATTCTTGGTATGTTGTCCGCAATACACCAGGAGTAACTGGGTTTGTAGGGTCTGCTGGATCCGGTTCAAAACCAACCCCGCTTCTTCCTGAAGAAGTTCAAGTTATTTTGAAGAGAATGGGCGTTGATGAACAACGTATTGAAATTGAATTTGAGTTAGGGGAAACAGTAAAAGTGAACGAAGGTCCATTTGCTAATTTCACAGGTTCTGTGGAAGAAATTGACACCGATAAAGCAAAGGTAAAAGTTTTAGTTAATATGTTCGGCCGTGATACCCCTGTAGAACTTGATTTTACACAAATTGAAAAATTTTAATCTGAAAAACTTGAAATGCACTTAAAAAAGTGATAATATTTCAAAGGTCAGTATGTCTCACAAAAAGAGATAAGATATTGTCAGATTTCTTTATTCATATAAAGACGATAAGTTGAGTGGGAGGGGTATACCCTATTACCACATCACGGACTTTAAGGAGGTGTGTCTCGTGGCTAAAAAAGTAATTAAGGTTGTTAAATTGCAAATTCCAGCAGCTAAAGCAAATCCGGCACCACCAGTTGGTCCTGCACTAGGTCAAGCAGGTGTGAATATCATGGGATTCTGTAAAGAGTTTAATGCTCGTACAGCTGAACAAGCTGGTTTAATTATTCCTGTTGAAATTACGGTGTTTGAAGACCGTTCATTTACATTTATTACAAAAACTCCACCTGCTGCTGTTTTACTTAAAAAAGCGGCTGGTATTGAGTCAGGTTCTGGTGAACCTAACCGTAATAAAGTAGCAACTGTTAAGCGTGATAAAGTACGCGAGATTGCTGAAACGAAAATGCCTGATCTAAATGCAGCTAGCGTTGAAGCAGCTATGCGCATGGTAGAAGGTACTGCCCGCAGCATGGGTATTGTTATTGAAGACTAAACCATTTAAATGGTTCTGTTGATTAAGGTTGCGACACTGATAATGGTTAAGTCGCAACCTTTATTCGTGGGAGGTAATTCCGCTAAAACCACAATTCAAGGAGGAAATATTATTATGGCTAAAAAAGGTAAGAAGTATTTAGAAGCTATCAAACTTGTTGATCGTACTAAAGCTTACCCAATTCAAGAAGCAGTTGAACTTGTTAAAAAAACAAGTACTACAAAATTTGATGCATCTGTTGAGGTTGCTTTCCGTCTAGGCGTTGATCCTAAGAAAGCGGACCAACAAATCCGTGGAGCAGTTGTTCTTCCACATGGAACTGGTAAAACTCAACGTGTATTAGTTTTCGCTAAAGGCGAAAAAATTAAAGAAGCAGAAGCTGCAGGTGCAGATTATGTTGGAGATGCTGAATTCATCAACAAAATCCAACAAGGTTGGTTCGAATTTGATGTAATCGTTGCAACTCCAGATATGATGGGTGAAGTTGGTAAACTTGGTCGTGTATTAGGACCTAAAGGTTTAATGCCAAACCCTAAAACTGGTACAGTAACTTTTGATGTAACAAAAGCAGTTAACGAAATCAAAGCAGGTAAAGTAGAATACCGTGTTGATAAAGCTGGAAACATTCATGTTCCAATCGGTAAAGTTTCTTTCGAAGAAACAAAACTTGTTGAAAACTTCCAAACTATTTTTGATACAATGTTAAAAGTTAAACCAGCAGCAGCAAAAGGAACTTATATGAAGAACGTATCTGTTACTTCAACAATGGGTCCTGGAGTTAAAGTAGATCCTTCTGCAGTTTAATATAAAATATATTTGACAAAACAAGATTAATGGCATATACTACATCTTGTTGTGAAAAATTAAATAACATTTGTACCGTAGACAGTAGGTGCTCATAAGAGCTTAATTTCCTGCCGAGGTAATACGATAGATTTTTAATCAGTTGTGTAAACGACTATTGTATACTCCTCCATGTCTATATTGATGTGGAGGTTTTTTACTTTCCGGTATAAATGTAAATTCTACAGGAGGTGTAAAGATGAGCAGCGTAATTGAACAAAAGAAACAAATAGTAGAAGATATTGCTGAAAAATTCAAAGCAAGTAAATCAACGATTGTTGTTGATTACCGCGGTCTAACTGTTTCTGAAGTAACAGAACTTCGTAAACAACTTCGTGAAGCTGGTATCGAGTTCAAAGTTTTCAAAAACACATTAACACGCCGTGCTGCTGAAGCTGCAGGTTTAGCAGGTATTAACGAAGCTTTAACTGGTCCTAACGCAATTGCATTCAGTAATGAAGATGTTGTTGCACCAGCGAAAATTCTTAATGACTTTGCTAAAAAGAATGAAGCGCTTGAAATTAAAGCGGGTATTATTGAAGGAAATGTTGCTTCAGTTGAAGATGTTAAAGCTCTTGCTGAACTTCCATCACGCGAAGGACTACTTTCTATGTTACTCAGCGTGCTTCAAGCACCAATCCGCAACTTCGCTCTTGCTACAAAAGCAGTTGCAGAACAAAAAGAAGAACAAGGCGCGTAAGAATTTACGTTACTTTCAAGTATCATAATAAATGGATAAAAAACAAGGAGGAACAATATAATGTCTAAAGAACAAATCTTAGAAGCAGTAAAAGCAATGACTGTTTTAGAATTAAACGACTTAGTAAAAGCTATTGAAGAAGAATTTGGTGTAACTGCTGCAGCTCCTGTAGCTGTTGCTGGTGCTGCTGGCGGAGAAGCTGCAGCTGAAAAAACTGAGTTTGATGTAGTTCTTGCATCTGCTGGAGATCAAAAAATCAAAGTTATCAAAGTTGTACGTGAAATCACAGGTCTTGGTCTTAAAGAAGCAAAAGAACTTGTTGACAACACTCCAAAAGCTGTTAAAGAAGGAGCTTCTAAAGAAGAAGCTGAAGAAATCAAAGCTAAACTTGAAGAAGTTGGAGCTAACGTTGAAGTTAAGTAATGTTAGTTAAAAAAAGCTCGCTATATAAGCGGGCTTTTTTTCCCTTAAAGTGTGTGTTCAAAAAGGTTGGGAATCAACGAAGAGATTCGCAAGTTTGTGTTCCCGAACTTTTTGAACAACCTCTTATAGGAATTACTTCAAAAAAGTAAAATCCTCAATGGTTCTTCCGATATAATGCTCCCGTGGAGGTGGTCAGTTGTGACAGAACATTATTATTCCCGTACACAAAATGTAAGCAGTGATCCGAATTATTGGGATTACATGTTAAAAGGCAATAAATTTCGCTTTAAAACAGATAATGGCGTTTTTTCTAAAAAAGAAGTTGATTTTGGTTCGAAGCTATTAATCGAAACATATGAATATTCAACCGTTGCAGGAGATATATTGGATGTTGGATGTGGATATGGACCGATAGGACTTTCTATAGCCAAAAATGCTGAAAATAAAATGGTTCATATGGTGGATGTTAATGTAAGAGCGATACAGCTTGCAACGGAAAATGCTTCTGCTAATCATATAAAAAATGTTAAAATTTATGAAAGTGATAGACTTTTGCAAGTGGAAAGCAAAATGTTTGCATCTATATTAACGAACCCGCCGATACGTGCAGGAAAAAAAGTTGTTCATGATATTTTCGAACAAAGTTATGAACATTTGGTTGATGGTGGAGACCTTTGGGTAGTGATTCAGAAAAAGCAGGGAGCTCCTTCTGCGATAGCAAAGTTAGAGCAATTATTTCATGATGTAGAAATCGTTGAAAAGAAAAAAGGTTATTTTATAATAAGAGCAAAAAAGATTGACTAGTCCGAATCGTTGTGATAGCATTGTATAATGCCAATATATTATTTTTTCTGATTGGTATCATTTTATACAACTAGTGTATAAAATTGGATTATTTCGGAAAAGCTAACAAAATAATACTAGAAATATGAAAAATGTGGTTTTTTGGATTGGAAAACCCTTTTTCTTTTTGTCTTATAAAAAGTAATAAACTGCTTTTATAAGATGTAAATAGATGTACTATAACGTTTGATTTGAGGGGTGAATCAGTTGACAGGTCAACTTGTTCAGTATGGACGACACCGCCAGCGAAGAAGCTATGCACGAATTAGTGAAGTTTTAGAATTACCAAATCTTATAGAAATCCAAACCTCTTCCTATCAATGGTTTCTAGATGAGGGATTGCGTGAGATGTTTCAGGATATTTCACCAATCGAAGACTTTACTGGCAACTTATCGCTTGAGTTTATTGATTACAGCTTAGGGGATCCAAAATATTCAGTAGAAGAATCAAAAGAACGAGATGTTACATACTCCGCGCCATTACGAGTTAAGGTTCGTCTTGTAAACAAAGAAACAGGAGAAGTAAAAGACCAAGATGTTTTCATGGGTGATTTCCCGCTTATGACTGAAACTGGTACATTTGTTATTAACGGAGCTGAACGTGTTATCGTTTCTCAGTTAGTACGTTCTCCAAGTGTGTACTATAATGGGAAATTAGATAAAAACGGGAAAAAAGGATTTACAGCGACTGTGATTCCAAACCGTGGAGCTTGGTTAGAATATGAAACCGATGCAAAGGATGTTGTTTACGTACGTATCGATCGTACTCGTAAACTGCCGGTAACGGTTCTTTTACGTGCTTTAGGATTTGGATCTGATCAAGAGATATTAGACTTGATTGGTGACAATGAGTATTTACGCAATACTTTAGAAAAAGATAATACAGAAGGAACGGAAAAGGCTCTATTAGAAATATATGAGCGTTTACGTCCTGGTGAGCCACCTACTGTCGAAAATGCAAAAAGCTTATTAGTTTCAAGATTTTTTGATCCTAAAAGATATGATCTTGCAAATGTAGGACGCTATAAAATTAATAAAAAACTTCATATAAAAAATAGATTGTTTGGTCAACGTCTAGCAGAGACGCTTGTAGATCCAGAAACAGGCGAAATAATTGCGGAAAAAGGTACGCTTTTAGATCGTCGTGCATTGGATCGCATCATACCGAACCTTGAAAATAACATCGGATTTAAAACATTAAGCCCATATGGCGGAGTATTAGAAGACGACGTTATTGTGCAATCTGTTAAAATTTATGCTCCTAATGATGAAGGGGAAAAAGAAATTAACGTAATTAGCAATGCATATGTAGAAGAAGCAGTGAAAAATATTTCTCCTGCAGATATTATTGCATCGATTAGTTATTTCTTTAACCTGTTACATGGTGTTGGTTTAACAGATGACATTGACCACTTAGGTAACAGACGTTTGCGTTCTGTTGGTGAATTACTGCAAAATCAGTTCCGTATTGGATTATCCAGAATGGAGCGTGTAGTTCGTGAAAGAATGTCTATCCAAGATACAAACACGATTACACCGCAGCAGTTAATTAACATCAGACCGGTTATCGCGTCAATTAAAGAGTTTTTCGGAAGCTCACAGTTATCTCAATTTATGGACCAGACAAATCCGCTTGCTGAGTTAACGCATAAGCGCCGTTTATCTGCATTAGGACCTGGTGGTTTAACAAGAGAACGTGCAGGGATGGAAGTTCGTGACGTTCACTACTCACATTACGGTCGTATGTGTCCTATTGAAACGCCAGAGGGACCAAACATCGGTTTGATTAACTCGTTATCATCTTTTGCAAAAGTAAATCGCTTTGGTTTTATTGAAACGCCATACCGCCGCGTAGATCCGGAAACAGGATTAGTTTCAAGCCGTATTGATTACTTGACTGCAGATGAGGAAGATAACTACGTAGTAGCACAAGCAAACGTACGTTTAGGTGATGATGGCGCTTTCCTTGATGAGGAAGTTGTTGCTCGTTTTAGAGGGGAAAATACTGTTGTCCGCCGTGATCGTGTAGACTATATGGATGTATCACCGAAGCAAGTAGTATCTGCTGCAACAGCATGTATTCCTTTCTTAGAAAACGATGACTCAAACCGTGCGTTAATGGGTGCGAACATGCAACGTCAAGCAGTACCGTTGATGCAGCCTGAAGCTCCAAGAGTAGGAACAGGAATGGAATATGTTTCTGGTAAAGACTCTGGTGCTGCTGTTATTTGTAAACATGATGGAATCGTTGAACATGTAGAAGCTCGTGAAGTTTGGGTTAGAAGAGTACAAGTGATTGATGGTCAAGAAGTTAAAGGCAACCTAGATAAATATAGAATGCTTAAGTTTATCCGTTCTAACCAAGGTACATGCTACAATCAACGTCCGATTGTTGCTGTTGGAAACAAAGTAACAAAAGGAGAAATCCTTGCTGACGGTCCATCTATGGAATTAGGTGAACTAGCTTTAGGAAGAAACGTGCTAGTAGCCTTTATGACATGGGATGGGTACAATTATGAAGATGCCATCATTATGAGTGAGCGTCTAGTAAAAGATGATGTTTATACATCTATTCATATTGAAGAATATGAATCAGAATCTCGCGATACAAAGCTTGGACCAGAAGAAATCACACGCGATATTCCAAATGTTGGGGAAGATGCTTTGCGTAACCTTGACGATCGAGGAATTATCCGTATTGGAGCAGAAGTAAAAGACGGAGACCTTCTTGTAGGAAAAGTAACGCCAAAAGGTGTAACAGAATTAACTGCAGAAGAACGTTTATTACATGCTATTTTCGGGGAAAAAGCACGTGAAGTTCGTGATACTAGTTTACGTGTTCCTCATGGCGGAGGCGGTATCGTTCATGATGTGAAAGTATTTAATCGTGAAGACGGAGACGAACTGCCACCAGGGGTGAATCAACTTGTGCGTGTGTACATTGTACAAAAGCGTAAAATTCACGAAGGCGATAAGATGGCTGGACGACATGGTAATAAAGGGGTAATTTCTCGTATTTTACCAGAAGAAGATATGCCGTATCTTCCAGATGGAACACCTGTAGATATCATGTTAAATCCTTTAGGGGTACCATCTCGTATGAATATCGGACAGGTGCTGGAGCTGCACCTTGGAATGGCTGCAAGAAGCTTAAATATCCATGTTGCTTCTCCTGTATTTGATGGAGCTAGGGAAGAAGATGTTTGGGAAACAATCAGAGAAGCTGGCATGGCACAAGATGCTAAAACAGTACTTTATGATGGACGTACAGGAGAGCCGTTTGATAACCGTGTATCTGTTGGTGTCATGTATATGATTAAACTGGCGCACATGGTTGATGATAAACTTCATGCTCGTTCTACTGGACCTTACTCTTTAGTAACACAACAGCCACTTGGCGGAAAAGCTCAGTTCGGTGGACAACGTTTTGGAGAGATGGAAGTTTGGGCTCTTGAAGCGTATGGAGCAGCATATACATTACAAGAAATTCTTACTGTTAAATCAGATGACGTTGTAGGTCGTGTGAAAACGTATGAAGCAATTGTAAAAGGTGAAAATGTTCCAGAGCCGGGAGTACCAGAATCATTCCGCGTACTGATGAAAGAACTTCAAAGCTTAGGATTAGATGTTAAAATTCTATCCAGCAACGAAGAAGAAATAGAAATGAGAGATACAGATGATGATGATGATATTCAACAAGCTGAATCTCTTACAATAGCACCTGATACACAAGAGCCTGAGTCAGAAAAAGTAGGCATTCAAGAGTAATTTCAAGTAACTAGATGAAGGCTGACACTAATGAAAAGGGTCAGCCTTCATAAGATATAAGTACTTATTCTTATTAAGTGGCAAGTATGGAATAGCCCGAAGATCAAAAGGGAGGTAGGACCCTTGTTGGATGTAAACAATTTTGAATTTATGAAAATAGGTCTTGCTTCACCAGATAAGATTCGCTCATGGTCATATGGTGAAGTAAAAAAACCAGAAACAATTAATTATCGAACATTAAAACCGGAAAAAGACGGCTTATTCTGCGAGCGTATTTTTGGTCCTACAAAAGACTGGGAATGTCATTGTGGAAAGTATAAACGTGTTCGTTACAAAGGTGTAGTTTGTGATCGATGTGGTGTAGAGGTGACGCGTGCAAAAGTACGTCGTGAACGCATGGGGCACATTGAACTAGCAGCACCTGTATCGCATATATGGTATTTTAAAGGAATTCCTAGCCGTATGGGGCTTGTTCTTGATATGTCTCCGCGTGCTTTAGAAGAAGTTATTTATTTTGCTTCTTATGTTGTAACCGATCCTGGTGATACAGCATTAGAAAAGAAACAACTTCTTTCAGAAAAAGAATACAGAGCATATCGTGATAAATATGGGATGAAATTCCAAGCTTCTATGGGAGCGGAATCAATTAAGAAATTACTTTCTGATATTGATTTAAATAAAGATGTAGAAGCGTTAAAAGAAGAGTTGAAAACAGCTCAAGGACAACGTCGTACTCGAGCAATTAAACGATTAGAAGTGTTAGAAGCATTCCGTGGTTCTGGCAATGAGCCGTCATGGATGATTTTAGATGTACTTCCCGTTATTCCACCAGAACTTCGTCCGATGGTTCAATTAGATGGTGGACGTTTTGCAACATCAGATTTGAATGATCTATACCGCCGTGTTATTAACCGTAATAACCGTTTAAAAAGATTGTTGGATCTAGGAGCTCCAAGCATTATCGTTCAAAACGAAAAACGCATGCTTCAAGAAGCAGTAGATGCGTTAATTGATAATGGTCGTCGTGGGCGTCCGGTTACAGGACCAGGTAATAGACCATTAAAATCCCTTTCCCATATGTTAAAAGGAAAACAAGGTCGTTTCCGTCAAAACTTACTAGGAAAACGTGTTGACTACTCTGGCCGTTCGGTTATCGTTGTAGGACCGAATTTAAAGATGTATCAATGTGGTTTACCAAGAGAAATGGCATTAGAGCTTTTTAAACCTTTCGTTATGAAAGAATTAGTGGAAAAAGGATTAGCACACAATATTAAGTCTGCTAAACGTAAAATTGAGCGAGTTCAACCTGAAGTTTGGGATGTATTAGAAGAGGTAATCAGAGAACACCCTGTATTGCTTAACCGTGCACCAACACTTCACAGATTAGGAATCCAGGCATTTGAGCCAACATTAGTAGAAGGTCGTGCAATTCGTCTTCATCCACTAGTGTGTACTGCTTATAATGCGGACTTTGATGGAGACCAAATGGCTGTTCACGTTCCGTTATCATCTGAAGCGCAGGCAGAAGCAAGATTATTAATGCTAGCTGCTCAAAATATCTTGAATCCTAAAGATGGAAAACCAGTTGTTACACCTTCACAGGATATGGTGTTAGGTAACTATTACCTAACTTTAGAAAGAGAAGGTGCTGTGGGAGAAGGTATGATCTTTAACGATACAAGTGAGGCAGTGTTGGCATATCAAAATGGTTATGTTCATTTACACACTCGTGTTGCTGTTCGTGCAAGTTCTTTAAATAACGAAACATTTACGGAAGAGCAAAACAACCAACTTTTATTAACAACAGTTGGAAAGTTAATATTTAATGAAATATTACCTAAATCTTTCCCGTACATTAATGAACCTACAAAGGCAAACCTTGAAGAGAAGACTCCGGAAAGATTCTTTGTTAAACAAGGAACAGATGTGCCTGCGATTATTAGGGAAATGCCAATTATTGACCCATTTAAAAAGAAAATTCTTGGGAATATCATTGCGGAAGTATTTAAACGATTCAAAATTACCGAAACATCTAAAATGCTTGATAGAATGAAAGATCTAGGATTTAGACATTCAACAAAAGCAGGTATTACTGTAGGGGTTGCAGATATCGTCGTTTTAGGTGAAAAACAAGAAATTATCGACGAAGCTCAAGGTAAAGTTGATAATGTATTAAAACAATTTAGACGTGGATTAATTACAGAAGAAGAGCGTTATGATAGAGTTATCTCTATTTGGAGTGCTGCTAAAGATGTAATTCAGGCTAAACTGATGAAATCACTTGATAAACGAAATCCAATCTTTATGATGAGTGACTCTGGTGCCCGTGGTAACGCATCTAACTTCACGCAGCTTGCGGGTATGCGTGGACTGATGGCCAACCCGGCTGGTAGAATTATTGAGTTGCCAATTATCTCAAGTTTCCGTGAAGGATTAACAGTATTAGAGTACTTTATCTCTACACATGGTGCCCGTAAAGGTCTTGCCGATACAGCACTTAAAACGGCTGACTCTGGATATCTGACTCGTCGACTAGTTGATGTTGCTCAAGATGTAATTGTCCGTGAAGATGATTGTGGAACAGATAGAGGTTTATTAGTAGCTGCTCTTAAAGAAGGAACTGAAATAATTGAACCGTTAGAAGAGCGTTTAATTGGTCGTTATGCAAGAAGAGCAATTAAGCATCCAGAAACGAATACAGTGATTGTTCCGGAAAATGGTCTAATTACAGAAGACCTTGCTGTAGAAGTAGTGGAAGCTAATATTGAAGAAGTATGGATTCGTTCTGCCTTTACATGTAACACTCGCCATGGTGTATGTAAAAAATGTTACGGTAGAAACTTAGCAACTGGTCAAGAGGTAGAAGTGGGAGAAGCAGTAGGTATTATTGCGGCACAATCTATCGGAGAACCAGGTACACAGTTAACGATGCGTACATTCCATACTGGTGGGGTTGCTGGAGACGATATTACACAAGGTTTACCTCGTATCCAAGAAATTTTCGAAGCTCGTAATCCAAAAGGGCAGGCGGTTATATCCGAGATTGCCGGTGTAGTAGTCGGAATTAACGAAGGCAGAGACCGTCAACATGAGATTACTATTCAAGGTGAACTAGAAACGAAAACATATACTGCACCGTACACAGGAAGATTAAAAGTTAAGCTTGACGATGTAGTAGAACAAGGTCAAGAACTAACAGAAGGTTCTATTGATCCTAAAGAATTGATTAAAGTGAAAAACGTAACTGCTGTTCAAGAGTATCTACTACGTGAAGTGCAGAAGGTATACCGCATGCAAGGGGTTGAAATCGGCGATAAACACGTTGAAGTAATGGTTCGTCAAATGCTTCGTAAAATACGTGTCGTAGATGCTGGGGAAACAGATGTATTACCTGGTACACTACTTGATATCCACCAATTTACAGATGCGAATGCTAAAGCGTTAAAAGCAGGAAAATTACCAGCGACAGGAAGACCTGTATTGTTAGGTATTACAAAAGCATCACTTGAAACAGATTCCTTCTTATCTGCAGCATCGTTCCAAGAAACTACAAGAGTTTTAACAGATGCAGCAATTAAAGGAAAACGTGATGAATTATTAGGATTAAAAGAAAATGTTATTATTGGTAAGCTAGTACCTGCGGGAACTGGTATGCCAAGATATCGACATGCAGAACCTATTACAGCAGAAGAGTCTTCGGAAGAGTCTGTTACTGTAGAGTAAATAATTGAATAAGGTCAAACCCCGCTGTCCAAACAAAGTAATAGACTTGAATAGCAGGGTTCTGACCTTTGCTTATCATTTCAGAAAAGCAATTAATTTTTTTCGTAAATTAATTGACATGAAGTTTTCTAGGTGTTAATATATCAGAGGTGCTCCTATTCACCTGTTGCTTTGGAGGATATGATATGTCTTATGATAAAGTATTACAGGCTAATAAATATGTAGTAGGAACAAAGCAAACGGTTAAAGCGTTAAAAGCAGGAAATGTAACGGAAGTTTTAGTTGCAAAAGATGCTGATCCAATTCTAATTGGAAAAGTAACAGATACAGCTAAACAAGTTCATGTTCCTATAATACTTGTTGATTCCATGATGAAGTTAGGCAAATCATGTGGTATAGAAGTAGGCGCAGCGACTGTAGCCATAATTAATTAAACTGTTTTTATGGAATTAACCATGAAAACTTTGTTTTTGCCCTAATATGAACCACCTGGATGTGTGGGCTTTAAACATAAAAGAAGGGAGGAAAAAGAAATGCCAACTATTAACCAATTAGTACGCAAGCCTCGTCAATCTGCACAAGAGAAGTCGAAGTCACCTGCGTTAAACAAAGGTTACAACAGTTTCAAAAAAACACAAACAAACGTATCTTCACCTCAAAAACGTGGTGTATGTACTCGTGTTGGTACAATGACACCAAAAAAACCGAACTCAGCGTTACGTAAATATGCTCGTGTACGTTTGACTAACGGTATTGAGGTAACAGCATACATTCCTGGTATCGGTCACAACCTACAAGAACATAGTGTTGTACTTATCCGTGGAGGACGTGTAAAAGACTTACCAGGGGTACGTTATCACATTGTTCGTGGTGCGCTTGATACAGCTGGTGTTAATAACCGTATGCAAGGACGTTCTAAATACGGAACAAAAAAACCAAAAGCAGCAAAAAAATAAATAAATCTTAAAACAGCATGATCGAAAGGAGGAAATCAAATGCCACGTAAAGGTCCTGTAGCAAAAAGAGACGTGTTACCAGATCCAATTTACAATTCAAAACTTGTATCTAAATTAATCAATAAAATGATGATCGATGGTAAGAGAGGTAAATCTCAAGCTATCCTATATTCAGCTTTTGAAATCGTAGCAGAACGTACTGGAAAAGATGCAATCGAAGTATTCGATCAAGCATTAAAGAACATTATGCCAGTACTTGAAGTTAAAGCCCGCCGTGTTGGTGGTTCAAACTATCAAGTTCCAGTGGAGGTTCGTCCAGATAGACGTACTACACTAGGTCTTCGCTGGTTAGTTAACTATTCTCGTCTTCGTGGAGAAAAAACGATGGAAGAAAGATTAGCTAACGAAATTTTAGATGCAGCTAACAATACTGGAGCATCTGTTAAAAAGCGTGAAGATACACACAAAATGGCTGAAGCAAACAAAGCGTTTGCTCACTATCGTTGGTAAGATAATCAATTTAAAAAAATACTTTCTTAATGGAAGGAGAAATACCAAATGGCTAGAGAGTTCTCCTTAGAAAACACTCGTAATATTGGTATCATGGCGCATATTGATGCTGGTAAAACGACAACAACTGAGCGTGTACTTTATTATACTGGTCGTATCCATAAAATTGGTGAAACTCATGAAGGTGCATCGCAAATGGACTGGATGGAGCAAGAACAAGAACGTGGTATCACGATTACATCTGCTGCAACAACAGCACAATGGGAAGGTCATCGTGTAAATATCATCGATACACCAGGACACGTAGACTTCACAGTTGAAGTTGAACGTTCTCTTCGTGTACTTGATGGTGCGGTTGCAGTTCTTGATGCTCAATCTGGTGTTGAACCTCAAACAGAAACTGTTTGGCGACAAGCAACAACTTATGGAGTTCCTCGTGTAGTTTTTGTTAATAAAATGGATAAAATAGGAGCAGACTTCCTATATTCATTAGGAACATTACACGATCGCTTACAAGCGAATGCACATGCAATTCAATTGCCAATCGGTGCTGAAGATCAATTCGAAGGCATTATTGACTTGGTAGAAATGAAAGCAACTTTCTATGGCAACGACTTAGGAACAGATATCCAAGAACGTGAAATTCCTGAAGAGTATAAAGAACTTGCTGAAGAATACCACGAGAAATTAGTGGAAGCTGTAGCAGAACTTGACGAAGACTTAATGGAAAAATATCTTGGTGGAGAAGAAATCACTACTGATGAATTAAAAGCTGCTATCCGTAAAGGTACAGTAAACGTTGAATTCTATCCAGTTATCTGTGGTTCTGCTTTCAAAAACAAAGGTGTTCAAAAAATGCTTGATGCAGTTATCGACTACTTACCATCTCCATTAGATGTACCATCAATCAAAGGTACTGTTCCTGATTCAGATGAAGTAATTGAAAAACATTCAAGTGATGAAGAACCATTTGCGGCACTTGCATTTAAGGTTATGACAGACCCATTCGTAGGTAAATTAACATTCTTCCGTGTATACTCTGGTACTTTGAGCTCTGGTTCATATGTACAAAACTCTACTAAAGGCAAACGTGAGCGCGTAGGTCGTATTCTACAAATGCACGCAAACAGCCGTCAAGAGATTTCAGAAGTACATGCTGGAGACATTGCAGCAGCGGTTGGATTAAAAGATACTACAACTGGAGATACTCTATGTGATGATAAGAACTTAGTAATCTTAGAATCAATGGAATTCCCAGAGCCGGTTATTGAGTTGTCAATTGAACCTAAATCAAAAGCTGACCAAGATAAAATGACTACAGCTCTACAAAAATTACAAGAAGAAGATCCAACATTCCGTGCGCATACTAACCAAGAAACTGGTCAAGTAATTATCGCTGGTATGGGTGAGCTTCACTTAGATATTCTTGTAGATCGTATGCGTCGTGAATTTAAGGTTGAAGCAAACGTTGGTGCACCACAGGTTGCATATCGTGAAACTTTCCGTGGTTCTGCAGCGGTAGAAGGTAAGTTCTCACGTCAATCTGGTGGACGAGGACAATATGGTCACGTTTGGATTGAATTCTCTCCAAACGAAGAAGGTAAAGGCTTCGAGTTCGAAAACGCAATCGTTGGTGGGGTTGTTCCACGTGAATATATCGCTCCAGTTCAAGCTGGTCTTGAAGATGCGTTAGAAAGAGGAGTACTTGCAGGCTACCCAATGGTAGACGTTAAAGCTAAATTATTTGATGGATCTTACCATGATGTTGACTCATCTGAAATGGCGTTTAAAATTGCCGCTTCAATGGCACTTAAAAACGCTGCTTCAAAATGTAACCCTGTAATTCTTGAACCTGTCATGAAGGTTGAAGTAATCATCCCAGAAGAGTACATGGGTGATATTATGGGTAATATTACTTCTCGTCGTGGACGTGTTGAAGGAATGGAAGCGCGCGGTAACGCTCAAGTAGTACGTGCTATGGTTCCACTTTCAGAAATGTTTGGTTACGCTACAAACTTACGTTCAAGCACACAAGGTCGCGGAGTATTCTCTATGACTTTTGACCACTACGAAGAAGTGCCAAAATCAATCTCTGAAGAGATCATCAAAAAAAATAAAGGGTAATTGTTGATTTTACCTTTTTAATCAAGTATAACTACTATGTAAGCAATAAAGCTGTGATGAAAATTCACAGCTCCAATACTTAATTTTCACAATTAAAAGGAGGATTTTCCTAATGGCAAAAGCTAAATACGATCGTTCAAAGCCACACGTAAATATCGGAACAATTGGTCACGTTGACCATGGTAAAACAACTTTAACAGCTGCTATCACAACTGTACTTTCTAAAGTAGGTGGAGGAGAAGCACGCGGTTATGATCAAATCGATGCTGCTCCAGAAGAGCGTGAGCGCGGTATCACAATTTCAACTGCACACGTTGAGTATGAAACAGCTACTCGTCACTATGCACACGTTGACTGCCCAGGACATGCTGACTATGTTAAAAACATGATCACTGGTGCTGCTCAAATGGACGGCGGTATCCTAGTTGTATCTGCAACTGATGGTCCAATGCCACAAACTCGTGAGCACATCCTATTATCTCGTCAGGTTGGTGTACCTCACTTAGTAGTATTCTTAAACAAATGTGATATGGTTGATGACGAAGAGTTATTAGAATTAGTAGAAATGGAAGTTCGTGACCTTCTTTCTGAATATGAGTTCCCTGGTGACGATATTCCAGTTGTTAAAGGTTCTGCTCTTAAAGCACTTGAAGGTGAAGCAGAATGGGAAGAAAAAATCAACGAGCTTATGGCTGCTGTAGATGAGTATATCCCAACTCCTGCACGTGATACTGAAAAACCATTCATGATGCCTGTTGAGGATGTATTCTCAATCACAGGACGTGGAACAGTTGCTACAGGACGTGTTGAGCGCGGACAAGTTAAAGTTGGTGACGTTGTTGACATCATCGGTTTAGCTGAAGAGAAAAAATCAACTACTGTAACAGGTGTTGAAATGTTCCGTAAATTACTTGATTATGCTGAAGCTGGAGATAACATTGGTGCACTTCTTCGTGGTGTTGCACGTGAAGATATCCAACGTGGTCAAGTATTAGCAAAACCAGGTACTATCACTCCTCACGTAAAGTTCAAAGCTGAAGTTTACGTATTATCAAAAGAAGAAGGTGGACGTCATACTCCATTCTTCACAAACTACCGTCCACAGTTCTACTTCCGTACAACTGATGTAACTGGTATTTGTAACTTACCTGAAGGCGTAGAAATGGTTATGCCTGGTGACAACATCGAAATGGATGTTGAACTAATTTCTTCTATCGCTATCGAAGAAGGTACTAAATTCTCTATCCGTGAGGGTGGACGTACTGTAGGTGCTGGCGTAGTTGCTACAATCGTTGAGTAATTAACTAGTTAATTTAAAAAAGCAAGCCAGTTGATCTGGCTTGCTTTTTTTCGTATAGGTGCAGTATATTCTCTCATAATTTGATATAAAAGATAAGGCTGTTTTCTCAAAGTTTGTTGTTTTTTACGTAAAAAATGGGAGAAGAAGTACTCAGCAGTCTGCATACACGTAGACTTCTGTGGGAATGCGAGAAAGACGAGACCCCGCAGGAGTGTATGCGACGAGGAGGCTCGACGCTCGCTAAACGGACGAAGTGTATTCAGGCTGCGAGTTTAAAAGCAACATTCTATATGAAAACACCCATAGATAAAAAAAGATCCACTCTCCTTTTAGGAGAAGTAGACAAAACACTGTAAGACTACCTTATACAAACTATTAAAAAACTCTTTCACCCACCACGAAAATTATTATAAGGAAAGCAACCTTATCATTAGTGTTCTAATTTTTCGACAATTCGCCAAAACCTTGAAAAATCTACTTTAACTATGTATAATAGTCTGAGTGTACAAAAACAAAAGAAAAATAATTTATACTATTGCTTTTCTTATTTAGTTTCTGTATAATAGACAATGTTGGTCTTTGACTGCGATGATGCAGAAGGTTGCTGACACACCCGGCCGCTTTGCCATGGCGAGTGTGTGGGAAATTTCTGCGGAGAATGTCTATTTTAAAATAGGCGAAAAGGAGGGAAAATAATGGCAAAACAAAAAATTCGTATCCGTTTAAAAGCGTATGATCATAAAATTTTAGATCAATCTGCTGAGAAAATCGTTGAAACTGCAAAACGTTCTGGTGCGGCTGTTTCTGGTCCGATTCCGTTACCGACAGAAAAGTCTGTATACACTATCTTACGTGCGGTTCATAAATATAAAGATTCTCGTGAGCAATTTGAAATGCGTACGCATAAACGTCTAATCGACATTGTTAATCCAACTCCACAAACAGTTGATTCCTTAATGCGTTTAGACTTACCATCAGGTGTAGATATAGAAATTAAATTATAATAACAATAAATATTAAGATTATCAGGAGGTGTGACTGAAATGACCAAAGGAATCTTAGGAAGAAAAATTGGTATGACTCAAGTATTTGCTGAGAACGGCAATCTTATCCCTGTAACAGTAGTGGAAGCTGCTCAAAACGTAGTGCTTCAAAAGAAAACTGTTGAAACAGACGGTTACGAATCTGTTCAGATCGGTTTTGAAGATAAACGTGAAAAGTTGGCTAACAAACCTGAAAAGGGTCATGTTGCGAAAGCAAACACTGCTCCTAAGCGCTTCGTTCGTGAATTGAGAGAAGTAAACTTAGATGAGTATGAAGTTGGTCAAGAAGTCAAAGTAGATGTATTCGCTGAAGGCGATGTTGTAGATGTAACAGGGATCTCTAAAGGGAAAGGTTTCCAAGGCTCTATTAAACGTCATGGACAATCACGTGGCCCAATGGCTCACGGTTCTCGTTATCATCGTCGCCCAGGTTCAATGGGACCTGTAGCACCAAACCGCGTATTTAAAGGTAAAGCATTACCAGGACGTATGGGTGGAGAACAAGTTACTGTTCAAAACTTAGAAATCGTAAAAGTAGATGTTGAACGCAACCTTCTATTAATTAAAGGAAATGTTCCAGGATCTAAAAAAGCTTTATTAAAAATTAAAACGGCGGTAAAAGCTAAGTAATTAAACCAGAAAGGAGGAAATAAGAATGCCTAAAGTTGCATTATTTAACCAAGACGGTACTCAAGCTGGAGATATCGAATTAAAAGATACAGTATTCGGTATCGAGCCTAACAACCATGTTTTATTCGAAGCAGTTGTTATGCAAAGAGCTTCTTTACGTCAAGGAACTCATAAAACTAAAATTCGTTCTGAGGTTGCTGGTGGTGGACGTAAACCATGGCGCCAAAAAGGTACAGGACGTGCTCGTCAAGGATCTATCAGATCTCCACAATGGCGTGGTGGTGGAACAGTTTTCGGACCAGTTCCTCGCAGCTATAGCTACAAACTTCCTAAAAAAGTTCGTAGATTAGCAATCAAATCTGCATTATCTACTAAAGTATTAGAAGAAAATATTTTAGTATTACAAAGCCTTGCTTTCGAAACACCAAAAACTAAAGATTTCAAAGGATTCCTAGGCAATCTTTCTGTTGATAAAAAAGCATTAATTGTTACAGCTGACCTAGATGAAAACGTAGCATTATCTGCACGCAACATCCAAGGTGTAACAGTAGTTACTGCTTCTGATATTACAGTTTTAGATGTTTTAAACCATGATAAATTAATCATAACTAAGCAAGCGGTTGAAAAAGTAGAGGAGGTGCTTGCATAATGGATGCACGCGAAACGATTAAGCGCCCCGTTATCACTGAACGTTCTACTGACTTAATGGCTGACAAAAAATATACGTTTGAAGTTGATGTAAGAGCTAACAAAACTCAAGTTAAAGATGCTGTAGAAGAAATCTTTGGCGTAGAAGTTGAAAAAGTTAACATCATGAACTACAAAGGTAAGTTCAAGCGTATGGGACGTTTCGGAGGATACACAAACAAACGTCGTAAAGCAATTGTGAAATTAACAGCAGACAGCAAAGAAATCGAATTCTTTGAAGCTTAAAATATAATAAAGAAGAGGAGGGAACACAATGGCGATTAAGAAGTATAAACCTACCTCTAATGGTCGACGCAACATGACATCTTCTGACTTTAGTGAAATCACTACAAGTACACCAGAAAAATCATTGCTTGCTCCTTTAACAAGAAAAGGCGGCCGTAATAACCAAGGTAAGTTAACAGTTCGTCATCAAGGTGGAGGTCATAAGCGTCAATATCGTATCATCGATTTTAAACGTGACAAAGATGGCATTCCAGGACGCGTTGCTACAATCGAGTACGATCCAAACAGATCTGCAAACATCGCGTTAATTAATTATGTAGACGGAGAAAAACGCTACATTCTTGCACCAAAAAATTTAGAAGTTGGAATAGAAGTAATGTCAGGACCTGAAGCAGATATTAAACCAGGTAATGCATTGCCACTAGCTAACATTCCAGTGGGTACAGTTATCCACAATATCGAATTAAAACCAGGAAAAGGCGGACAATTAGTTCGTTCAGCAGGTACTTCTGCACAAGTTCTTGGTAAAGAAGGTAAATACGTACTAGTACGTTTGAATTCTGGTGAAGTTCGTTTAATTCTTGCAACTTGCCGTGCATCAATCGGTCAAGTAGGTAATGAACAACACGAATTAATCAAAATCGGTAAAGCTGGTCGTTCTCGTTGGTTAGGCAAGCGCCCAACTGTTCGTGGATCTGTAATGAACCCTAATGACCATCCACACGGTGGTGGTGAAGGTCGTGCTCCAATCGGACGCAAATCACCTATGTCTCCATGGGGTAAACCAACTCTTGGATACAAAACTCGTAAGAAGAATAAGAAATCAGATAAATTTATTGTACGTAGCCGTAAAAAATAACGGGGTTGAACTACGGTTCATTGATAGAACCGTAGAACAATCACGAAGGGAGGTTCAATTATGGGTCGCAGCTTAAAAAAAGGACCTTTTGTTGATGATCATTTACTAACAAAGATCGAAAAGTTAAACGAAAGTGAAAAGAAACAAGTTATCAAAACTTGGTCTCGTCGTTCTACGATCTTCCCACAATTCATCGGTCAAACAATTGCTGTTTATGATGGTCGTAAACATGTACCAGTTTATGTTACTGAAGACATGGTAGGTCATAAACTTGGAGAATTCGCTCCGAGTCGTACTTACAAAGGTCATGCAAGTGACGATAAGAAAACAAGACGTTAATGAGAGGAGGGCATTCAAATGCAAGCTAAAGCTGTTGCAAATACAGTTCGTATTGCTCCTCGTAAAGCTCGTTTAGTCGTAGATTTAATTCGAGGAAAGCAAATAGGTGAAGCAGTATCAATATTAAAGCTAACTCCAAAGGCTGCTTCTCCAATCGTAGAAAAAGTATTAAAATCTGCTATCGCTAACGCAGAGCATAATTACGAAATGGATATCAATAATTTAGTGGTTGAGCAAGCGTATGTTAACGAAGGACCAACACTTAAACGTTTCCGTCCTCGTGCGATGGGTCGTGCAAGCCAAATTAACAAACGTACTAGCCACATCACTATCGTTTTATCAGAAAAGAAGGAGGGGTAATCAGTGGGTCAAAAAGTAAATCCAGTCGGTTTACGTGTCGGAATCATTCGTGATTGGGAATCAAAATGGTTCGCAGGTAAAGACTATGCTGAACTTTTACACGAAGACCTTAAAGTTCGTGAGTATATCACTAAACGCTTAAACGATGCATCTGTTTCTAAAGTTGAAATCGAACGTGCAGCGAACCGTTTAAACGTTACTGTTCACACTGCTAAACCAGGAATGGTAATTGGTAAAGGTGGTACAGAAGTGGAAGCTTTACGCAAAGCTTTAAACTCACTTACTGGTAAACGTGTACACATCAATATTCTTGAAATTAAAAAAGCAGACATGGATGCAAAATTAGTTGCTGAGAACATTGCTCGTCAATTAGAAAACCGTGTATCTTTCCGTCGTGCTCAAAAACAAGCAATCCAACGTTCAATGCGTTCTGGAGCTAAAGGTATTAAAACAATGGTATCAGGCCGTCTTGGCGGAGCAGATATCGCTCGTTCTGAGTCTTACAGTGAAGGTACTGTGCCTCTACACACTTTACGTGCAGATATCGATTACGCTACTGCTGAAGCAGATACTACTTATGGTAAATTAGGCGTAAAAGTTTGGATCTATCGTGGAGAGATCCTTCCAACGAAGAAGAAAACTGAGGAAGGAGGCAAATAATATGTTACTACCTAAACGTGTAAAATATCGTCGTGTGCACCGTGGTAAAATGCGCGGTCAAGCAAAAGGCGGTACAGAAGTAACTTTTGGTGAATATGGTTTACAATCTACTGAAGCTTCATGGATTACAAACCGTCAAATCGAATCCGCTCGTATTGCGATGACTCGTTATATGAAACGTGGCGGTAAAGTTTGGATTAAAATATTCCCACATAAGCCATACACTGCAAAGCCTCTAGAAGTCCGCATGGGTTCCGGTAAGGGTGCTCCAGAAGGTTGGGTAGCAGTTGTTAAGCCAGGTAAAGTAATGTTCGAGGTTGCTGGTGTATCTGAAGAGATTGCACGTGAAGCACTTCGTCTTGCAGCGCACAAACTTCCAGTTAAATGTAAGTTTGTAAAACGTGAAGAAATTGGTGGTGAAACTAATGAAAGCTAATGAAATTCGTGACCTTACCACTGCAGAAATAGAGCAAAAAGTTAAATCTTTAAAAGAAGAGCTATTCAACCTTCGCTTTCAATTAGCGACTGGACAACTTGAAAATACAGCTCGCATTCGTGAAGTACGCAAAGCGATTGCTCGCATGAAAACTGTTATTCGTGAAAGAGAAATCGGCGTCAATAATCGATAACGTGAGAGGAGGTTCGTAAAATGAGCGAACGCAATCAACGCAAAGTCTATACTGGACGTGTTGTTTCAGACAAAATGGATAAGACAATTACTGTTGTTGTTGAAACATATAAAAAACATCCATTATACGGCAAACGCGTGAAATACTCTAAGAAGTATAAAGCTCACGATGAGCAAAATACAGCAAAAATTGGCGATATCGTCCGTGTTATGGAAACTCGTCCATTATCAGCTACAAAACGTTTCCGTCTTGTAGAAGTAGTAGAAAAAGCAGTTATTATTTAATTGTTCGGAATTAAGCTTCATCCCGAAGGGAGGTTACACACATGATTCAACAAGAATCACGTTTGAAAGTTGCTGACAACTCTGGTGCTCGTGAAGTACTAACTATTAAAGTTCTTGGTGGTTCAGGACGTAAAACTGCAAACATCGGTGATATTATCGTTGTTACTGTGAAACAAGCAACACCAGGTGGCGTTGTTAAAAAAGGTGACGTAGTGAAAGCAGTAGTCGTAAGAACAAAAAGTGGTGTTCGTCGTGCAGACGGTACTTACATTCGTTTCGATGAAAACGCATGTGTAATTATCCGTGATGATAAAAGTCCACGTGGAACACGTATCTTTGGACCAGTTGCTCGTGAACTTCGCGACAGCAACTTTATGAAAATTGTATCATTAGCTCCAGAAGTACTATAATATAAATTTAATTGCCTTTAAGGAGGTGCGAAAAGATGCATGTAAAAAAAGGTGACAAAGTAATGGTCATCTCTGGTAAGGATAAAGGCAAAACAGGTGTTGTTCTTGCAGCGTTTCCTAAGAAAAGCCGTGTGGTTGTTGAAGGGATTAACATTGTAAAGAAACACTCTAAGCCATCCCAGTTGAATCCACAAGGTGGAATCAATGACCAGGAAGCAGCTATTCATGTATCCAACGTTATGCCTATCGACCCTAAAACTGGTACGCCTACTCGTGTAGGTACGAAAACGGTTGATGGTAAAAAAGTACGCGTAGCGAAAAAATCCGGTGAAATTCTAGATAAATAGTTCAATGAAGAAGGGAGGTACAATGAATGAACCGCCTAAAAGAAAAATTTGTTAAAGAAACTACTCCTGCTCTAATGAGCAAGTTTAATTATAAATCTGTAATGCAAGTACCAAAACTTGAAAAAATCGTTATCAACATGGGTGTTGGTGATGCTGTTGCAAACGCTAAAGCATTAGACGTTGCAGTTGAAGAATTAACATTAATCACTGGTCAAAAACCAGTAATCACTCGTGCAAAAAAATCTATTGCAGGATTCCGTCTGCGTGAAGGAATGCCAATCGGTGCAAAAGTTACTCTTCGTGGAGAACGCATGTATGAATTTTTTGATAAATTAGTAGCTGTATCTCTTCCACGTGTACGTGACTTCCGTGGTATTTCTAAGAAATCATTTGACGGTCGCGGTAACTACACATTAGGTGTAAAAGAACAATTAATCTTCCCTGAAATTGATTACGATAAAGTAAACAAAGTTAGAGGAATGGATATTGTTATCGTTACTACTGCAAATACTGATGAAGAAGCTCGTGAACTTTTAACTCAATTTGGAATGCCGTTCCAAAAGTAATCTCTAATTAGAGGGAGGCGAAAATGTGGCTAAGAAGTCAATGATTGCGAAACAAAAACGCACGCCTAAATACAAAGTACAAGAATATACACGTTGCGAACGTTGTGGACGTCCACATTCTGTGTACCGTAAATTTAAGCTTTGCCGTATTTGTTTCCGTGAATTAGCATATAAGGGACAAATTCCTGGTGTGAAAAAAGCTAGCTGGTAAAACCCCATTTCGGGAAGGAGGTAAAAACAATGGTTATGACAGATCCAATTGCAGATTTGCTTACAAGAATCCGTAACGCGAATATGGTTCGTCACGAGAAGTTAGAAGTACCTGCTTCTAACATCAAAAAGGAAATCGCTGAAATTTTAAAGCGTGAAGGTTTCGTACGTGATGTTGAATTTATTGAAGATAACAAACAAGGATTTATCCGCATTTTCCTTAAGTACGGTTCTAGCAACGAGCGTGTTATTACTGGACTTAAACGTATTAGTAAACCTGGTCTTCGTGTATATGCAAAAGCTACAGATGTACCACGTGTATTAAACGGTCTTGGAATCGCACTAGTTTCTACTTCTCAAGGAGTACTTACTGATAAAGAAGCTCGCGCTAAACAAGTTGGCGGAGAAGTTTTAGCATACGTTTGGTAATAAGTTTTAATTGAATGGAGGTGCAACTAAATGTCTCGCGTAGGTAAAAAACCAATTGAAGTACCAGCAGGCGTTACAGTTACTATTGATAACAGTACTGTAACGGTTAAAGGTCCTAAAGGTGAATTAACTCGTGCTTTTAATACTGATATTACAATCAAATTAGAAGAGAACGTGATTAATATTTCTCGTCCATCTGATGCGAAAGAGCACCGTGCTTTACATGGCACAACTCGTGCTTTAATCGCAAATATGGTGGAGGGTGTTTCTAAAGGTTTCGAAAGAGGTCTTGAACTAATCGGGGTTGGTTATCGTGCTCAAAAACAAGGATCTAAACTTGTTTTGAACGTAGGTTACTCTCACCCAGTTGAAATCGAACCAGAAGCAGGTCTTGAAATTGAAGTTCCATCTGCAACTAAAGTAGTTGTTAAAGGTACAAATAAAGAACGTGTTGGAGCACTTGCTGCTAACATCCGTGATGTTCGTCCACCAGAACCTTATAAAGGGAAAGGTATCCGTTATGAAGGCGAATATGTACGTAGAAAAGAAGGTAAAACTGGTAAGTAATGCCGCATAGGTAAACGAAAGGAGTGACCTAAATGATTACGAAGGCTGATAAAAATCAAGTTCGTAAGAAAAGACACGCACGCGTGCGTTCTAAACTTAGCGGAACTGAAGCTCGTCCTCGTTTAAATGTGTTCCGTTCAAACAAACACATTTACGCTCAGCTTATTGATGATGTAAAAGGTGTTACTATCGTTAACGCTTCTACATTAGATAAAGAATTAAACTTAGATTCTGCAAGCAACGTAGATGCTGCTGTTAAGATCGGTGAACTAGTTGCTAAACGTGCAGTTGAAAAAGGAATTAAATCAGTTGTTTTCGATCGCGGAGGATATTTATACCATGGTCGCGTAAAAGCTTTAGCTGATGCTGCTCGTGAGAACGGCCTAGAATTTTAATAGACAAAGGAGGGACATAAAAAGATGCGTCGTATTGATCCAAACAAACTTGAACTAGAAGAACGCGTAGTTACAGTTAACCGTGTAGCGAAAGTTGTTAAAGGTGGACGTCGTTTTCGTTTCTCTGCTCTAGTAGTAGTTGGGGACAAAAATGGTAACGTTGGTTTCGGTACTGGTAAAGCACAAGAAGTACCTGATGCAATTCGTAAAGCGGTTGAAGATGCGAAGAAAAATCTTATTGAAGTGCCTATGGTTAGCACTACAATACCACACCAAGTAATCGGACATTTTGGTGCTGGTGAAATTTTATTAAAACCTGCTTCTGAAGGTACTGGAGTTATCGCTGGTGGTCCAGTGCGTGCGGTACTTGAGTTAGCTGGTGTAGCTGATATTCTATCTAAATCTTTAGGTTCTAACACACCAATTAACATGGTTCGTGCAACTTTAGACGGTTTAAAACAATTAAAACGTGCTGAAGACGTAGCTAAGTTACGTGGTAAATCAGTAGAAGAACTGTTAGGATAAGGAGGGAAATTAAATGGCAAACAAACTGGAAATTACCCTCACAAAAAGCGTAATTGGTCGTCCGCAAGACCAACGCGAAACAGTTAAAGCATTAGGATTACGTAAAGTAAACCAAACAGTTGAACAACAAGATAATGCTGCTATCCGCGGTATGATCAATAAAGTATCACATCTTGTTTCTGTGAAAGAAAACTAAAATTCATTCTTCTTCAATAAGGAGGTGCCAATATGAAACTTCATGAATTAAAACCTGCAGAAGGTGCAAGACAAGAACGCAAACGCAAAGGACGCGGTATCGGTTCAGGTAACGGTAAAACTGCTGGTAAAGGTCATAAAGGTCAAAACGCTCGTTCAGGCGGTGGTGTAAGACCTGGATTTGAAGGTGGTCAAACTCCTTTATTCCGTCGTTTACCTAAACGTGGTTTTACAAACATCAACCGCAAAGAATATGCAATTGTTAATCTTGATGTACTAAATCGTTTTGAAGATGGAGCAGAAGTTACTCCAGAACTTCTTATCGAAACAGGTATTGTAAGTAATGAAAAAGCAGGAATCAAAATTCTTGCTAAAGGCAAAGTTGAGAAAAAGCTTACAGTAAAAGCACATAAATTCTCCTCTGCTGCAAAAGAAGCTATTGAAGCTGCAGGCGGTCAAACTGAGGTGATTTAATGTTTCAGACAATCTCCAATTTTATGCGCGTGGGTGAAATAAGACGTAAAATCATATTCACCCTATTAATGTTGATTATTTTCCGTATCGGTACATTTATACCTGTACCGTACGTAAATGCTGATTTCTTACAAGCGCAAGATACATTCAGCGCCTTTGGTGTTTTGAATACTTTTGGCGGGGGAGCGTTAAAGAACTTTTCGATACTTGCAATGGGAATTATGCCATATATCACCGCTTCCATTATTGTGAGTTTATTACAGATGGATGTCGTTCCAAAGTTTACTGAATGGTCTAAACAAGGGGAAGTAGGACGACGTAAATTAACTCAATTTACACGTTACTTTACTATTGTGTTAGGGTTCATTCAAGCCTTTGGGATGTCGTATGGTTTTAATAACCTTGCAGGGGGCTCCTTGATTACCAATCCTGGATTTGGAACCTATTTTGTAATTGCTGTTGTATTAACGGCTGGTACTGCCTTTTTAATGTGGTTAGGTGAACTAATTACATCTAATGGGGTAGGAAACGGTATTTCGATTATCATCTTTGCCGGAATTGCTTCTGGAATACCATCGATTGCCAACCAGATTTATGCACAGAAGTTTGAAAATACGGGTGATCAACTTTTCATGAACATCGCAACAATACTATTAATTTTAGTTGCAATTGTTGCAATTGTTGTTGGAGTTATCTTCATACAACAGGCTCTTAGAAAAATACCTATTCAATATGCTAAAAGAATGGTTAATGGAAATAATACGAGCGGTGGTCAATCAACACATTTACCGTTGAAAGTGAACTCAGCTGGTGTTATTCCTGTTATTTTTGCTGTATCATTTTTGGTAACACCAAGAACGGTCGCAGGATTCTTTGAGCAAAACGATGTTACAAATTGGATCATAAGAGTATTTGATTATTCTCATCCAGTTGGAATGACATTATATACAGTTTTAATTCTTGCCTTTACCTACTTTTATGCATTTATTCAAGTAAATCCAGAACAACTGGCAGAAAACTTGAAGAAGCAAGGTGGATATATTCCAGGTATTAGACCAGGTAAAAACACGCAAGAGTATTTAACACGTGTTCTATACCGTTTAACATTAGTTGGTGCGCTATTTTTAGCTGCGATTGCGATTCTACCTGTAGTTTTCATCAAAATTGCTCATTTACCAGAATCGGCTCAAATTGGTGGAACAAGTATCCTAATCGTAGTTGGGGTTGCTTTAGAAACAATGAAGCAATTAGAGTCACAACTTGTTAAACGTCACTATAAAGGGTTTATTAAATAGCATAATTTAGGGGACATATGTCCCTTGAATTATATGTTAAAGACTTTAGGGGGAATACGCATGAATTTAGTCTTAATGGGACTCCCTGGCGCAGGTAAAGGTACACAAGCTGAGAAGATTGTCGAAAAGTATGGCATCCCTCATATCTCAACTGGTGATATGTTTCGTGCTGCAATGAAAGATGAAACAGAGCTTGGGCTAAAGGCAAAATCTTTTATGGATAAAGGCGAATTAGTACCAGATGAAGTTACAATTGGTATTGTTCGTGAAAGACTTAGCAAGGATGATTGCAAGAAGGGTTTTCTTCTTGATGGTTTTCCTCGTACTGTTCCGCAAGCAGATGCTTTAGAAGGTATTTTGGTTGATTTAGAAAAGAAACTTGATTACGTGATAAACGTTCAAGTTGATCAAGAAATATTAATGGAACGTTTAACAGGCCGCCGCATTTGTAAAAGTTGTGGAGCTACTTATCACTTAGTGTTTAATCCACCAGCTAAGTTGGATGTTTGTGACCGTTGTGGTGGCGAATTATATCAACGTGCTGATGATAATGAAGCAACTGTTAAAAATCGTTTAGAGGTTAATATTAAACAATCACAACCATTACTTGATTTTTATGAATCAAAAGGCTATCTACGCAATATTGATGGTCAACAAGATATACAAAAAGTATTCTTAGATCTTGATGAACTGCTAAGTAATTTAAAATAAGCACTTTTTCCATACTTTTGCTTAGACTAATCTGAATCTAGCATGGACTTAAATCAGAGTTAACAATAGAAGAATTGGGATGAAATGGCTAAGGAGTTTATTCCTAAACATGATGCATTTCCTTTTTTCAAAAGGTATAATAATTTTTATGGTTATATCTGTAACAAAAAAAGTATAATCATGTTTTAGACATGTTTATCTTCGTTAAAAGATTAATCAATTTAGATAATTGGTGCAGAGTATTTTGGATTTCATGGTAACTCCGCTTGATTTGCTTTTTTATCTAGTAGTGAAGAAGGTAACTATTATTCTTTCTATTATGGACATAAGGTATTGTACTAGGTGTGCGTTATCGAAAACTCTTTTCCATTTTAGATGCGGAATCTAAGTGACTTTTCAAGTAAAAGAGAGTATGTGTTTATAAAAATAGGGATAGACTCTAGAAGAATATTTTTTCTTAAACAGTTCATTTCTATCTGCACATCAAGATTCGATACGATCATACATTAGCTAATGTTAGAGTACTGTTTTTAAAGCATCTAACAAAAGCCTGTGGTTTGGTGGTTGCAAAGGTTAAAATTAGTTTGATGTTCGTAAACTTCTACAAATTTATTGTAATTATTGCGGACGAGATGCTTCATTGTATGTTATAATTATTTGGTTGCAGTCAACTGATAATGTAGTATATTATATGAACAGTTCAGACTAGTTTGATGTACACCGATCGTGTTACAAACGAAAAGTTACACTTTACTATAGTAAGTTAAAGGTGATTTCGTATTTTACAATGAAGGGAGACAAATTCGATGGCTAAAGACGATGTAATCGAAATTGAAGGCACAATAACTGAAACTTTGCCGAACGCCATGTTTAAAGTAGAATTAGAAAATGGTCATACTGTATTGGCTCACGTTTCTGGTAAAATCCGCATGCATTTTATTCGTATTTTACCTGGTGATAAAGTAACGGTTGAGTTATCTCCATATGACTTAACTCGCGGAAGAATCACTTACCGCTTTAAATAATCTGATTGCACTCCGTACTATCAAGGAGGTTAGGATAATGAAAGTTAGACCATCAGTAAAACCAATCTGCGAAAAATGTAAAGTTATCCGCAGACGTGGGAAAGTTATGGTTATCTGTGAAAACCCTAAACATAAACAAAAACAAGGTTAATAACAAGGAGGTGCGCATATAGATGGCACGTATTGCTGGTGTGGATATTCCACGTGAAAAGCGTGTAGTAATATCGTTAACATACATTTATGGTATTGGAAAAAATACTGCACAAAAAGTATTAGCAGAAGCAGGTGTTTCTGAAGATACTCGTGTACGTGATTTAACGGAAGATGAGTTAAACAAAATCCGTGATATCATTGATAAATTAAAAGTTGAAGGTGACCTTCGTCGAGAAATCTCTCTTAACATCAAACGTTTAATGGAGATTGGATGTTATCGTGGTCTTCGTCACCGCCGTGGTTTACCGGTTCGTGGACAAAATACGAAGAACAACGCTCGTACACGCAAAGGTCCTCGTAAGACTGTAGCTAACAAGAAAAAATAATCGGTAAAGGAGGTACTATAAATGGCACGTAAAACTAATACACGTAAACGTCGTGTTAAAAAGAATATAGAAGCAGGTATTGCTCACATTCGTTCAACATTCAATAATACAATCGTTACAATTACTGACGTTCATGGAAATGCGCTTTCTTGGTCAAGTGCAGGGGCTCTTGGATTTAGAGGTTCTCGTAAATCTACTCCATTTGCTGCTCAAATGGCTGCAGAAACAGCTGCAAAAACATCTATGGAACATGGTATGAAAACTCTAGAAGTAACAGTAAAAGGACCAGGTGCTGGTCGTGAAGCTGCTATCCGTGCACTTCAAGCTGCAGGTCTAGAAGTTACTGCAATCAGAGACGTAACTCCAGTTCCTCATAATGGCTGCCGACCACCTAAACGTCGCCGAGTTTAATTTTTCTGTATAAATTTTATATCCTTGTCTATAATGGGATATGAATAAAAATTTTAAAACCCGTACAGAAAATTTATTCCAGTTGTTGTGCACAAACGGGAACGTAAACATGGGGAATTTCGGTTACACCTATAACCGGGGTTTCGACGTTTTGAAGGAGGGTATATTTTGATGATCGAAATAGAAAAACCAAAAATCGAAACGGTTGAGATCAACGATGAGGCCAAATACGGAAAATTCGTCGTAGAGCCACTTGAGCGTGGATATGGTACTACTTTGGGTAACTCCTTACGTCGTATTCTATTATCCTCACTCCCTGGTGCCGCTATCACATCCATTCAAATTGATGGGGTACTTCATGAGTTCTCAACAATTGAAGGCGTCGTAGAAGATGTAACATCTATCATATTAAACATCAAAAAACTAGCACTGAAAATCTACTCTGATGATGAAAAAACATTAGAGATTGATATTCAAGGTGAAGGTGTCGTTACAGCAGCAGAGATTACACACGATAGTGATGTTGAGATTTTAAATCCAAATCTTCATATCGCAACATTAGGTTCAAATGGAAATCTTCGTATGCGTTTAACTGCTAAACGTGGACGCGGATATACTCCAGCTGAGCAAAATAAGCGTGAAGATCAACCTATTGGCGTAATTCCTATTGACTCTATCTATACACCTGTATCTAGAGTATCTTATCAAGTTGAGAATACTCGTGTTGGTCAATTGACTAATTATGATAAATTAACTTTTGACGTTTGGACTGACGGTAGTACAGGTCCTCAAGATGCTATTGCACTTGGTGCAAAGATTTTAACAGAGCATTTAAATATCTTCGTTGGTTTAACAGACGAAGCACAAAATGCAGAGATTATGGTAGAAAAAGAAGAAGATCAAAAAGAAAAAGTTCTTGAGATGACGATTGAAGAATTAGATCTATCTGTTCGCTCTTATAACTGTTTAAAACGTGCTGGTATTAATACGGTACAAGAACTTGCTAATAAGACAGAAGAAGATATGATGAAAGTTCGAAATCTTGGTAGAAAATCTCTTGAAGAAGTTAAGCATAAGTTAGAAGAACTTGGCTTAGGTTTAAGAAAAGATGACTGATTAGTTTATCTATCACTAGCTAAAAGCTAAGAAGGAATTTCAACAAAAGGAGGGAATCTCACATGGGTTACAGAAAGTTAGGACGCACTAGCGCACAGCGTAAAGCTATGTTACGTGACTTAACAACAGACTTAATCATCAATGAGCGAATTGAAACAACTGAAGCTCGTGCAAAGGAACTTCGTTCTGTTGTGGAAAAAATGATTACACTTGGTAAACGTGGAGATCTTCATGCACGTCGTCAAGCTGCAGCATATGTACGTCATGAAGTAGCTAACGCTGAAACAAACCAAGATGCAGTACAAAAACTATTTAGTGATGTTGCTGCACGTTATAGTGAACGCCAAGGCGGTTACACTCGTATCATGAAAATGGGACCTCGTCGTGGAGACGGTGCACCAATGGTAATTATCGAGTTAGTTTAATAAACCACTTACAAGACAACAAGGGTGCGGGACAGTTTATATGAATGAAACTTGTTCAAGTACCCTTTTGCTTTAAAAGGAATTTAAGTGTTTATTAATAGATACTAACAAGCCACTAAAAGAGTGTTACGATGAGCGTTAAGGTAATTGAATAGTATTTTGTTAATGACTCGTCTAGCTCATGCACCTCGTTTATAATGGTTATAAACAGAGGTGCGGGCTTTTTTCATGTTACAGATAAGACAGTAATGGGTGCTAAGAAAAGGTATACCATAAGATTTATATCGAAATAGCCATATAGAAAAGAAACCTGTTGAAGCAGGGAATGGAAAGATTATAAATTGATAATCTTATGTTAAACCAATTCAAAGCTCGCCCAATTGGCGAGTTTCTTTTTTTATGGATGAATGTCTAGCTTTGACGTACAGGATATACTATTGCCGATATCGCCACAGAATCGCAGGATGCAAGTCAATCGACGTTGCCATAGGACCTTGCGCTTTTCTAGTAAATGGGAGGGAATGTATGAACCAAAAAGTGTTGGTAGCTGTAGATAATGTATCTTTCCGTTATGAAGAACAATCAGATAAGGCTTTGGATGGTGTTTCCTTTCAAGTAAAAGAAGGAGAATGGATAGCAATTGTTGGTCATAATGGGTCAGGGAAGTCCACTCTTGCAAAGTTATTAAACGGTTTGTATTTTCCAAATGAAGGATCTATCAAACTGCATGATATGGTGATTACTGAAGATACAGTATGGGAAGCACGCAAAAAGATTGGTATGGTCTTTCAAAACCCTGATAATCAGTTTGTAGGTACAACTGTAAAGGATGATGTGGCTTTTGGTTTAGAAAACAATGCAGTCCCAAGAGAAGAAATGGTCCAAAGAGTGAAGCGTTCTTTAGAAAAAGTAAAGATGTTATCTTTTCTTGATCAAGAGCCACATCATCTATCTGGGGGACAGAAACAAAGGGTAGCCATTGCAGGGGTTATTGCTTTACAACCAGCTGTTATTGTTTTAGATGAAGCAACTTCCATGCTTGATCCTCAAGGGAGAGAAGAAGTCTTACAACTGATAAAAGAATTGCGAGAACAAAAAAAGATGACCATTATCTCTATTACCCATGACTTAGAAGAAGCAGCCAAAGCAGATCGAATCATTATCATGAATAAAGGGAAAGTGTACCGAGAAGGAACACCAGAACAAATTTTTCAATTAGATAAAGAATTGGTCTCTATTGGTTTAGATATTCCGTTCTCCGTTAAATTAAGCAGTGAGCTTTATCATAAAGGAATTTTGCTTGAAAAAATATTTTTGACAGAAGAAGAGTTGGTGACAGAATTATGGACATCTCACTTCAAAAAGTAGATTATCGATATCAAGAAAATACTCCATTTGAACGATTGGCGATTCAAGATGTGAATATAAACATACCTAAAGGTGTTTATATGGCCATTATTGGTCATACTGGTTCTGGAAAGTCAACTGTACTCCAACATTTAAACGCGTTATTAATCCCTTCAAGGGGAAAAGTAGTGATTGGTGACAGAGTGTTGGAAGCAGGAAAGAAGCATAAACAGCTCCGTAGTATTCGTAAAAAAGTTGGCATTGTGTTTCAATTTCCTGAACAGCAGTTATTTGAGGAAACGGTGGAAAAAGACATTTGCTTTGGACCGCTCAATTTTGGCATAAAGGAAAATGAGGCTAAGCTAAGAGCAAAAAAAGCGTTGGCAGAGGTCGGGCTCTCGGAAGATTTTCTGCAAAGATCCCCTTTTGATTTGTCTGGTGGCCAAATGAGAAGAGTCGCGATTGCAGGTGTATTAGCAATGGAACCAGATGTGCTTGTATTGGATGAACCAACAGCAGGGTTGGATCCACGGGGCAGAAAAGAAATCATGGATATGTTTTATACACTTCATCAAAAGCGAAATTTATCTACCATATTAGTGACGCATAGTATGGAAGATGCTGCATTATATGCGGATGAAATTGTGATTATGAATAAAGGCAAAGTATATCAAAACGGAACTCCTGAAGAGATTTTTTCTTTAACAGATGAGTTATTGGAAATAGGACTAGATGTTCCGGAAGTAGTAAGATTTCAGCGGAAAATAGAAGATAAGTTTGGGATGAAGATGAAGAAAGTACATTTAAATATGGAGAGTTTTATGACCGAGTTCATTTCTTATTTAAAAAGGGGAGAAAAAGGCTTATGATGGGAAAGATGTTAATTGGCCGTTTTGTTCCGATGGACTCTACTTTACATCGAATGGATCCCCGTTCCAAGCTATTGTTAATTTTTTTCTTTATTTGTGTTGTCTTTTTAGCAAATAATTATTGGACATATATCACGTTAATTGCTTATGTGCTATTGATGGTTCTTTTATCAAAAGTGCCGATAAAATTTATTTATAATGGCTTAAAACCAGTTTTATGGCTTATTATTTTCACCTTAGTACTCCATCTCTTTTTTACAAGAGAAGGGGATTTAGTATTTCAATATGGTTGGATAAAGATATATGAGGAAGGAATGAGAATGGGAGTTCTTATTTCAATACGATTCTTTTTGCTTATTATTATGACCTCTCTTCTCACTTTGACGACAACACCGATTGAGCTGACAGATGCGATAGAAACATTATTAGGACCGTTAAAGAAGTTTAAATTTCCTGTACATGAACTAGCCTTAATGATGTCTATTTCGCTGCGTTTTATTCCGACATTAATGGATGAGACAGAAAAAATAATGAAGGCGCAAATTGCCAGAGGAGTAGAGTTCTCAAGCGGTCCAATAAAAAATCGTATAAAAGCAATTGTTCCTTTATTAATTCCTTTATTCGTCAACTCCTTTAAGCGGGCAGAAGAGCTGGCGATCGCAATGGAAGCGAGAGGATATCAAGGCGGAGAAGGAAGAACAAAATATCGTCAGTTAATCTGGAAACCAGTAGATACGGTAATGCTTATAATATTACTGATGATGACATGTATCCTTCTATTACTAAGATCATAATGGAGAAAAAGATGCAAAGATATAAATGTACAATTAGCTACGATGGTTCCGCTTATTGCGGGTTTCAAATTCAGCCAAAGGATCGTACGGTGCAGGGTGAAATAGAGCGGGCCTTAAAAAAGCTGCATAAAGGTACAGAAGTGAAGATACAAGCTTCTGGACGAACAGATGCTGGTGTTCATGCAAAAGGACAAGTTATTCATTTTGATTCTGTATTAAACATTCCAATCGGAAAATGGGAATTGGCGCTGAATACTTTGCTGCCGCATGATATTGTTGTTTCCACTGTAGAAGCAGCCAGCAATGATTTTCATGCACGATATGATGTGAAAGGCAAAGAGTATCGCTATTTTATTCACTTGGCAGAGCGGCGAGATCCTTTTAAACGCCATTATGCTTATTACTATCCGTACTCCTTAAATGTCGAGGCTATCCGAGAAGCGATGGACCATTTTATTGGTGAATATGATTTTACAAGTTTTTGCTCAGCGAAAACAGATAAAGAAGATAAAGTAAGAGAAATCACGGCAGTGAAATTAATTCAGGAAGAAGATATGCTGATATTCAGCTTTGCAGGAAATGGATTTTTGTATAATATGGTTCGGATCATGATTGGCACCCTGTTAGATGTAGGGAGAGGAAAAAAAGATCCCCAATCTATTCCCGCTATTATTGAAAAAAAAGACAGAAAAGCAGCTGGAAAAACAGCATCAGCCAATGGACTGTATTTGTGGAAAGTGTTCTATTAAAGCTGTTTTCTCAAAGTTTGTTGTTTTTTACGAAAAAAAATGGGATAAGAAGTATTCAGGCTGCGCGTTTAAAAGCAACAATCTATACGAAAACAGCCTTTATTAAAGCTTGTTTTTCTACTAAGTTAAAAAAAAGTTCATAACAACTAAACCTGGTGTAACATTTCCTTGACATATACTATTCTAGGATATATCATAATATGGTATGTATTTTAATCCCACATTAAGCCCCGGAACTTAATTGTGTGAACATATAGACGTAACAGAACTTACAAAAATTCAACTAAAAAAATTTCAAATTCAGGAGGGAAACTCATGCGTACAACGTTTATGGCTAATTCAAACACTGTTGATCGTAAATGGTACGTTATTGATGCTGAAGGCAAAACTTTAGGTCGTCTTGCTAGTGAAGTAGCATCAATACTACGTGGTAAACATAAACCAACTTTCACACCACATGTGGATACTGGTGATCATGTTATTCTTTTAAATGCTTCAAAAATCGAATTGACTGGTAAAAAATTAACTGACAAAATTTACTACCGTCATACAATGCACCCAGGTGGATTAAAAACAAGAACAGCATTAGAAATGCGCACAAACTACGCTGAAAGAATGTTAGAACTTGCTATTAAAGGCATGCTTCCAAAAAATTCTCTTGGTCGTCAAATGTTTAAAAAATTACATGTATACGCTGGTAGCGAGCATCCGCACCAAGCACAACAACCAGAAGTTTACGAACTTCGTGGATAATTAATAAAGGGAGGTAAATCAAATGGCTCAGGTTCAATATATCGGTACTGGTCGTCGTAAAAGTTCCGTTGCACGTGTACGTTTAGTACCAGGCGAAGGTAAAATCATTATCAATGGTCGTGAAATCGAAACTTATATCCCGTTTGCAGCTTTACGTGAAGTTGTTAAACAACCATTAGTAGCTACTGAAACAACTGGAAGCTACGATATTCTAGTAAATGTTAACGGTGGAGGTTATACTGGTCAAGCTGGCGCTATCCGTCATGGTATCGCTCGTGCTTTACTTCAAGCAGATCCTGAATACCGTCCAACATTAAAACGTGCTGGATTATTAACTCGTGACGCTCGTATGAAAGAACGTAAAAAATACGGTCTTAAAGGCGCTCGTCGTGCACCTCAGTTCTCAAAACGTTAATTTTATACGTTTCAGAAGGCTCTTTTCACTTATGTGGAAGGGGTCTTTTTTTATGCAAAATTTTCATTATAGAAAGTATAAAATAAGCTGAATGTTCGGGATATTGTTGCTGATAATATAAAGTTATTTTATCATTTTAAGAACAGGACAAAGGTGTTTTTCTTTTTATATGTAAACTTTCAAGACTCTTGAACCATTTGGTTTGGGGTCTTTTTTTGAAATAAATCAAAAAATGGAAACTTAATAACTAACCCATCCGTAGTAGTAATCATAAAGTAAGGAGTGAGAATGTTTATGTATTCAACCATCCCAGTGCCAACTAAAAGAATAGCTGCTGATGCGATAAAAGTTTGGCGTGTAACAGAATTTATTACAACTATTGTGATTCTGCTTGTCCTAGGTGTTTTATATTATTTAGGTGTTTATTTTTCATGGGAAAATTGGATTGGCTGGATTATTATAGCCCTTATTATTTTAACGATTTTATCTTCTATTTGGGGTATCCTTGTAGAACCAGCCTTAAAACAAAAATATTGGCGGTATGATGTTAGCGAGGAGTTTATTCAGTTAAAGTCAGGTGTTTGGAATGAAAAACATCAATTGATTCCTATGACAAAGGTACAATCCGTTGAATTAAATCAAGGTCCGTTTTTGAGAAAGTATCAATTATATTCCATTAGTATTGGAACTATGGGATCTTCTCATGAAATACCTGCCGTTTCAAAAGAAGAAGCTTATCAATTGAGAGATCAAATAGCCTATTATGCGAAGATTAAGGAAGTGGAGTAATGGAAGGGAGAACAAAAAGATTACATCCACTGAAAATGCTGTTAGACGTTTTTCGTTTAATTAAAAATAATGTTGTCTTTGCTATCATCCTTTTTGTCCTTAACTTTGGGACAGAGAAACTATATATGAAAGTATTGCAAATAGTGTTTCTAATAGCTATCGTTTGGAGTCTTATTTCCATCGTCATAAAATGGACAAAATATCGATATACGATAATAGAAAGATCGATTCATCTTTCATCCGGTTTATTTACTAAATCCTACCGAACGATATCACTAAATAAAATTCAAAACATGCAAAGGCATACTTCCGTTTTGCATAAAATATTTGGAATAACATCCTTAACTTTTGAAACTGGCGAATCTGGTGATCAAAGTTCCATCTCCTTTTCTGCCATCTCTAAAAAGGAAGCCGAATGGTTGGAGCATAGTATAAACGAAAAACATACTTTATTAAAAGAGGAACAGACTGGAGATAATCATAACAATATAAGTAAGGTTAGTCACTTTAAAGCAACAAGAAAGGAAGTCATAAAGGCATCGTTTACGTCTTTGAGTTTTCTTGCCCTTATACCACTGCTGGTTTCTATCTATAAGAATGTGGATGATTTTTTTAACTTAGATGGTATGACAGCGGAAATATGGAAGACCACTTTACATCATTGGTGGTTATTTGGGCTTATTTTCATCGTATTGACGATAGCTGCTATAGCATTTGGCATTGTTTCAACTTTTTGGAAATATGGGAATTATGAAATCTTATCCGATCAGGGAGAAATTTATATAAAAAAAGGGGTAGTAGAAGAGATTTCTTTTTCCATTCAAAAAGAAAAAGTCCAAGCAATAGAAATAATCCAGTCACCTGTAAAAAGATTGTTTAAGCTAGCAGAAGTGAAACTAATAAGTACAGGAGATACGGGAGAAGAAGAGTTGAAAACCAATTCTTTATATCCCTTTTTACCGATAAATAAAGCTTATGAGATGATACATCAACTATTGCCAGAATACAAAGTAGAACAATCAATGGAAAAGCTCTCGAAAAAGGCTTTTCTTGCACGTATGTTAGAGCCGAGTTTTATTTGGATATTTGGGACTGCAGCTGTTTTTTACTTTAAGCCTTCATTATGGTATGTATCAATCCTTTTATTCTGCATCATCTACGCACTTCGGGTATTTGATTATCGTAATAGCAGATATCTTATCCATAATGAATTTGTGCAAATGAAATCGGGCAGCTTAAAGACATCTTTGTTTATCACAAAACGGAGTAAAGTGATGGAGATTGAAGTGAAACGGACGAAATGGCAGAAAAAATTTGGTCTTGCTACCATTAAAATGATAAATCGTTCCAAACCATTAGTACATACAAAAATGATGGATGTTCCATTAGAAAAAGCAGATGTATTTTACATTTGGTATACAAAGAGAATTTTGGAAATAGAAATGAAATAAGATCTTCCAAAATTAGCAACATCCTTATTAATTGGTTATCGAAAGTAATATCCAGATAGTATTGCTCCTTAAGTTTAGTTAAAAACTAATTTTAAGGGGTGAGAAATAAAGTGACAGTTATAACAACCTTTGATACGAAAAAAAGACAAAAACAAATGAAATACGAAAGATCTGTATTAAGGGAGATTTCGATAAAAGACTTAAAAGAAAGAGTAGCCCGTTATTTTGGGTCTTCTCATTTAACGTCAAGTATGATCATGGATACAGGAATTGAAGAGGCATGCTATGATGTAGCGATTGAAGCATTTCTGCTGGGTGCAAATTTTAGTAAATTCAGCGAATACGGAGAAACTTTGGAATCGATTAAAAATAGATGTTTTGATGAAGATAAGCACTTAAAGGATACGCTGTTTCATTTTCTTCTATATTGGGGAAGTGAAGAAAGCAGCAAAGATGAATCCTTGCTCTACTTATGTGAACAATTTGTTGATGAATGGTGGAACGAAGGATTTGAAAAAGCAAAAAAGAGACGAAAACTAAGACTTCATTAAAGGTAGTTCCACCCGAAGTTTGTCAAAATGGTTTTGTAGTTCTAAGTTCTAAACGATCCCCTTGTCCCATATAGTAAAAGTAAGGACGGGCAGGGGGGATTGACTAGAACAGTGAATAAAAAATTAAAGATAAGCATATTTACAATCGGATTAATACTCCTGTTTTTTATTTTACAATATGATTTTTCAAATAATGATTCATGGGATGCGTGGAACCTGCCGTTAACTGGAAAGGTTATTGTGATCGATCCAGGACATGGAGGCCCTGATGGCGGAGCAGGAGATAACGATGTGTTAGAGAAAGATATTGCTTTAAAAGTATCACTTAAAATTAGGGATTATTTGCAAGAGCAAGGAGCGCTCGTCATTATGACAAGAGAAGAAGATAAGGACTTGGCGGGTGAGAATATAAAAGGTTATCGCAATCGAAAAGTAGAAGATTTAAAAGAAAGATTAAAGATCATAAATGACTCAGATGCTGATTTCTTTTTAAGTGTGCACTTAAATGCTATTCCTTCCTCTAAGTGGAGTGGTGCACAAACGTTTTATGCTCCCCAAATAAAAGAAAACGAAGCAGCGGCAAAGTTTATCCAAGACGAATTGATCGAAAATTTGGAAAATACAACAAGAAGAGCAAAACCGCTTGGCAGCGTTTATATATTAAAACATGCAAACAAACCAGGTGCCTTAGTTGAAATTGGCTTTTTATCCAATCCTACAGAAAAATTAAATTTAATGAAAGACGATTATCAAAACAAGGTAGCTGCATCTGTATATAAAGGAATTAACCGTTATTTTACCGACGAAGAGCCAATAGAATATAAAGACTAAAGGGAGAGGAATGCTCTCTTTTTTTAGTTATATATTCACGGGAAATAATTCATATTTGTGAAAAGATAATCTCTAAATTCATATATGTTATACTATTATAAAGGCTGTTTTCTCAAAGTTTGTTGTTTTTTACGTAAAAAAAATGAGAGAAGAAGTACTTAGCAGACTGAATACACGTAGACTCCTGTGGGAACACGAGAAAGACGAGACCCCACAGGAGCGAATGCGACGAGGAGGCTCGACGCTCGCCCACGGAAAGCGAAGTGTATTCGGGCTGCGAGTTTAAAAGCAACAATCTATACGAAAACAGCCATTATAAAAAAGGGGGATTGTCATGCTAACAAAAGATGAAATAGAAAATCTATTAGAACGAATGATAGATCCTTTTTTACATAAAACATTATTGGAGTTAAATTCCATTAAAGATATAAAATGGAATGAAGAAAAAAGGCATGCAAGTATAAAAGTAGCTGTTGCCAAATTAGGTTCGCCTGCTCAGGTTGAATTACAAGAACATATTGTTTCTACCTTAAAAGAAAACGGGATAGAAAGTGTCGGGTTGAGATTTACAGAACTTTCAAAAAGTTTAGTGGAAGAAATACTTAGTACAGAGGAAAAAAAGACGAAAAAGACGCCTGTCTACCTTGCGATTGCAAGTGGAAAAGGCGGGGTCGGAAAATCGACTATATCTGTAAATATTGCGGTATCCCTTGCTAGGTTAGGGAAAAAAGTAGGTATTCTAGATGCCGATATTTACGGTTTTAGTATTCCTGATATGATGGGGATTTCCACACGTCCGGAAGTTCAAGAGGAAAAAATTATTCCTGTCGAACGATTTGGCGTAAAAGTAATGTCAATGGGCTTTTTTGTAGAAGATAATTCTCCGGTTATTTGGAGAGGGCCGATGCTTGGTAAAATGCTAGCTAATTTTTTAGGGGAAGTGAAGTGGGGAGAATTAGATTATCTCATTTTAGATTTGCCGCCGGGTACTGGGGATGTTGCATTAGATGTGCATTCGATGCTTCCTTCTAGTAAAGAAATTATTGTGACGACACCACATCCTACAGCTGCTTTTGTTGCAGCAAGGGCAGGAACAATGGCAATAAAAACAGACCATGCAATAATAGGAGTAATTGAAAATATGTCCTATTTTGAAAGTAAAACAACTGGCGAAAAGGAATATGTGTTTGGAAAAGGAGGAGGAAACAAGTTAGCAGAAGATTTAAATGTTCCTCTATTAGGACAATTACCTTTAGCGCAGCCAGATTTGAATGTAGATGATTTCGCTCCATCAGTATATAAGGAAGACCACTTATTAGGTCGGAAATATACAGAAATAGCTGAAAAAATAATTGCAGCATTAGAATAGGGGATTAAGGAGAACTAGTCTTGTTAGGCTAGTTCTCAGCCTGAAAAGCTTTTTTAAAATTTACTAGTTCCTGTTTTTTCATTTGAAGAGGCTTCTTTCGCTGCTTTATCCAATAAATCCTGAAATCTCTTTTTAAATTCCGGTGTATCCATTGTTTCTTTTAATACATTTTCAACATGCTTTCTATACTCGGTGCTTTTTAAAATTTTTTTCACTTCTGACTCTAGTTCTGGATCTTGCAGCAGCTCGATCATCATCTTTCTATATTCTGGATCTTTCATTAAGTTTTTTATTAACTTTTTATTCTCTTCTTCCATGCTTTTAGCCATCGTTTCGGCGAATTTAGGGTCTTTAAAATTTTCTTTCCAAAAATCTGCCGCTTTTTTAGACACTAATGTTTTTTCAATTGTTTGGTTAATGGACTCTTCGTTCATAATTAAATTTTGTTTAACTTCTTCATCCCCAATCACATCCCGAATCGCTTTTTTACCATCATCCGTTTTTAATATATCCACAATCATTTTCTTTGTTTGATCATAATCCATTTGTTGAGGAGAAGTTTCGCCATCCGTACATCCACTTAATATTCCTATAGATAAAAGCAAGACGATAACACTTTTTTTCAGCATCGTTTTCTGCCCCTTTCATAAAATAGCTCCTATTAAGTAGAATGTTGCTTTTTTTTAATATTATTCCTCCTTAAACGAAAACAACATGCAAAAAATTAGCATCGTTCTCTAATTTTTTGCATGTTGGTTAAAAAATTATTTTAATTAATCTCTTTTGATTTTGATTGAGCATTGGAAAGCATCTCAGAAACGGAAACAAATTTTAAATGTTTATCTTTTAACTTCTCAATTATTTGAGGGAGAGCTTTAGCTGTTTGTTTGGCAGAATCTGAAGCGTGTAGCAAAATAATATCTCCTTTTTTTGCTGGTGAAATTTTTTTCATAATGGTAGCTATACCTGGATTTGTCCAATCTTTTGAATCAATGCTCCAATGTACAAGTGTATAATTGTATTGATGTGTAACGTATAATGCTTCTTGATTAAAGTGTCCAGTTGGGGCTCTTACAAGGGAAATATCCTTTATGTTTAATTTATCAAATGCTGTTTTAGCTTTTGAAAGGTCTTGGGTGATTTTTTCTTTTTTTAGTTCGGAATAATCTACATAATTATAACCAAGAATGCCAATTTCATGACCTTCCTTTATCATTCTATTTACTGTATCTGGATGCTGTTCTGCCCATGAACCGGCAAGGAAAAAAGTAGCCGTGACCTTTTCTTTTTTTAAAATATCAAGAATAGGTTCTGCTTTTTTATCACCCCAGCTAATATTAAAGGTAAGTGCAATCCCTTTTTCCCCTTTATAAACAGCTTTTGGACCATTCGATGAAGAAAAAACAGGTATATGTACGATATTTTCCATATACAAAAACCAAGCAGTAAAAAAAGAAACAACAATGATTAATGTTAATTGTTTTAAAGACTTTCCGTTAAGCACATAAAATTTATTCATTTATTTCTCACCCCGCTCCATTTACTCCTCGTCCCATTTTATGAAGTTCAAGGAAAGAAAATGACAAAAAGATTTCATAATACTTGGGATTATGGCAATAATACAGAGACCTAATATTTAAATCTATACGAAAACAGCCTAAATTTAAATGAATAGAATCTTACATATTATTGGCATCTAGGAGGAACAGTCGTGTTAGGGTTAATATTAAATCAACAAGAAGTAAAAGAAATAGAGTATTTAATTAAAAGAGAGTTAGATGAAATATTATTTGATCTGAATGATGAAAGAATCGATAATAATGTAAAAAATGCAATGATGGAAAGGTATCAGGAGCTATTTTCTTTATTTAAAAGGGTGGCTTCTCCAAAAGAATGTTTGCAGTATCTTATAAGAAATAAAAAATATGTAGAAAAAAAGTGAAATAATATGTTGACTTATGTTTCTTTGCTTGGTATATTAATAAGCGTCACTTCGACGGGAAATAAAAAGTTAATAAAAAATAATAAAAAAATATTGACTTACTTAAAACGATGTGATAAATTAATAAAGTCGCTTCTGAAGCGAATGAAAAATTGCTCTTTGAAAACTGAACAAACAAAACGTCAACAATAAACGTTTATAACCCTT